>JADFMM010000159.1 GCA_022563885.1 Planctomycetota bacterium | reverse complement strand
AAACCGAATGTCCGCCGTTAGCCACCGTCTGTTTTACCCAAGATACAGTCTGTCCACCGGTAGAGACGAGGTGCCCGCCGGTGACGACACGATGTCCACCTGTACAAACGGAATGTCCGCCTCTAGCTACTCTATGTTTTACCCAAGATACGGTCTGTCCACCGGTAGAGACGAGGTGTCCGCCGGTGACGACACGATGTCCACCTGTACAAACGGAATGCCCACCAACCGAGACCTTCTGTGTGCTCAAAGATACGCAGTGTCCGCCCGTAGAGACATTGTGTCCACCACTTGAGACTCGATGTCCCGTAGTAAAGACCCAGTGTCCGCCCGTAGAGACACTGTGTCCACCGCTTGAAACGAAATGCCCCATAGTCGCGACCCGGTGCCCCCCCGGCGAGACTCATTGCCCCGCGGTAGTGACCCGGTGCCCACCGGTGACGACGCAATGTCCACCGATACTCACGGAATGTCCGCCTTTAGCCACTCGATGTTTTGTCCAAGAGACAGTCTGTCCACCGGTAGAGACGCAGTGTCCACCGCTTGAAACGAAATGCCCCATCGTCGTGACACGGTGTCCACCGCCACCGGCTGGAACAGTGTGTCCTATTATCGGCCCTGGTCCTATTGGCCCCGGCCCTATCGGCCAGAGTCCTTACGGTGGTACATCTATCGGTCTGCAGGCTGTTGATCAAACGTTCTGCCCAACGGTGGATGCAGTTTGTCCGGACTTCGGCCAGTGGCAGCGTATTCGCGTAAATACATCGCCCATGCTCAAGCTTAAACAGGGTACCCTGTTTTCTGTTTGGAGGCCTCTAGGGGGTCAGTTTAAAGGCTCGCTCACATCCCCTTTGCAGAGACTCTCGGATGCGACCAACCTTTAAGGCGACCTCCAAATTGCGTCGACAAGGAACTCTACAATGCGATTGATGACTCACGAGCAGGTGGGGGTGTCCTCCCTCGCGTAGGTAGTAGGAATTGTAGAAGACTCTTTCCGCAATGCGTACTGAAGGCCCGGCCTTGAAGCTGAGCGAGCCCCTACTGTAATGACTGGTGTTGAGGGTTGTTGTATGGGGTGCATTTCGCTCGACGTGGCTTCGATGCAGCAAAATGTTCTCGTTTGAACGCAGGAATAGTTGTCCTTCACTCACGGCCGAACACCGACTCCCGAGCGGGCCCCGCGTTCAGGATCGACCTCCGGTAATCGTCAGTGGAAACGAACGCTTCTGCGGGAAAGCCTTTTGTCTTCAGCCTCCCTTCCGCAACCTCATGCGTCGGCTTCTCGACAGAGCGCGTGCGTCGATGCGTTCTGTCGGCGACTCGATCACCCGTAGCAACGCCACTCGGGAGAGCCCCCCCTGTCCATCGCTTGCACACCCACCATCGCGGCGCCACCAGTTACCGCGAAGGCATCCACAATTGGTCGGGCGCAGGACATCGAACCATCGGCCGCGTAACGATTTAGGATTCGATCGTTCCCTGCTGACCGGGTGCCACAATGAGTGCGACTCATCGACGCCACCCGCCTTCACCCATTAAAGAATCATCTGAAGTATGGTTGTGATCCGGACAACGCCATCCACCGAAGGGAAAAGGTCGACGTTAAGCCCCTCTTGAAATCTCGCCTCAAATACCGCATACTCACCCCCTTTGCAGAGGCAGGGCGCTGGCCGACAACTATATTTGTTCCAACCAGCATGAATCGAGTGACGATGGTGGGATCTTCTAACAACGTGAACACGCCGCGTACAGGATCAAAGGCTGCAAATCAGGGCGTGGATTCACGCTACACCTACCAGCAGACCTCGCGTTACTTTGCCCAAGTGGCCGAGGGATTGGAGGCGATGTCCGCGGGGGAACTGTCTTCACTCGGGGCGACCGATGTCCACATGGGCTACCGCGGCTTTTTCTTCCACGCCGATAGGGCCACGCTCTATCGGATTACGTATCAATCCCGCTTCATCCAGAAGATCGTTGCGCCTCTGAGCTTTTTCGACTGTCACTCCACCAAATACCTCTACCGACGGGCCAAGGAGATCGGCTGGACGGAGTTGCTGCGGCTGGATAAGACTTTCGCCATCGTGTCCAATGTGTCGAATTCGACCATCCGCCACTCCAAGTACGCCGCGCTCTGTGTCAAGGATGCGATTATCGATTCCTTTAAGGAGCAGTTCGATCGGCGCCCCAATATCGACACCAAGCAGCCCGATGTCTGGCTCAACCTACACATCACCAAGGACCGCGCCACCATCGGGCTGGAAGTGTCCGGCGGTTCCTTACACAAACGAGGATACCGGATCGAGACACACAAGGCCCCCATGCAAGAGACGCTGGCGGCCGCCATCACCGATCTCAGCGAATGGGCGGGCGAGCGTCCTTGGGTCGATCCCATGTGCGGCTCCGGGACTCTGTTGTGCGAAGCCCTCATGCGCTACTGCCAGATCCCGGCCGGCTACTTGCGACGTCAGTTCGGCTTTGAGGCGTTGCCCGATTTTGACGCCCAAATCTGGAACGTGGTGAAGCGCGAGGCTGACGCCGCCCTTCGCCCCCTCCCCGCGGGCCTCATCGCGGGCAGTGACATCTCCGCGCAGGCCATCGAGGCCGCCAGGGTCAATTTGGCACAGTTGCCCTATGGCCCTGAGGTCGACCTCAAGCAGATCGACTTTCGAGACATCAAGTCCTTGGGAAACCGGACCATTGTGGCCAATCCACCCCACGGCCTGCGACTGCAGAAGCGCGAGGGTCTGGATCTGTTCTGCAAAGACCTGGGCGATTTTCTCAAACAGCGCTGTACCGGATCGACGGCCTATCTCTATTTCGGGGACCGAGACTTGATCAAGCGCATCGGCCTCCGCACCACTTGGAAAATACCTCTGGCCAGCGGCGGTGTGGATGGGCGTCTCGTCAAACTGGAGTTGTACTAAAATCTGCCCATGTACTCTGCGACACACTACACAGGAAATCCGAAGATCCTGCTTCCCTCAGACTGGCGCATCCTCCTCACCGGCATGACCTCCATTCACGGATGGCCGATCTACCAGACGCTTCAGCAGCATCTACCCCGGCCACACCTCCATGCCGTGTGTCCACCCAAGACAACCCTCTCTTCGACTGAGGGCGTATCGGCTCTGACCATCACCGACGAGACCTCACTCGAGCACATTCGAGACAACTTCAAGCCGACGCACATTGTCCACTGTGCCGGAGTCTGTGACCTCAACGTGTGTGAAGCGCGTCCCGCCTGGGCCCATGACCTCAACGTCAATGGCGCGAAGATCGTGCGTCGCGTGTTCGGAGACCGTCCCATCCTCTATGTCAGTACAGACCTCGTCTTTTCCGGCAACGATCCCCCTGAGGGCGGCTACCGCGAAGATCATCCCCCCTGCCCGGTGAGTGTCGCGGGCGAGACCTTTCGACTGGCCGAAGAGGAGATTGGCAAATGCCGACGGCACTGTATCCTCCGGGTGAGTCTGCCCCTGGGAGATTCGATGGTCGGCCACAAAGGGGCGGTCGATTGGATGGAGACCCGTTTCAAAAAGGGCCTCCCCGTCACGCTCTTTCACGATGAGTATCGCAGTTGCGTGCACTGCGCAGCCATTGGGGACATGGTGCCGCTGCTGCTGCTCAAGGACGCCACGGGCCTCTTCCACTTTGGGGGCGACAAGCGCTGGAGCCTCTATGAGATCGGCCAGTACGTGCTGAGCAAGGGCGACTACCGCCAGGACCTGCTCAAAGGCATGCTACGACACGATGAAATAGACGGACCTCCGCGGATCGGTGACGTCTCTCTCAACTCGAACCGCCTCAAGCGTTTTCTCCAAAGTGACGGGTGTGCTCCGCACACCAAATGGTAATATCGCGCAGCGTCGCCAAGCCGCAAAGAAAATCACTGCCTCCCGAGTGATCTTGACTTGGCGCGCGACGATACAGGGTGTGCGGAGCACACCCCACCCAACGCCAAGGACGCTTTTTTTATTGACTCGTTTTTTTCACGTCGATACCATTTGGACTTTTGATTCGCCCGCGGCGGAAGGGCCCGTAAACTCTTCTGGCCCAAGGGAATACGCCATTCACAAAAAGGAGCAGATCATGGCCCCAGAGAAGGCAATGGATTCGTTCATGACCGAAGATCGAACCTTCCCCCCCCCCGCCCATATTCGAGCCAAAGCCCACATCAACCGTGAAGAGCAATACCGAACGATGTGGGAAGCCTCACTTCAAGACCCCCACGCATTCTGGCTGAAACAGGCGAAACGCTTGACCTGGTTCAAGGAGCCCCGTCAGTCGCTCGAGTATACTTGGGACACCCAAGCCCGTAAGATCGAACACACATGGTTTGCCGATGGCGAACTCAACGTCTCCACCAACTGTCTGGACCGCCACCTCGGTACGCCGACCGCCGACAAGACTGCCATCATCTGGCAAGGTGACGCCGATTCGGATGTACAGAAATTCACCTACCGGCAATTGCATCGGGAGGTGTGCAAGTTCGCAAACGTCCTCAAGAAGCAGGGGCTCAGCAAGGGGGATCGCGTCGCCATCTACATGGGCATGGTTCCCGAGCTGACCATCGCCATGCTGGCCTGTACCCGGATTGGCGTGATTCATTCGATCATCTTTGGCGGCTTCAGCGCCGAGGCCATCTCGGATCGCGTCAACGACTCCGACTGCAAGATGGTGATTACCTGCAATGCCTCGCGCCGGGGCGCCAAGTCGATCCCGTTAAAGAGCATCGTCGACAAGGCCTTGACCAAGTGCCCCACCGTTGAGACCTGTGTGGTGGTCAAGGTCACCGATGACGAATGTCCCATGGAAGGCGGACGGGACGTCTGGTATGCCGCCGAAATGGCCAATGCCTCGGAGCAGTGCGAGCCGGAACATATGGCGGCGGAGGATCCGCTCTTTATCCTCTACACCTCCGGATCCACCGGCAAGCCCAAGGGCGTCGTCCATACCACCGGCGGTTATCTCCTGCATGTCAGTTTGACGCATGAGATCGTCTTTGACGTCCACGACGACGATGTGTACTGGTGCACGGCGGACATCGGTTGGGTCACCGGTCACAGCTATATCGTGTACGGCCCGCTGGCGAACGGGGCCACCTCGCTGATGTTCGAGGGCGTGCCCACCTATCCGGACGCCGGCCGGTTTTGGCAGATCTGCGATAAGTTTGCCGTCACCATCTTCTACACCGCCCCTACGGCGATTCGGGCCCTCATGCGGCTGGGCGATCAGTGGCCGGCACAGTACAAGCTCGACACACTCCGTATCCTCGGCACCGTGGGTGAGCCCATCAACCCGGAGGCCTGGATGTGGTACTGGCAAAAGGTCGGCCGCGGCAAGTGTCCCGTCGTCGACACCTGGTGGCAGACCGAGACAGGCGGCATCATGATTGCCCCCCTGCCGGGTGCCCACACGCTCAAACCGGGCAGCGCCAACAAACCCTTCTTTGGGGTCGACGCCCGCATCCTCCGCGACGACAGGACGCAGTGCGATGTCGATGAAGGCGGCAAACTCTGCCTCATGAAGCCCTGGCCCGGCATGATGCGGACCATGTGGGGTGATCACGACCGGTTCATCGACACCTACTTCACGATGTACGATGACGTCTATTTTACCGGTGACGGTTGTCGCAAGGACAAAGACGGTGACTTCTGGCTCATGGGCCGCATCGACGACGTGGTCAATGTCTCCGGCCACCGCATCGGTACCGCCGAGGTCGAAAGCGCCCTCGTGGGTCATCACCAAGTGGCCGAGGCCGCGGTCTGCCCCATCCCCCACGAGATCAAGGGACAGGGACTCTATGCCTATGTCACCTTGATCGAAGGGGTCACGGAGACGGAGGCACTCAAGCAGGAACTGGTCAAACACGTGCGAACGGAGATTGGTCCCATCGCCACACCTGAAGCCATCCAGTTCGCCGCAGCCTTGCCCAAGACCCGCTCCGGGAAAATCATGCGCCGCATCCTGCGAAAGATCGCCGAGAACGACACCAGCAACATGGGGGACATCACGACCCTGGCGGATCCCAGCGTCGTCGAGAAACTGATCCAAGGGAGAGAGACAAACGCCTGAGGGTGTGCAAGACGTTGAATTCTCCGAATCATCAGGTCAGGTTTTGGTCGGATTTGCTCCCGATCGAGTGCATTTGAAATTGTAAATTTAAGAACTGCAAATTGAAAATTGGCGGTGGACCCCATACTTTGGGGTTTTCAATTCTCAATTTGCAGTTCCCGGTCCCGCCTTGTCACGATATGCCGTGATAGGGGAAGACCTTCTTCTTGACCTGCTCGACCGTTTGGCTGACTGTCCGCGAGACAGTCTCACGTTGAAGATCGGAGATCTCGACCTCCTCGTCGAGGAGCGCCTCCCACGGGACGGGTCCGGCCGCTTCGTCCGCAGTACCGCACAGCACCCGCCAGCCCAAAGCCCAGGCCCGCACCGTATTCTCTATTTGGTAGCCACCACCACCGGTCATCAGAATGGGCTTCCCGAAGGCCAGCAGTTGCGTGATCACCTCAACATAGGTGTTGTTTGTTAGTTGCAGATGGGCGAGGGGGTCCCCTGCCAGGGCATCCGCGCCGAATTCGAGCACGAAGACATCGGGGCCATAGGCCTTGATCAGGGGCAGGACCAGCGCCTCGAAGGCATTCTGATAGACCATATCGTAGGTCCCGATGGGCAGAGGGACATTCACGCAGTATCCCTCCCCGGCGTCCTTACCGATTTCGTGCACAAATCCCGTCCCGGGAAAGAGGACGCGAGGATCTTCGTGCAGAGAGATCGTCATCACATCGGCCCGCTCATAGACCGCATAGGCCACCCCATCCCCGTGGTGCACATCAATATCCAGATAAATGACTCGCTTACCGGCATCCGCCAGGGTCAGACAGGCGATCGCCACATCGTTGATGTAACAGAATCCGGAGGCCTGTTCCGGCCCCGCGTGATGGAATCCCCCGGAGGGATTGAATGCCACATCGACCTCCCCGGCAAGAAGCTTCCGTGCCGCACACAGCGTCATCCCGGTCGCGAGCACCGCGTGGTCAAAGACACCATCGAACATAGGGCAGTCCGAGGATCCAAGACCCATGCCCATGGCCTCGCTCTGCCAAACTCCCTCCGCAGAACGCTTAAAGGCGTGAAGATAACGCGCCGAATGCATTTTCTTAAGATCCATACGGCCTGCCGGTTCGGCGGCTTCCACCTGGATCCCTGGGCCACTCAACCACCCCCGGGACTCGGCCAATTCGCGCGTGCGTCTGGCCCGCCTAGTATTAAAAGGGTGGTCCTCCGGATAAGGCAAGGACTCCAGTTCCGGACTGTACATGAATAGGGCTTTTCGATCGACCATCGCAGGAGTATAGAGCCGGGAAGCAGAATAGCAACAAGGCGCCTGGCCAAAGTAGAAGGGCTGTGCGGCCGGCATAGTTTCGTACTCGTACTCGTGCTCGTACTCAGCGCAGCGGTACTCGTAATCGGCCTTTTCGGCCTGGTTCAATTCTGGGTTACACGACTCGACGTAGGAATCCCGTTCGTAATCGTAATCGGCTTCACAGCGTTCTCGATTACGAGTACGAGTACCGCTGCGCTGAGCACGAGCACGAAAACAGGTCAGACGGACTGTTACCCATATGCACACTCTTGTGAACCAGGCCGTCTTTTCGGTTGCTTCAGACCAAGCCGAGTACGAGTACGACCATGGCGATAGAGTTGGCTCACAGCCCTTGTCCCCCTACTAGGAATTGAACCGGCTGGGACTCTTCCCACGGCAATAACGCTTGAACCCGCGAGGCCTGAGTCCTATGATTGTCCACGGCCGACGGGTTGACCACAATCAATGGAAACTGAAGACCCTGATTCATCAATCGCTCAATGGAAGACGCCTCCCATCAAGTCAGTGTCATAGAGCCTCTAGGGCCCGCCATGGACCGTGTCAAGACCCTGCTCTTTCGCCCCTTTGAAATTGAACGATGGCTAGCCATCGCCTTATGCGCTTGGCTGGCCCTCCTCGGGACCGGCGGAGGGGCATCGACGGGCAAGGGAGTCCGTTACAGCAGGGAAGAGGGTTTCACCTGGAATAAGACGCCGATCGACACCGCGCGGGCAAAAGAGTTCGTCATGGAGAACCTGGCCTGGCTCGTCCCGGTGACCCTCTTTGTCCTCATCATGGTCTTCGGGCTGTGGCTCGTCTTGACCTGGCTCAGCAGTCGGGGGCAATTCATGTTTTTGCACTGCGTGGCGGCCCACTGCGCCGAGGTGCAAGTCCCCTGGTCCCAGTATAGAGCCCATGCCAACAGCCTCTTTGTCTTCAGACTTTCGCTGGGGATCGTCACTTTGGTCCTGATCACAGGCCTCTCGGTACTGGGCTTCTTCCTGGTGACACGATCCCCTCTTCTGTCCCACTGGGGGCCCTGGGGCAGCCTCGCCCTTCTCGTGCCGCTGGGGCTTCTCCTATCGCTCACGGCGGGATTGTTGGGGCTCTTTACGAGCGATTTTGTGGTGCCAATCATGCGGCTGCGGACGCCGAGCTGTTTCGAAGCCTGGGGCATCTTCCTGGCCCTGCTGGTCGATCATCTAGGGTCTTTTGTGCTCTACCTCCTCACGAAACTCGTCATCAACATCGCGATCGGCGTGTTGGTGGCCCTCCTCGGCGTTGTCACCTGTTTCTGTGCCTGCTGTCTCATGGCGTTGCCCTTCATCGGCACCGCCCTACTCCTGCCCATTCACGTATTCAAGCGATCCTACTCCCTCCTGTACCTGAGACAGTATGGTCCCGCTTTTGACAGCTTCGCCGTCTATCCACCTGCAATCCCGAAACCTCCGCTCGCATAAGGATGAACCCATGAATAAGAACCGCATCACCCTCTGGACCCTTGGCCTGACCGTCTGCGGCCTCTGCGCCTGTAGCGAAGTCGCCATCACCGGACGCAGCCAACTGAACTTCATGCCCGATTCCATGATGAGCTCCATGAGTCTGCAGCACTATCAGACCTTCCTGAAGGAAAACAAGACGAGCACCGATGCCCAGCAGACGGAACGGGTCAAACGCGTCGGCCGGCGGATCGCTCAGGCCATCACCAAATACTGCAGGATGAAAGACATTCAATCCGAACTGCGGGGCTACCATTGGGAATTCAACCTGGTCGACAGCAACGACATCAATGCCTGGGCCATGCCCGGGGGCAAAGTCGTCGTCTACACCGGTCTCTTGGCCGTCGCCCAGACCGAAGCGGATCTGGCCGTGGTCATAGGGCATGAAGTGGCCCACGTCTTCGCCAAGCATGGGGCCGAACGCATGTCATACAACTATACGGCCCAATTGGGGGGCATGGCACTCGCAAAGGCCATCGAAGAGAAATCCGAAGCCACACAAAAACTGTTCCTCGGCGCCTTCGGCCTGGGCGCCCAGGTGGGCGTGATGCTTCCCTTCAGCCGCCTCCACGAGAGCGAGGCGGACCGCCTGGGCCTGATCTTCATGGCCATGGCCAAGTACAATCCGGAAGTCTCCATCCCCTTTTGGCAACGCATGGCCCGGACCAAAGACGGCAAGGGGCAGCCTCCGGAATTCCTAAGCACCCACCCCTCCGACGAAAGGCGTATCAGCCGACTGAGACGCTACATGGATGAGGCCCGAGACTACTACCGGCAAGCACTAAGAGACGGATAGCATGCCTTTACAGAGGATGGCGACAAAGAAAGTGGGCCTGGTTCATTTCCGCCTCACATTCCCGATCGTTGTCGTTGTCGTGGTCGTAATCGTAATCGAAACAGTGACTTGGGGCAATTGAGGGGTATCGATTACGACAACGACAACCGCTGCGCTGACTACGACCACGAGGAGTGGTACACAGACTGGCCCCTATGCAATAACGATATTGAACCAGGTCAGAAAGTACTGAGGATGACGACACACAAAAAAGGCCCTGCCGAAGCAGAGCCTTTTCAGTTTTAGACACGTTGTATCGATCAGACGGGAACCACGTTGTTTGCACAGGGACCCTTCTTGCCCTCTCCGATGTCATAGGTGACTTTCTGGTTTTCATCGAGGGTCGCTTCGCCGTCCGTCTTTATTTCAGAATGGTGAACGAACACATCGGCCGATCCGTCATCCGGGGTGATGAATCCATATCCCTTGCTTGCATTGAACCATTTGACTGTACCTACACTCATTGCGTTACTCCTTGGCCCGTTTCTGGCCTTTCAACGGTATCTCTCGATTGAGTCATATGGGAGGAATATTTCTGAGAGATGAAAAAATAGGCTCCATAACTTGCGTCCATTGTCCACGAAACCTCCGTCGAATGCACGAAAACAAAAAAAATGCTTTTCCGCCGCTCAATGAGTCGAGTATCGCCCGTAAAGGTTATTTTTCGCGTAAAAAGGCAGATTGCCCCCTCTTCGCGGGGGCTACCGCGGATGTTCAAGATAGCTGGAATTGTCAAGCACCCGAGAGAATGATTGCAGGGTTTGGGGACTTTTGTGGTATCCTGGTAGCAGAAAAATCCGGCCCGACGTTTCGGCATTCCCCTGTTCCCCGAAACCGGTGTGGAGCAAATCCCGCGATAAGGAGTAGCCGTGGCAAAAGCACTGAAGACATCCCCCGAAGGCAGGAGATGCACGTTTCCGAACTGCCAACGCCTGCTGAGCATCTATAACCACGAATCCTACTGCCGCGTCCATCTGGAACAGGTCCGGATCCAGGAAAAACCCAAGCCGCACAGACACACCTGAAAGCGGTTCTTTCCCAAACCAGGCTGCCTTCGACCCTCCCAGAGTTTTTTCTACCACAGGACTAAAGAGTCAAGACGAGGTGGCTGTCCTCCACGAGCCCTAGACGCTCTAAATACGCACTCGTCGTTTTTTGGTGCAATTGACAAAAGGTCAATCAAGGAGAACGGCCATGCCTCATGTAACAATCGGCATGGATTGGGGCGACAAGAATAACGAGGTTTGTGTCTTCTATCGAGCACTGTAGAGAAGATAAAGGGCCTGGTTGAAAAATCGACGGTTCCGGGTAACACTGAGTAAACCGCCGTTTCAGGATCGCTATCGAAATCGTCTTTCATCCATCAAGACAATGGTAGCACCAAAGGCTTTTCTCGATCCCGATATCGATTTCGATCCAGACACATTGTTACCCTGATTTGAACCAGGCCTAAACACACCTTACGTATGCCGGAGGCATACCCTGATATTTACGTAACACCGGGGTCTATCCCGCCTACAGCCCCAAGCTGTTGGCCAAGAAGGCGTAGATATCGGCCTGCTCCTCGATGATCATGGAGGTGGGCTTGCCCGATCCGTGACCGGCCCGCGTTTCAATACGGATCAAGACGGGGTTATCGCCGGCATGGGCATGCTGCAGGGCCGCGGCAAACTTGAAAGAGTGGCCGGGCACGACCCGATCGTCCGTGTCGGCGGTGGTCACCAGCGTCGAGGGATACCGCACCTCCGGCTTGAGCGTGTGATAGGGAGAGTAACCGCGGAGGTAGTCGAACATCTCCCGGCTATCCTGAGCCGCTCCATAGTCATCCACCCAAAACCGACCGGCCGTAAACTGGTTGTAACGCAACATGTCCATGACCCCCACCGCCGGCACCGCCGCCGCAAAGAGGTCCGGACGCTGCACCATGCAGACCCCCACCAACAGTCCGCCGTTGGATCCGCCGTGAATGGCGAGTTTCTCCGAGGAGGTGTAGCCCTCGGCAATGAGGAACTCCGCCGCCGCGATGAAGTCATCGAACACGTTTTGCTTGTTGGTTTTCTTGCCGGCCTCATGCCACTGCCTGCCGTATTCCCCGCCGCCCCGGAGATTGGCCACCGCATAGATACCGCCCATCTCCATCCAAGCCAGTCGCGACACGGAAAAACGCGGCAGGATGGAGATGTTGAATCCCCCATAGCCATAGAGCAGGGTCGGCGTCGCACCGTCCCGCCGCAGGCTTTTCTTGTAGGTGACGAACATCGGGATGCGTGTTCCGTCCTTCGAGGGATAAAAGACCTGTTCGCTCACATAGTCGTCGGGCTGGAAATCCACTGCGGAACGTTCCAGAAGCGTGGACTCGCCGGTGATGAGGTCATAGCGATAGATCGAGGGCGGTACGGCATAGGATTGGAAAGAATAGAAGGTCTCGGTGTGCGATCGCTTGCCGCCGAAACCCCCTGCCGAACCCAGTCCGGGCAACTCGATGTCCCGCAGGTGACGCCCCTGCAGCGTATAGAGGCTGACCCGCGTGACCACGTCTTGCAGCGTGCGACAGACGAAGAGATTGTGGACCACGTTCACCGACTCCAGCGGACCCTCCCCTTGGGGGATGAGTTCCCGCCAGTGTTCCCGCTGCGGCCGCCGCAGGTCGATGGCGATGACGCGCCCCTTGGGCGCCTCGTCATCCGTGCGGAAGAAGAGGATGGGTCCGTCGTTGTCGATGAAGCTGTAGTCGTAGGCAAACTGGTCGATGAGATCGATGGGCATGGCGTAGGGCTGCTGCAGATCCTTCACCATGATGCGGTACTTGGCGTCCGTCCCCACCCAGATGGTTATAATGAGGTAACGACCGTCCTCCGTCACGTGGACCTCATAGCCCCACTCCGGATGGTCGGGACGATAGTAGACCACCACGTCATCGGCCTGCTCCGTTCCCAGCCGGTGATACATCACCTTCATCTCGGTATTGAGGGATTGAAACTCGCTATCGGGATCGGGGTCGGGATATTTGGCATAAAAGAATCCCTGCGCGGCCGGATCCCAGGCCACACCCGTGAACTTCAGATAGCTCAGGCTGTCACCCAAGTCCTTGCCGGTCGCCACATTTCGCACCTTCCAGGTCCGCCAATCCGAGCCGGCATCCTGCACGGCGTAGGCCACCAACTCCCCATCGTGACTGAAGGACAGGCCGCCCAGGCTCACCGTCCCGTCCTCGGACCACTCATTGGGGTTAAAGAGGACTCGGCGCGGTCCCTCCAGGCTTTCCGCCACATAGATGACGCTGTGATTCTGCAGACCGTCATTCTTGGACATCACGTAGCGCCCGCCCACCTTAGAGGGCATACCATGTTTCTCGTAGTCCCAGAGGGCGGTAAGACGTTTCTCAATCTGCTCGCGCCGGGGCAGTTTGGCCAGGTAATCGAAGGTCACCTTGTTCTGAGCCGTCACCCACTCGCGCACGCGGGGGGACTGACGCACATCCTCTTCGAGCCATCGGTAGGGATCCGCAACTTTGACACCGTGATACTCATCTATGTGATCCATACGTTCCGTCTCCGGATAGTCTAAGCCTGCACCTGCGGCCACACAAATGGAACCGGCTATGTGTACGACTGCCCAGAGCAGGCAGACCCGCGTTCTGGGT
>JADFMM010000158.1 GCA_022563885.1 Planctomycetota bacterium | reverse complement strand
ACACCACGAACCGCTGCTGGGACATCAGAAAGAATTACTACCGAAGTAAGGAGCGATTCTGTTTTTGAGGCAGACACCAAAGCACTCCTTTCTGGGAAGTCCCAACTTATGTCTCCTGAACCTTCACAACCCTCATCACTTGGTGGACCTTCTCCGCGTTTGGTAGGCCAGCAGGAAACGCCAGAATCGCTGGAGATCGAAATCCCAGATGGAGTACCCCTTATCCATGTGGATCTCTCAGCCCACTTCAACCGGGACGTCATCCTAACTACGGGAGACGACGAGAACCACACGCTTGACGGCCAGGGGGGATTGTTGGTGGAAGACGGATACGATGGTGTGCGGACAGGCAATCCGCAAGCCCAAGGACTGCCCAGTGACGGAAGGGTAAGCATTCACCGATTGGGCGACTATAAGGGCTTGAACGTCCTGCAGATCAGACCAAGAGACATACGTCCCATCCGTGTGGAAGTGCCACGTGGACGGTATGCGACGCTTCATTTCCTGGTAACCGGTGGGAACGGTGATTCCCGCGTGCCCATTACTCTCCATTATACTGACGGAACAACCCAGGAAGGCCTTGTGCCCTGTGATGATTGGTTTGATGACAGTGGTGATCTTCAGCCCGGTGTGATTCCCGTTCTAAACGGCCTGGATCGGATATGGTTGGGTGAATTCCAAAACGTGAACGATCCGGCCTTGTTCAACGTCACACTGACTGTGGATTCCGAAAGGGAGTTGGAGGCTTTTGTCTTGGAAACCGCGGAGGCCATTTACAGTAACTTGGATAATTGGGGCGCACATTTCAACCTTTTCGCGGTAACCGGTAAAGAGAGCATTCGTTAATTCAGCAACTTTTTTCTTCAAGGCTGCCGACGCGAACGCTTGGCTCTGTGGGAATTCGGTCAGAGATTAATTCTCAAAGAATCAGCTAAAGTTTGAAGTTTCGATGGCGGTTTGGCAGCGGCTTATGATTTGAGAGAACGGATCTGGGAAGAAAATTCTGTCATAGGAAGAGACATTCTCTGTCACGACCCCATCCTGCGTTGATGGTCAAGCGGCCAATTTGTGGTACGACTTCAACAGGCTGCCCAGGCGTGCGATTCTGAAACCCATCGTATTCTTCAGCACTGAGTTTTCGATACCATCGGAGGTCGGGTCTGGCGTGAACAGCTCTGTGTATTGCTCCAGCACCTTCTGACTGAGCCGCTTTGCCCTGGCCGCCAGCCTCATCCGCTGGCTGTTGTTTAGCCGAATACGTTCGTCCAGCTTCTCTTGACGTTCCACAAGCATCTGTACCTGTTCTCGCAAGTACTCAATCGCTTGGTAGAGTTCCCTGTCAATGGAATTGGCCAGACACGTGTAAACCTCAGTTCTCTGCCTCGTCGCGAACACGTTTCGCGACATCCACGAAATCCGTAAACACACCGTCAACTCTGTAGACTCGAAAAAACGTCCTCAGTTCCGCTTCCACATCTGGATACTTTGACGGTACCTGGTCGACCCGAAACGTATATGGATGCACCCGCAGCCCATTCTGATGCGCCCGCTCAACCAGGCCGGGATCGGATTCGATCATCTGTTTGGATGGCCCGATCCCCTCCGCGTAACGGGCAATCTCGTGAAGCTTTTCGTCAGATAGTTTACCCGCTCCCATCAAGAAGATCCGCGGTGCTCTACACCCCAATTCATCCCGCAGTTTTTGCAGCGGTTCCGCTTCAAAACACTGGATATATATCAACGAGTCGCGGTCCATATACCCATACTCTTTCAGAATTGCAACAAACGCTTCCTCCATAGGCAAGCCTTCCTTCGCATGCCAACTCGGTTGCTTCAACTCTGGATAGATCCCGATTCGATTTCCGGTCGATTCGTTCAATCCTTGAACCAGTTCGATCATTTCGCGAAACGTCGGTACCTCGAACGACGAATGCCCCTTGGGAAATCGGTTATTGAGTCGCTCCTCAGCTCGCAATGTATTAATCTCCGCAAGCGAAAAGTCCGCGGCGTAATACCGCCCATCCTCACGTGCCCGATCAGGAAACGCAGTCTCGACGTTCGTCGTCGCGTCAAGGTGAATGTCATGCAGACAAATGAAATGCCCGTCCTTCGTGCGAACGACGTCCGGCTCAATGTAGTCCGCACCCATCGCATACGCCGTCGCGTAGGCCTCAAGTGTGTGCTCCGGCAAATATCCACTCGCACCCCGATGCGCTATGACAACTGGACTTTCCGCAATGACATTCGTGGCCATGATTCCCATTCCCAGTAGAATCCCGGTGATTCGCATGATCTTTTCCACTTTCCCCAGGTAACCCCAATCGTTCTGGCATACTCGACGCAATCCAATCGGACTTGCAGTACGATGACGAAACACAGTTACGATTTCTCTTTCATAGTCCGCACACGCTACGGAATCCTCACCTAGGAACCGGCAAGAAATAACTTGGACTTTTGGATGCCCAATTGCACCGCATCTTTGGCCGCTTCTCAATCGCCAAATCCTCACTGTAGCCCACTACACCTCCGGTTTGGCTCACTCGGCGCGACCAAATCTACGGCACACTTGAACCCCAAAATGTGCAATTTATTTCTTGCCGATCCCCTAGCAGGCAACCTCTTTCATCCGACACGAGCATGTGTCAATTCTACAAAAGGACTTATGCGAGCTTATTATTTGTACCGCAGGCCTTACAGGCCAACGATGCGTTTGAGTCGTTTACTCTCGGCTTCGAGTCTGCTACGTTCACTGGCGTGAGTCACGCCATGTTTCTTGCACAACTCCAGGAAGCGTTTAACCAACGGTTTCATTCGCTCGGCCAAGGCTGGATCCACTGTGGAGTCATCCGTCATATACCAGATGGGTTCGATGGCAGCTCGGTATGCGCAGATTGAGGCCTTTTCCACACGAATTCGGACCGTGCTGTTTTCGGCCAGTGTCGTCGCCTCGGCAAAGGCATCAAGACCTGCCTGGGCCATGGATTCATCGATTGCATAGTCTTTTGCCTTGCCAAAACAATTCGGATGTAGCCCGCTGGCCAGTGCCTTCTGGTGGGTCAGATTGATAAACCGCCGAATGGGTTCGGCGCCGCGGCCATAGTGCAAATCAAGGAACTCGTCTACCAGTCTCCGGCCACTCTTGGTCGGATCCCAAAGTAGATTGGCCATCACATAGTTTCGTAATTCAGACAGCTCGGCCCCGAGAGCGTTGCCCGCCGCCTGCATAAATATCCCAATGGCGTTGTTCGCAACAAAATACCTGATGTTCGATTCTAGCACCCGCAGATTGGGGCAGGGCAGTAAATAGTTACTGAAGTTTGTATTGTAGTTCCAAATGGAAATACGTTTGCACATTCTGCCCCAGTTGGCCAGATCCTGACAGAACTCTACATTTTTCTTGCACCTTGGGTCGTTAATAGCATGTAGAACACAGCACTCGATGCTACACAACTGGATCTGGACATTGGGTCGGGGCTTGATTGTTTTGGGTGGTTTACGCGAATACCAGTAAGACAATGTGCCAACCATGACATCCGGATACCCTTTCGCTACCTCATCTGACACCGCGTTGACGAAGGTCAGCAGCGAGCCCATGGGTGTGCCTTCGCGCTCATCAAGGGCAGCACAGCGGTCACATCGGCAGTATTTATTATTATCGTTCTGGCTAACCGAGATATTCTCCATGCTGGGATTCTTCCTGAGTGCATCCAAAACGGAGTCCGTCACGATGCGGAGGACATCCGGATTGGTCAGGCAGAGTTCAGGCCCACCACCTCCTACTTCCAGCTTGCGCTCGCCCTCGACCAGGGCGAAATACTCCGGATGTTCTTTTCCATAGTTCTGTGGCGAGAGATGGCGGTGAAAACTGTGGTTGATGAGATTCAGTCCTGTCTTACTGCCCAGCTTGGCATCGCCAGCAACGGTATTGACACGGATCCGAGTGGCAAACGCGGGATTTCTATTGGTTTCGCCGTAATAGCTCCAGCGGAAACGTAGAGGCGAATGATAAAAACGGTCTAAAGGCCCGACAACACGCCACGTCCCTATCGCGGGTATATAGGTATGGTCAACGGTGAGGAACCGCACACCGACGTAATCTTCGAGGAAAGTATAAACACCGTAAAGTGTTCCTCGTGCTCCCGCACGCGGCTGCCCGGCTATAGCGACGTTATCATTACGCACTATGATGCGAAAATCCTCTTCCCCAAACTCGTCTGTGCTGAATCCGACATTGCTGGCACGCATAGCCGAGCTTGAACCAATATAGATATGACGTTTTCCAGTCGTGGTGAGGTTGGGCTCGCTGGCAATGGGCAGGTGAATGCCACTCGCCTGGGCAAAATGGTTTTGGAATTCTTCAGCAGCGTAAATCTCGCTTGGCGAAGCGTCTTCTGCCATGATGATGTCCCAATTGACCAGCTTAGAAAGGTTGACGCCACGTGGGACGGCGGCAGAAACGGAACAGACTATCACGGGGTACAGTGAGATTATTACCGTCACAACATAGCGATTCATGCTGTTATCTCCTCATAATACTGCAGTGAATGGTATTTGGCCATTGGCTCTATTGAATCCACAGTGTACACAGTCATCTCCTATTGAATGCTACCAGTAGCCGTGATTCTCCGTGCAAGCCTGAATCTGATGATATCCGCAGCGAATCCATTGTGCACGAACTTCTCGGGCACACGTAAACAGATATTACCAGATTTCATCGGCATTGATTATCTGATTCCGATACCATCAAGACCAGAGTACCGAGTCATTTACCTGGATAGCCGGTATTTTGAGCTCTGTATGAGTAAGGGACCGGCAGGAAATAACTTGGACTTTTGAATGCCCAATTGCACCCCATCTTGGATCGCTTCTCAATCGCGAAATCCGCGACGTAGAACTGCTACGCCCGTGGTTTCGCTCAATCGGGCGCGACCCAATACGGGGCACACTTGGACCCCAAATTGTCCAGCTTATTCCTTGCCGATCCCTAAATGTACCCTAGGGCTTGCGGTCTTTCGCAAAAAGTAGGATGATTATGTTTGGCTTGGTGTCAAAGGACTTTAACGCTCTACGGGAGTAAGAATCTATGACTATTCGAAATAGGGTTATTCAAATTGTGGTCATGGCCTTGTTCCCGTGCACGGTAATCCCTGTCCATGGGACGGACTGGTCTCAGTTCATGTGCAACGCCCAGCACAACGGCGACGCCCAAGAGGAACAGCTCGATCTACCGCTACATTTGAACGCCCAAGTTGAGCTGGATGATGCCGTCCTGTCTTCCCCCGTCATCGTGAAGGGACGCATCTATGTCGTCGATCAGATGGGTACAGCCTACGGTGTCGATCTGAAGACTGGACGCATCGCCTGGAAAACCGCGCCGGAAGGTTCAGACACCTTTGGCTCAAATACCTCTTCGCCCTGTATCGCGCAGGGAAAAGTCTTCTATGGGACCATCGCGGGCAATCTTCACATTCTCAACGCCGGAGACGGCACTGTCATCAAATCGATTGAATTCGATTGGCCGATTATGGATGCCATAACCTATGCGAATGATTCGGTCTATTTTCAAACTCTGAACGGTGTTGTCCATTGTCTGGATATGGATGGTCACACGCGTTGGGTCTGGGATCACTATAACCTCAATCGTGAAAGCGAAATCACCAATGGGCAAAATCCCCGGACGGATGGCAAGTCTTCTGCCTATTTTAGCAGTGGCGTGGTATCGGTCTCGGGGAATAGAGTCGTCACGACGATTGCCGATGACCTGATCTGTCTGAAAGATTTAAAAACAAGAGCCCAATTGATATGGAAAAGGAAAGAGCCTTTGGGCAAGGTTTACTGCATGAGTGGCATAGCCATTTCAGGTGAATATGTCTATGTGCCCTGCCCTGGAAAAGACGGAGAAGGGGGCGTGATCCGGCTCAAGTTGCTGGACGGAACATCTGTCAAGCGCCAAGACACTTTACTAGGTCAATGGGCTTCAGTGGAGTCCGCGGCGGTGCGAGGAGAAACCATGTATTTTGGTCGTCAATCCTTTGGGGTGACGGCATACGATTTCGGCGCGGGCAGAATCCAATGGAGTACCTTCAGCGATAAATCGAGCAGTCTTATTCCGGTGCTCTCCGCTCCGGCGCTTTCAGCAGATTACTGCTTCTTCACCACCACGCAGGGGGAGTTGATCGCTGCATCCCTCAGCAGTCAGAGTAGAGGTTTGGATGCGGGTGGAACGAAGTCTTTCCGTTTCATGACGCCGCACGGTAAAGCCATTACATCCTCGCCGGCGATTTCCGATGGCAACGTCTGCTTCGGATGTGATGACGGATTCCTATATGTGCTGGGCAGCGACACACCTATTGAACCGGTCCGATCGAAACGAACACTTCACCAACGCCAGAGCAGAACGACTGTCAGAGGGCAACGATCTTATGACTGGCCGTCTGCTTACGGGGGTTCGGCCAATACGAACTTCGTCCAGGATTCGGGCTTGAAACCGCCCTTTAGACTACGTTACGCCGTGCGGAGCGGTGGATTGTTCAAGCATCCGGTTTGTGCCACCCACGATGATCTCTATTATGTGACACTTGGAGGCTTGGTAGTGTGCAGGGAGCAGGATACCGGCCGGATGCGATGGCGACGGAAACTGCCAGGTCAGGTCTGGACTCGATCGACCTTGCTTTGTGCCGAAGGGAAAGTGTTTATTTCCCGTATGTTCAGCCTAAGATATCCGATGGTTAAGGACCTGCCCAGCATGTTCGTCTGCCTTAACGATGAAACGGGAGAGACCGTCTGGGAAGAGTCGATCGGTATCGGTGACAGACTGCGGGCTTCTCCTGTTTATGCGGAGGGAGTGGTCGCCTACGGGTCTCTCTACCGAGAGGGTGGAACAGACGTTCAAAAAGTTAATGCATGGGATGCAATGTCGGGAGAGTCTCTGTGGACAATCCAGTTGCGTTCATCTGGCACGATGCTAAACGGCCCTTCCGGATGCGCGGGCGACGGCACTATGTTTTTCACCGGTGGCGGAGAGGCCGATCCAAGAGAAGGGGAAACCATTGGGATAGTCCCCCGGACCGGCGAGATCCTCTGGCGGACAAACAAGGCTTATGCCAGCCAGACGGGCACACCCTCCTATCGTGAGGGTAGAATCTATCTTCCTGGGGCTTACAAATTACCCATTTCCTGCCTTTCGGCACAGAAGGGAGAAATCATTTGGCAGCAAGATTCCGTTGTTGGCCGCTGGCACGTAGAGACATGTGCTTTAGGGTCCGATTACTTCGCCGTAAATAACAAGTATGAGGGCGGAGCCTGGCGCTGGAACCTGGCAGATGGGTCCATTGTCGGTTCGTTGGATGATCCGGTTCAATTATGGGGATCCAGTCACGGCTGCGGGGCCGTCGTGCTGACCTCCGAGGGTTACGCCTTGTCTGCGACTCTGGAGGGCATCTTTGCCGTCAGTTGCGAAACTGGCGACGTGATCTGGAAGAGTCCCGGCTTTGGTTCCTGGGCATGTCCTCACCCGATTGCCACCAATGGTCGCATATACTACTGCCCACAGGTCAACGGTACATTCTACTGCTTTGAGCCCGTGTCAGGCCTTTAGCCCGACCCTAAGTCCGTGATACCTAATGCCTATCTTCTGAGAACCACACGCGCCGAACAGCGTTTTCGTGACCTCTACCAATCCCTTTGGCATAGATAAGGTGGTTCAAAAATGATCTCTTTCATCAACACAAATCGGCGTAGAATCGCCCGCATGGCAGCGTTCGGGTGCGTGGCTGTGCTGCTAGCGACGAGCGTCGCGCGAGCAGACCATTTCGCCGACGTGCCGCGCCAGACGGTTCCCGGCTTGCCACATGTGAACGGGATTCTAGACTACTCCCCCTATCAGTTGGTCGGACACTTTGGCTCGGAAGACGCGTTCCCCCCGAACTTTTGGACTGACTTGTCCGGTTACGTCTATGATGGGCCTGATAACCCGGCATTTAACGGCAAGACGTTTGCTTACGTCGGCACGCGCACTTCCTCGGAGGTGGGCGTGGTGGTCTTTGAGATAACCGACGCCTCGAATCCCACGGTGGTTGGCAATTATCACCCGCCGGGCAGCGGGCGATTTCTCGACATCGACATTCACGACGGCATCGGTTACGTATCCAGCACGAGCACCGGTTTTTGGATCATGGACCTGCGGGCGGACCCGATCGATCCCGTGACGATGTCGCAAACGCCGATTGGCAGCATCCATACCCTCGATGTGGATGTAACCGAGGATGGGGTTTTCCTCTACGCGGCCCAGTCCGGCGCGGGCGCCCAAGTGTATGACGTTACCGACCCGGCGAATCCCAGTTTTCTCACCACGATTAACGTCAGCGCCCACGATGGGCATGCAGAGAATGGCCGTTACTATGTGCACGGTTCGGGCCGGACGAGCATCTTCGATGTGAGAGATATCAAGAACGGCAACGCGACACTCTTGGGCGTCTTTGGCGACGGCCCGGGAGAAAACGATAGCGGATCGCACAGCGGCCGACCCAGCTCCGATGGTAGCGCCTATTACATTGGCCACGAGGGCGGTCTGCTGAATCTGCACGTGCTGGACATTCGCGATCCGGCCCACCCAACGCTGGTCAAGTCGATTTCCAATGACGACATCCAAGCGCCGTTTACCCCGGGTTCCGGCGCCGACATGTTGAGCCAGACCGCCCACCAGCAGTTCGTCATGGGCAATCTGCTGTTCAACTCCTGGGGGCCGGCGGGAATGACCGTCCATGACATCACCAACCCCTTCGATCCTGTGCTCGTTGGCACCTTCGACACGGAAGCCAATTCTAATATCGGGGGCTGCTGCAGCGAGGGCGCTTTTGCCATCTATCCACTTCTAGGCCTGGACCGGGTGCTCATCTCCGATCGGCGCAACGGATTTTGGATCGTCGACCTCACCAAGGGCCTACTTTCGCGGCTGAGTGTGGAGCCTAGCGCATTCTACGCGGTCATCGATAACAACAGTGACGGGGTTTTCGACGACCTAGGCGACGTGGCGGCGGATGTGTCCGCAAATAATCGTAGCCATGTTGGCGAAGTCGATTCGTTGGCAACGAACCAAATGAATCGCCTGGTCGCCAAGTTCGCACTGCCGGACGCACCGGTGGACGCACCCTTTCTTGAAAGGGCCACGCTCCTGTTCTTTTTGCAGGATATCGTGGGCACGCCCGCGGGTCCTCTGTCGGTGCGGCACAGTATCACGGACAACGATCTGGATCTGCTGGCTTCCGATTATGAGAATCCCAGCTACGTCGACACGCTGCTCGATCTGGTTCAGCCTACCGACCCAGGCGGACGATACTACCAGTTGAACGTGACTCTCCTGGTATTGGCCGATTACGCGGCCGACGGTCTCGACCCGCTCAGTGCGTTTCGGCTGGAAGTGACGGAGGCGGTCTTTTTTGAAGACAATCAGAGTAATCGTTACCGAGTGAGGACGGCCGGACTCGTATCCACTCCTCCGCAACTGATTCTAACGTTCACCGCCGTGCCGAAGCCTTTGCACTTGTCAACCGCCAACGGGACCACAGTAGCACAGTAGACTATGGCATGAAGGCTCATTGAAACATTCACAAGTGGAACCGTATAGGTGAGTTCGTTGTCTCGATGCGGATCAATAAACCGGGAGTCCTACGAGCTTTTGTAGGATCATTGCCTCATTGATGAACCCTCTCCGTGTTGACAAGAGCGGGGCGTATCCGGGTCTCCCCCTAGCCCTTAGTGCTCTCGAATATCTTATCTGCAGACTGCGCGACAAAGCCGCGGAACAGCTTGCCGTCCGCCTGCGCGTAGCGCTTGGCGAACTCGTAATAGCAGCATGGAATCGAGTGCGTCCCGTCGCTGAACGCCACCGCCACCGGGTCCGCCAGCGTTGACGACTGCTCCAGAAACACCGCCGGCGTCCCTTTTACCTCGCCGCCAGACGCATTGAGCCCATAGCCCAGCCCCTTAATGAATTCATTAAACGGCCGGATCTCGTCAAAACCGTCCAGAGCGTTAATCGACACGGTAAAGTGATTGGCGCCGTAGCCGAAGCCCGCGGTCCAAGCCGCATACTCGCTCTCGACGCGCAACGCCTCGTAGGTGGCATACGAGATCATCGGCCACAGCACCCCCGACGCCGGAAAGTCCCAGGCCTCAACTGCGGCGTCCGGCACCGCCTCCACCAAGCGCTTGACCGTATCCTGCAGTTGCTCAGAGAACTCAGCCGTCTTCAACTCACTGACGAAGATCAACGGTGACACCCCATCCGGATGCTCGTAGTGCCGACCCTTGAGCTTTTTCTGTTCAAACGTATACTGCCCGCTCTCGACATAGCCGTGGGCCTTAAACACTCGGGTAACGGCCTCGATACCGACCTTCGGCAAGTCGAACGTGCGAAATGCCACGTGATCATTTACCACCGTCTCGCCACGCGCCTGCAAGGCCGCGTGGATCGTTGCGGCCTGCGAATTCGCCTGTGCATACTGCTCCCACAAGCGGTCCATCAATGCATTTAAGGTCGCCATTCTATCCTCCTGTTCCCGTTGCTATCGCCTGTTGATAAGGTGTCAATGCCGCCGAGATCCAGGATCCCGGTGTCCTACTTGTGACGTTTTCAATGAGCCTATCAACCGGGATTTCTCATTTACACGGTTAACAAACATAGGTTTCACCGTACGCCACCAATAATCGTACGAAATACGCGCTGAACTATCAAGAGACATCACTTTCAAAGCCCGTAGGGTCCAAACACTCATACGAGGGCATATGTACTTGTCAAGGGCCGATGGGACCACTGTACGAAGGCAGAATATACTCGTAGAGTTTCGTTAGAATGATCACCCATAGGACCGCTTAGGGGTCTGGGCGACGATCGAGATTTCCGCGAGAAACGACAAGTTCGCGAATCACGGTCAACTTCATGCCTACGGCGACGACGAGAAACAGCAGACCCAACAGTGCCGTGATGATTGGCACCGCTTTCGTCTCCAGTTCCGCCGCGTACTTCGTGTACCAACGACATTACTTGAGACACTGTGCCAACGTTACTGGTTCCCACTTTATGCATTTCTTCGGCGACGGGGATATGACACGCACCAGGCAGAAGATTTCACCCAAGCATTTTTCGCACACCTATTGGAGAAACATGATCTGCGGGCAGCCGATCCCAAGTACGGCAAGTTTCGCTCGTTTCTCCTGATCCGGTTGAAATACTTTCTTGCCGATGAACGCGACCGTACTCAGGCGAAGAAACGCGGTGGAGGTCGGAAGATCTTATCCCTCGGCTTTCAAGATGCAGAAGGTCAGTATGCCCTTGAGCCAGCAGACCCATTATCCCCGGACATGCTGTTTGAGAAATCCTGGGCACTGACGGTTTTGGATCGGACCATGGATCGGCTTGAGGCTGAGATGGCTAAAAAGAACAGGCAGAAGCTCTTTGAGCATCTGAAGGTCTATTTGACCGCTGAAAAGGAGGATATTCCTTACCAGGACATGGCCACAAAATTGCATAGGACTGAAGGTTCCATACGGGTCGCCGTACACCGCCTACGGAGGCAGTACAGAAAGCTCTTGCGGGATGAGATCGCCCAAACGGTTGACGGTGAGGACCAGATTGGTGAAGAAATGGGAAGTTTGTTCGCTGCTTTGGCGTATTAACCTGGCCGTGTTGGTCTTTGGGCATAAAAAATGTGAAAGACATGTAACATCTCGGCCGTTTCTCCTAGTTTATAGGTAGAGACAGCCAATATGAAGAAGAAAGGAGATGTTACGATGGCCGAAGAAAAACGTTGTCCCAAGTGCGGAGCCGACTTACCGGCCAATGCTCCCAAGGGTTTGTGCCCACAGTGTCTGATGAAGGCCGGCATGCAGGTCGGTAGTGAAGGTGGAAAAGCCGGTCCTGAGGACATCACGCCCGGTATGCCCACAAGTGCCACACGGCCAGGTGGATTTGTGCCGCCTGAGCCGAAAGAATTGGCTGAGAAGTTCTCCCAGCTTGAGATCTTGGAATTAATCGGTCAGGGCGGCATGGGAGCAGTCTATAAGGCCCGCCAGAAGCAGCTTGACCGACTCGTGGCCCTGAAGATCCTGCCGCCGGAGGTCGGTCAGACGGAAGCATTTGCCGAAAGATTCACACGTGAGGCCCGCTCCCTGGCCATGCTCAACCATCCCCACATAGTGACGGTTCATGAGTTTGGCCATACGGAAGACGGGCTATACTACTTTCTCATGGAATTTGTCGATGGAACCGACCTTCGACACGTCATCCAGGCAGGTGAACTATCAGCAGAGCAGACCCTCGCTATTATCCCGCAAGTCTGCGAGGCCCTGCACTACGCTCACAAAAAGGGAATTGTGCATCGGGACATCAAACCTGAAAATATTCTGCTGGACAAGGATGGCGACATCAAGATAGCCGACTTCGGCCTCGCCAGGCTCCTCGATAAGGCCACCACCGCCTACACCCTCACCCAGGCCGATCAGCGCATGGGCACACCGCACTATATGGCCCCCGAACAGATCGAGCACTCCCACGAAGTCGATCATCGGGCGGACATCTATTCGCTCGGAGTGGTATTCTATGAGATGCTCACGGGGGAATTGCCAATCGGCCGATTCGCCCCGCCATCGAAAAAAGTCCAGGTTGACGTCCGCCTCGACGAAATCGTCCTGCGCACGCTCGAAAAAGAACCTGAGCTGCGTTACCAGCACGCCAGTGAAGTCAAAACCGATGTCGAGAAAATTTCCTCTGGGCCCGAGCCTCCTCGACCTTCCGTCAAGCCCATCCAAGGGGTGGACATCGAGGCCATGCGGCGAAAGGTTCGAGGCCCAGCGATAGCCCTGTTCACACTCGGACTCTTGAATTTGCTGGCTGGCTGGCTCATTGTGGGGTTCTTTATCAGCTGGAGTCTAGCTCACCGAGCAAAAAGTTTATCCACTTCTCACAGGCAATACAGTGACACCACCGCCCAGGTCCTTTTCTCACCCCGCATGAGTCATGACGCCGGGTACATCGCCGCACCGCTTGTCTCAGGCGGCGTTAACCACATCGCCCGGGTCATCCTCGGACAGGCTCGTCCCTTCCCCTTAGAGACAAGGCCCACATGGGCCTCAATTGTCCCGATAGTCGCCATTGGAGGGGGAATCCTCTTTCTGCTAATGTCAATTCTCATGATGATTGGCGCGGGGAGCATGTGGAGGCTCGGATCCCATGGATTGGCGGTATTTGCGGCCATCCTGGCCGTCCTGCCCTGGACGCCGACCTTCCTCATCGGCGTGCCGGTCGGCATCTGGGCATTGCTGGTCTTGAAAGAGCCGGACGTCAAAGCAGCGTTTCGACGTA
>JADFMM010000433.1 GCA_022563885.1 Planctomycetota bacterium | reverse complement strand
CCAGCAACCATCCCGTCACCCTTTCACCCTTCACCCTTCACCCTTCACCCTTCACCCTTCACCCTTCACCCTTCATCCTTCATCCTTCCCTCTTTCTCTTCCATCAGTTCGGCATCGATGCCGTGTTCCCGGGCCACCGTCCGAGTCGGTTTGCCGAGAGCGATGTAGTGTATTGTATCCTTTCCGGGGACGGGGCTGAATCTTTTGACGAAGGCCCGGACCGTGGAGCCACTTGTGAAGAGGACGGAGTCGATGTAGTCGAAGTCGATGTCGCCGGGGTCTATTTCAATGGTCTTGTAGAACGTCACGGCCCGGACATCGGCGCCCATGTCGCGCAGCCCTTCCGGCAGAGTCTTACTGGCCACTTCGGGCCGCGGCAACAGAACCTTTTTGCCGGACAGGTCCTGTTCCGCAAAGGCCTCCAACAACCCGCTGCTGGAGGTGATCCGAGGTATGAGATCGGGGTAGAGCCCGAAGGCCTTGAGCTTCTCGGCAGTGGTCTGGCCGATGGCGGCGATCTTTGCCGGACCGAGGGCACGGGCATCCAGCCCGTTGGCGTAGAGCCGCTCGAAGAGGAATCGGGCGGTGTTGACGCTGGTGAAGCAGATCCAGTCGAAGTCGGCCAGGGTGCGCAGGCTTGCGTCTGCGTCCGTGCTGTCTTCGATGGGGACGCAGTCGATGATGCGGCGATGGATGATATTGCCCAGGTGTTCATAGCGCTGGGGATAGTTTCCCAAGACGAGAATGTTCTTTCTCATGCCGAACCAATCCAACTGTTGCTGTAGATCCACGACCTTGCCGACGACGAATACGGCGGGTGTTCTCACCTGGATGTCGCCCAGTGTGGTGAGGAAGGATTCGAGTTTTCCGGTGACGACCCGCTGATCATAGCAGGTGCCACGCTCGATGACGGCAATGGGCGTCTCGGGGGCCCATCCCTGTTCCTTTAGCGCATCGATGATGGCCGATATGTTGCCCACGGACATCAAGAAGATGAGGGTGTCTGCCTTGGGAATCTCCAATGTTTTGCCCGCCTGTCGGTGACCGGTGATGATGGCGACATGGGGGGTAAACTCCCGGTGGGTGGGGGGGATGCCGGCGTAGGCAGGCACGGCCAAAGCGCTGGTGATGCCGGGGACGACTTCAAAGGGAACCTGGGCGGCGGAGCAGGCCTGAGCCTCCTCACCCCCTCGGCCAAAGAGGTAGCAGTCGCCGCCTTTGAGACGCAGGACCATGTGACCGGCCCGCGCCTTTTTCACGATCAGGGCGTTGATCTCCTCCTGCGCTACGCTGTGCCCGTCTGCGGATTTTCCCACGCAGATGACCTCGGCCGTGGGCTTGACGACACGCAACAACTCGGTGGGAATGAGTCGATCGTGCAGTATGACGTCGGCCCGTTGCAGGAGGTGATAGCCTCGCAAGGTGATCAGCTCGGGGTTCCCTGGTCCTGCGCCGACAAGATAAACGGTTCCATGTGACATGCCTAGTCTCTGTCTATGCTGCACGCTATGGTTGACAACCGGGTTCGTTATTCCATACCCCTACGCACCACTCTCCGAACTAAGGATTGGGGACACCGATTGGGTGATTATTGAACGTCGGCATGCACCCTATGTAACGCATCAAGGGCTGGGGTCAAGGCCTATTGCTCTGTCGCCATATTTCTCGCCTACAATATTGACACCTCCTCCTTTGCTGGGTACTGTGACGCACTTCTTACAAAGTCCGAGTTTTTGCCAGCAGAGGATGTAGAAGAGCCCTCTACGACAAGAGGAACAGAGCAGCATGATGACGATTACACGGGGGCTGGACCTTCCCATTTCCGGGGCTCCCGAGCAGGCTATCAAGGATACACGAAGAGCCGAAAAGGTGGCCGTCCTTGCGTCTGACTTCGTGGGTATGAAACCGACGATGGAGGTCCGCGTCGCCGATGAGGTGGCGAAAGGTCAGTGCCTGTTCACCGATAGAAAATCTCCCCGGGTCCGGTATACGGCGCCGGTCGCCGGCAGAATCGACGCGATTCACCGCGGTGCGAAGCGGGCCCTGCTCTCAGTTGTCATTCGGGTCACCGATAATAGTGAAGTCCTTTTCAAATCCTACACCGCGGACCAACTATCCGGTCTGGCACGAGAAGAGGTGATTGAACAGTTGCTCGAGTCGGGACAATGGACCGCCTTGCGGGTCCGTCCCTTTGGTAGGGTGGCAGACCCGGATATGCAGCCCCACTCCCTGTTCATCACGGCCATGGACAGCAATCCCCTGGCGCCTTCGATTCCGGCGCTGCTCGCCGGGAACGAGGGTGACTTTGTCAACGGCGTGAAGGTCCTCTCCAAGCTGACAGAGGGTACACTCTATGTCTGTAAAGCCGGCGAGACTCAGTTGCCAGCCTTGGACTTGCCCAATGTCCAGGTCGAGACGTTTCGTGGTCCTCATCCGGCCGGGAATGTTGGCACGCATATACACTTTTTGGACCCCGTGAGTCGGAACAAAAGCGTTTGGCATATGGGCCTCCAGGATGTTGTGGCGACGGGTAGGCTCTTTACTACGGGGAAACTGGCGAACGACCGTGTCATTTCGCTGGCCGGGCCCGGGGTCCGGCAGCCTCGCCTCGTTAGAACCTGTCTCGGTGCCGATGTCGCCGAGGTGGTGCGAGGAGAGTTGAGAGAGGGCGAACAACGCGTGATTTCCGGGTCGGTGTTGTCGGGCCACCATGCCACCGGCGCCGTCGGCTACCTCGGCCGTTTTCACCAGCAGATCACGGTGATACGCGAAGAGAGACAGCGGCAATTCCTCGGGTGGTTGACTTTGGGTTTCTACAGATTTTCCGTCAAGAACATCGCCATGTCCCGATTCTACAGAGACCGCCAATTCGATTTCACCACGTCCACCCATGGGGAGGTGCGGGCGATCCTACCCAGCGGCAGCTTCGAAGATCTCATGCCGCTGGACATTATGCCGCTTTTCCTGATGCGAGCCCTGGCCGTTGATGACGTGGAAGAGGCCGAGGCCCTCGGTGCCCTCGAACTGGATGAAGAGGATTTGTCCCTTTGCGCGTTTGTCTGTCCGTCGAAGCTGGAGTTTGGCCCAATGCTGAGACGAAATCTTGCCCTGATCGAGAAGGAAGGCTGATTGGTGAAACGGCTTCGCAGCATGCTGGACGGGCTGAAACCCCACTTCGATAGGGGGGGAAAGCTGGAGCGACTGTATCCGCTGTTCGAGGCCACCGACACCATTCTGTTTACCCCGGGCCACACGACTGCGGGCCCGCCCCATGCGCGAGATTTACTCGACCTGAAACGGATGATGATCTTCGTGGTCTTGGCCCTGGTGCCGCCGGTGATCATGGCCTTGTACAACACGGGCTTGCAGGCGAACCTGGTCCTGGCCGCGGATGGGAGCTCTGAGATGGCAGAGGCTGCCGCCGCCACTTGGCGCGGCCGCACGATGAGCCTGTTGGGTCTCGATTTTGATCCTGCCTCTCAGTTGAGCAATATGGTCTACGGAGCCCTTTTCTTCTTCCCGGTCTATTTTGTGACTTTGGCCGTCGGTGGCTTCTGGGAGGTCCTGTTTGGC
>JADFMM010000014.1 GCA_022563885.1 Planctomycetota bacterium | reverse complement strand
ACCAGCGCCACCGGTGCCGGGCGAGGCGTGCAGGGTGGACTGGGCGGGCGGGGACTTGCGTCGGGTGCCAAAGCGACCGTCGATGTCTTCCGCTTCCATTACGGATTCTGGCGTCGGGGCAGCACGGGGCTCAAGCCAGGCGATGTCATTGTCGCCGAAGTCAGCAATCCCGAAAACTTGTACACGTTTGACTTTGACGCTGCACCGAAGGATCCAGCCACCGGGTTTGTCGTGCCCGCATCGCTTGAGCCGCTCGAGATTGACGAAGACGGAAATCCAACCGATCCGCCCGAATGGTTCGTGCCCGTCGAGACACGAATGTCAGCAGTCGTGAACGCACAGTTCCTTGATGTCTCGCGGATTCCAGGCGATCCGGGCGGAGGCATCGGGGGTGCGTCGTCCCGCACCAAGTACCAGGCGGTGCTCGAAGGCGGACCGTTCGCGAAACTGTTTGTGCGCAACCCGACCACCGAAAAAGCCTCGGCCCGGTACCAGAGGCTGGTCCGCTCGGCCAAGCTCGGCGAGACCCAGGGTCAGCCTGTGGTCAAGGAGCAGAGGCCTGACCCTCGGGGTCCCAGGGGTCCCGGCCGCGATCCTGTCCCGGATGAAGGCCTTGGAGGCGGTGGTGGCGGCGGATAAGCCCACAGCCCCACACCTTTTCGGGGGGCGAGCCGACTCGGACGAAACCGTCTGACTTCGGCTCGCCCCCTTTTTCATGCGCACAAACGCACAAAATCAGGCCCGACCCTTGACCGCGAAACAGAGCCGCCTACACTCCCCCTCGCCAAACAGGCTGCCCCGAATGGTGCCCCAAAGCACTTCGCGGAGGGGTCCGAAACAGAGGGGTGATCCTCGAATCGGAACGCTCTTTGACAACCGGATGATGAAGGTAGTAGTCTGTATCGATGGATGCGCAGACGGGTTCCAGGCCCGCAGTGTCCGAGATCGAGCAGACGACACCGAGTATCAAAAGCGTGAGGCGACAGAAGATAGATTGTGGCGCGTCAGCCCAGTTCAAGCGTTTCGGAGCGAGTCGAAGGACACAGGTTCAAGGCGAGTTTCGGCGTTGGGTTGACGCGATTAGGCCACTAAGGGCACACGGCGGATGACTTGGCGTCGAGAGGCGATGAAGGACGTGGAAACCTGCGATAAGCCCAGAGGAGTTGGTAATCGAGCTGTGATTCTGGGATCTCCGAATGGGGCAACCCATCCCGACTTGTCGGGATATCGCGCGCTGAATGCATAGGCGTGCGAGGCAAACCCGGGGAACTGAAACATCTAAGTACCCGGAGGAAAGGAAAGCAACAGCGACTCCGTGAGTAGCGGCGAGCGAAAGCGGATCAGCCGACAGACCGAATGAACGCGTTGGAATGCGCGGCCTGAGAAGGTGAAAGCCCTGTAACTGCGAGTTGGCCAGTCATAGAGTAGGTTCGGGCTCGTGAAACCCGGATTGAACATGGGGGGTCCACCCTCCAAGGCTAAGTACTCCTCGACGACCGATAGTGAATAAGTAAAGTGATTGAAGGTTGACAAGCACCGCGATGAGCGGAGTGAAAGAGTACCTGAAACCGTGTGCCTACAAGCGGTCGGAGCTGCATTTCGATGTGGTGACGGCGTGCTTTTTGCATAATGAGCCCGCGAGTTAGCCTTTGCGGCGAGCCTAAGGTCTACCGGACCGGAGGCGGAGCGAAAGCGAGTCTGAACAGGGCGTTCAGTCGCAGGGGCTAGACGCGAAACCCGTGTGATCTACCCATGGCCAGGTTGAAGGGGGGGTAAGACCCTCTGGAGGACCGAACACGTTAACGTTGAAAAGTTATGTGATGAGCTGTGGGGAGGAGTAAAAGTCTAATCAAACCGGGAGATAGCTCGTTCTCTCCGAAATAACTTTAGGGTTAGCCTCAGGGTGCAACGATCGGGGGTAGAGCTACTGGATGAGTGGTGGGGGCTACCCGCCTACCCCATTCAACCAAACTCCGAATACCGATCGCCAAGTCCTGGGAGATAGCCCACGAGTGACAATATCCGTGGACAAAAGGAGAAGAATCCAGATCGCCGGCTAAGGCCCCAGATCTGTGCTTAGTTCGAAAGGAAGTCAGACTGCCGTGACAGCCAGGATGTTGGCTTAGAAGCAGCCATCATTTAAAGAGTGCGTAACAGCTCACTGGTCGAGGAGTTTGGCGCCGATAATGATCGGGAATAAGCAGAGAGCCGAAGCTGCGGGCTCCAACTTTTGTTGGAGCGGTAGGAGAGCGTTCTTGTCGGCTGTGAAGCGATCCTGTAAAGGTTCGTGGAGCGTCAGGAAGTGAAGATGCGGGCTTGAGTAACGATAAACAAGGTGAGAATCCTTGTCGCCGAAAACCCAAGGTTTCCTGGGGAAGGTAAATCCGCCCAGGGTTAGTCGGGACCTAAGGCGAGGCCGAAAGGCGTAGTCGATGGACAGCTGGCTAATATTCCAGCACCCTCGCCGCGATCAAACCACAGTGCGGATTCCCCCGCTCGACTGGGCGACCAGTTGTGCCCAGGCCTTCAAGGCCGTTGTCGGGGTCGGGAGTTCCTAGAAAAGCTGTGGGGGCAACGCGAGGCCCGTACCAAAACTGACACAGGTGGGTGAGGCGAATAGCCTCAGGCGCTCGAGAGAACGGTCGTGAAGGAACTAGGCAAATTAACCCCGTACGTTCGCAATAAGGGGGCCCTCCTCGCAAGAGAGGGCGCAGAGAAAAGGCTCTGGCAACTGTTTATCAAAAACACAGCACTGTGCTAACTCGCAAGAGGATGTATACAGTGTGACGCTTGCCCAATGCCGGAATGTCACGGAAGCGGGTTAGCTTCGGCGAAGCTCGTGACCTAAGCACCGGTCAATGGCGGCCGTAACTATGACGGTCCTAAGGTAGCGAAGTTCCTTGTCGGGTAAGTTCCGACGCGCATGAATAGCGTAATGACTGGAGCACTGTCTCCACGACCGACTCGGTGAAATAGTAGTGGCGGTGAAGATGCCGCCTACCCGCAGCAAGACGGAAAGACCCCGTGGACCTTTACTGCAGGCTTCTATTGGTCACGAGCATATACCGCGTAGCATAGGTGGGAGGCTTTGAAGTCCCGATTTCGGTCGGGATGGAGCCACAGGTGAAATACCACCCTTTATACGTTTGTGGCCTAACCTCGATTCCCGTGAATCCGGGCGAGGGACAGTGGGTGCTGGGCAGTTTGACTGGGGCGGTCTCCTCCTAAAGAGTAACGGAGGAGCGCAATGGTTGGTTCAGCACGGATGGAAACCGTGTTCCGAGTGTAAAGGCACAAGCCAGCTTTACTGCGAGTCCGACGGGACGAGCAGTTACGAAAGTAGGCCTTAGTGATCCTGCGATCGCGTGTGGAAGCGTCGTAGCTCAACGGATAAAAGGTACCCCGGGGATAACAGGCTTATCGCACCCGAGCGTCCATAGCGGCGGTGCGGTTTGGCACCTCGATGTCGGCTCATCACATCCTGGGGCTGTAGGCGGTCCCAAGGGTTCGGCTGTTCGCCGATTAAAGTGGTACGCGAGCTGGGTTCAGACCGGCGTGAGCCAGGTCGGTCCCTATCTACCGTGGGCGTAGGAATTTTGAAGGAGATGTTTCCTTAGTACGAGAGGATTAGGAAGCACTGACCTCTGGTGTACCGGTTGTTCCGCTAGGGGCACCGCCGGGTAGCTAAGTCGGGAAAGGATAACCGCTGAAAGCATCTAAGCGGGAAGCCCACTCCAAGATTAGAATTCCATGGACTTAGGTCCGAGAGAGCCCAGATAGACTATCTGGTTGATAGGCCGGGTGTGTAAGCAGCGAAATCTGTTCAGCTAACCGGTACTAACGCTCGATAACTTGACCATATCTATCTTTGGTTGAGCTGCTCTTGAAGCATCTGCATATTTTCTATATTCTTCAAGGTTCGATGGCGGCAGCTTAGAACTGGTGCACGTCGGACTGTATTGGATGTGAGAATTACAGGCTTTTTGCCTGGTTCACAGTTTTTCTGGTGATTTTACGGACAAGGAAACGCCTGATCCCATTCCGAACTCAGAAGCTAAGCTTGTTTCGGCCGATGGTAGTCCGTAAGGGCGAGAGTAGGTGATCGCCAGGGATTATGAAGCCCGGTTGTGAAAACAACCGGGCTTTTCCTTTTGGGTTGTGCAAGCATGCAGGTCGGTGATTTGAAGTCAAACGAAATCTCCGCACACCAGACCACGCCAGCCACCGTATCACATAGGGCCAGCCCGCGGGTGGATTCGGCGATGCGGATTCGGTTCCCCTGTTTCTTCCGAGGGCCAGCGTGTGAAGTGTCAGCAAGTCTGGCGGGTCGATGATTCCAGGACTGAAAAATAAAATATCGATTTCTTCGGACTCTGGGTAAAATGTATCAATTTGGATTGGGTAGTTTGACGATGACGCCAATAGCTGGAAATGGATTGAAGGAATGAAGTATTGCCCTACCAAGGGATTGCGCCACAGCCGCCAAATAGCCCAACTTTAGAGCAACTCTGGTATTAGCCAAGGAGACTTTCGATGATCGGCCCAAGATCGAGTGTTTTTCGCATGCTGGCAGTCCTGTCCCTGTTTCTTGCCGGCCTCTGCGGCGGCCTGGCAGCCGCAGAAGAAAAGAACGAGAAGGCGTCGAAGCCGAAACGTGATTTTCCTCCCCTGGCGGATGTGATAAAGGGGTACGAGAAGGTGGTGTCGACGGCGGATGGTAAGCGGAGCCTGTTCACGATCTGGACGCGCGACAAGGATGCCCAGATGTTGGCCTCTCTACCCCGCGGGTATGAAAAGATGCGGTTGTTCATCGCCATGACCGTGGCCAGTGGAGAGGAGTACGCCGGATTGCAGGCCGGCGACATGTATGTCTACTGGAAACGCTATGACAAGCGGCTGGCCTTGGTGGAGCCCAATATCCGGGTCCGTTCGACCGGCGACGCGGAGTCCAAGAGTTCGGTAGAGCGACTCTATACGGACCGCATCATCTTGGATGTGCCCATCGTCAGCATGGATGGAGGTTCGCCCGTGATCGACATGGACGCATTGCTCGTCGGCCAGGCGTCTAAGTTTTTTGGCAGCCGATTCCGGATTTCGAATCCCAGGCTGGCCACCATCATGAAGGCGAAGGCCTTCCCTAAGAATGTAGAGCTTGCCTTTGAGGTCCCGACGGCCTCGGGGCGCCTGCAGACGCTGCATTACTCAATCAGCGAGATTCCCAAGAGCAAGGGCTATAAGCCCCGCCTTGCCGATACCCGGGTCGGTTATTTCACGACCTCTTTTAGTGACTATGGTGATTTCAAAAATCCAGAGACGAGGGTCCGTTACATCAACCGCTGGCATCTCCAAAAGGCCGATGCCTCCCTTGATCTAAGTCCACCCAAAGAGCCCATTGTATTCTACATCGAGCACACGACCCCCGTGCGCTATCGTCGTTGGGTTCGCCAGGGTATTCTGGCCTGGAATGCTGCTTTTGAAAAAGTTGGCATCTCCGATGCCATTGAGGTCCTCTACCAGGACAAGTCCAGTGGCAAACACATGGACAAGGATCCCGAAGACGTCCGCTACAATTTCATCCGGTGGCTCAGCAACAATCGCGGCATGGCCATTGGTCCCAGTCGCGTCAACCCTCTGACGGGCCAAATCCTCGACGCGGACATCATACTGACCGACGGGTGGATTCGCCATTTCTGGCAGACGTTTCATGAGATCATGCCCGAGATTATGATGGAGGGGGTCAGTCCCGCCACACTGGCATGGCTTTCGGAAAATGAACGCTGGGACCCGCGTATTCGTCTCGTGCCTGCGTCCAGGCGGGAAGAGGTCCGCCGGTCCTTGCGAGCAAAACACAGCCTGCCCTATCATGGCCATCCCGCGGCGATGGTCTCCACCGAACTGATGGGCGATGACGAGTACGACGGGCTGGCAGGCAGGACCTCGCAGGTCAATGGTATGTGCACGCTGTCCCACGGCAAGGCCTTTGATGTGGCGGTCTTTCGCATGACACATGAAATACTCGCCGCTGAAGGTGAGGACGCTACTGATCTGGACCCCAATGCGCCGAAGGTTGAGGACCCCAATGCAGAGGCAGCAGTAGATCCCAATAGTGAAGATGAGGACACCGCCAAGAAAAAACCACCCATGATCGACGGTATTCCAGAGGCTTTCGTGGGCCCCCTGTTGGCAGATTTGACCATGCACGAAGTAGGGCATACCTTGGGCTTGCGTCACAACTTCAAGGGGTCTTCTGTCTACCGTTTGGCCGAGATCAACAGCGACGAAGTCAAGCAAAAAAAGCCCTTTGCCGGATCGGTCATGGACTACCTTCCAATCAACATCAATCTGGTGGAGGAGGCAATACAGGGCGATTATGCCATGATTGCAGTCGGTCCCTACGACGAGTGGGCCATACAGTATGGCTACACACAGAGCAAGAAAGACTTAAAGAAGATCCTGTCCCGAGTGGCCGAACCCGAACTGCAGTACGCAACGGACGAAGACACCTGGGGACCCGATCCCTACGCGCGTCGTTATGATTTTGGTCGGGATCCACTGGAGTACGCGAATAACCAGATAGCACTTGCAAAGATGAACCGAGAACGGATTATCGACAAGCTGGTCAAGGAGGGTGACAGTTGGGCCAAGACCCGGAGGGCCTACGAAATGACCGTGGGGATTCAGCTCCGTGCCATCAGCATGATGTCCAATTGGTTGGGGGGCGCCCACATCTATCGGGACAAAAAAGGCGATAAGGATGGCCGTCTGCCGATCGAGGTCGTGTCGGCCCAAAAACAGCGGGATGCCCTCGACTTTGTCATCACCAATACCTTCACCGACGATGCCTTCGGACTGTCACGGGATCTGTTGCAACGGATGACCGTTGACAAATGGTGGGACGACGTGGCGTCCATTATGACCGATGCCACCTGGCCGGTTCATGATATGATCATGTCCATTCAGGGATCGGTTCTAGCCACCATGATGTTTCCCACGACCTTGGGACGCATCTACGACAATGAGTTCCTGGTGGAGCAGGATCAAGATGCATTCACGTTGCCGGAACTGCTCGACTCCCTCACCGAGGCCATCTGGCTGGAGTTGGACCAGATGCCCACGCAGTCCTATACGGCGAGAAAACCATTCATCTCCAGCTTGAGGCGGAATCTTCAGCGCCAGCACATCGAATTGCTCATCGATTTGGCACAGGCGGGTACGTTTAACGTGGCCGCATACAAACCGATTTCTGCTCTGGTCATCGAACAACTGAAGCTGATCTCCGGGATACGCGTCGGACGCGTACTGCAGGCGAGTCAAGGCAAGCTCGATCCGTATACGGTGGCTCACCTACGCGATGTGAATATGCGTATCAAGAAAGCATTGGACGCTCAATACATCATTCAACGGCTTTGAGGAATCGAGAAGGGGAATAAGGAGGGGGAGAGTCGCCTGCTAAGACCGGCAGACGCAGGGGAGGATCGTGATCAGTTCTGTTTTGCCATCACCCGTCGGCAACTGTCACATTCGCAGGCCCCGACAATTCTCAAGTGGGAGGTTCCTGCGATCTTCTTTGATTCTAGTAGCTTTGCACCCTTGGCTTCCATTTTTCGCAACGCCATTTTGGCGTCGTTGTGATCACGGGCTCCAACCGCATCCACGATGATCTTCACGTTTTTGTGTCGTTGCAGCAGGCCCAGCGCCATGGCTGATACGGCCTCCTCTGTCATCGTTCCCATGAGGATGAACTCTCCCGCACGTACTTCACTCAATAGTCGGTCGATGCGGGGTTCATCGAAGGGGTCGGGACAGCGTTTGGGCAAGATGACTTGACGATAGCGACGCAACAAGTCACGTGGGAGGTCTGTGTTGTTGTCGGGGGAAAAGCTAATGTGGTTGTCTAGCAGTGTATACCCGATTTTGGAGTGAGCCAGGCCGTTCTTCCCATTCGTCAGGGCGCTGCCCTCCTTAGCGGCAGGCAGTTCACAGGTTGAGATGACCGGAATATCGTTTGATCTGGCCCAGGCCATCATTCTGCGGATGTGGGCCAGGACCCGTCGGTGGTTCCGGACACAGTCGCTGCCCGCAGCCAGGAGAACATCTCTCTGGGTGTTGATGTCGACAAGAACCTGTCTACGCCGAGCTCTGATCAATTGAAGTAGCATTGTCAGGTATCCTTTCAAGACCTCGGGGCATCCGGTTTCGGTTTCAAAGGACGCCTAGGCAACCAACAAGGCCCACATCAGACTATCGTAACATCCAACCTGTAACTTTAACTGAAGTGACTGCCAGCCAACGGGTAATCCTTGTCTTCGGCCTGGCCCTGTAGATATAATCCTAGGCGTCTTGTTTTCCATCGAAACGTGTCTGCAATCAACTGGATCGGTGTTTATGGCCAAATCCTTAAATGAGTACCCCTCTATCGGGATCCACCCTGAGGCACTGGCGCGTCGGATCGACTTTGTTCAACTGTTTGGTCGATCTGCGCCCGTCCAACTTGAAATCGGGTCCGGTAAAGGAACATTTCTTGTCAACGAGGCCCAAGCATGTCCGGAGATGGACTTTTTCGGCATCGAGTGGGCCAGCAAGTATTATCGGTATGCTGTTGATCGCCTGGGACGCCGGAAACTCACCAACGTCCGTCTGATTCGCACGGAAGCAGCCGGTTTTCTCTGCGACTTTGTCGCCGAACAGACGATCAACGGCATTCACATTTACTATCCCGATCCCTGGCCGAAGAAACGTCACCACAAGCGACGCTTCATCTGTCAGGCGAACGTCGGCCAGATCCTTCGAGTATTAAAAACAGGTGGTCATCTGAAGATTGCAACAGACCACGCTGACTATTTCGAGCACATGCAAACGGTGCTGCGGGGGTACGCCAGCCAATTCCGCAGGATCGAGTTTCGTCCTACGGCAGGCGCACAGGGTGGCGAGTGGGTTGGCACAAACTTCGAACGGAAGTACCTAAAAGAGGAGAGAGGGGTGTTTACAATCGCCCTGGAAAAGGTGGCACAGCAGGACCCAAAATCCGATTTTCAAAGAGCATGTGAGTAGTGCCCTCTCAGTCTGGCAGCGCAACGTGTTTTCGCGAAAAACCGGCGTTTTCCGATACCCGAGAATCCTGAATCTACCGCTAGCCCTACTGTTCCCTCAGCCGCTGTAGATTGACACCTATGCGCCAGCACCATACAATTTGGCCATTTGGTAATGACAGCAATCGAGGCGCTCTATGGGGCTAAAGGGAATTATTCTGGCGGGCGGCAGGGGTACGCGGCTCTACCCGATGACCCAGGTCATTAGCAAGCAGATGTTGCCCGTTTATGACAAGCCGATGATTTACTATCCGCTGACGACCCTGATGTTGGCGGGAATTACCGAGGCCCTGATCATCTCCACGCCAGAGGACTTGCCTCTGTTTAGACGTCTGTTGGGAGATGGGCGTCAGTGGGGACTGACCCTGGAGTATGCGGAACAACCACGTCCGGAGGGACTGGCCCAGGCATTCATCATTGGGGCCGATTTCCTGGATGGCGGACCGGCTTGCATGATACTGGGGGACAACATTTTCTATGGACATGGCGTCCCCAAGGCCTTGGAGCATGCCTGCAAACGAGCATCAGGCGCCACCATCTTTGGCTATCGCGTAAAGGATCCTTCTCGCTATGGCGTCATTGAGTTTGATAAGCAGGGCAACGTACTCAGTGTCGAAGAGAAGCCGGAGACACCCAAGAGCAGTTACGCTGCCGTTGGTCTCTATTTCTACGACTCCGCCATTACCGATATTGCCGCCCGTGTGAAGCCCTCTCCGCGGGGTGAATTGGAAATTACCGACATCAACAGAGAGTATCTTAGACGCGGCAAGCTCCAGGCAGAGTTGTTCGGCCGGGGGGTCGCCTGGCTGGATACAGGTACCCAAGAATCCATGATTCAGGCCAGCAACTACGTCCAGACCATCCAGGAACGGCAAGGTCTGATGATTGCCTGCCCCGAGGAGATCGCCTTCAACAAGGGACTCATCGATGCCGATCAGGTACTTCGACTGGCTGAACCCTTGAAAAAGAACAGTTACGGTCAGTATTTGATGAGTCTAGTCGATAACGAATGAAAGTAGAATTTGCCCTTGAAATCAGTGCAAACACCGTTGGCGGGAATGATCGTGATCGAACCCGCAGTCTTTGCAGATGAACGGGGATTCTTCTTGGAGACGTGGAACAGGGAGCGATACAGGGCGCTGGGTGTGGAGGGCGATTTTTTGCAGGACAACCTATCCTTTTCTGCGCGTGGGACGTTGCGGGGGCTCCACTATCAGCACCCCGGAGGCCAGGGCAAGTTGGTGCAAGTCCTGACGGGCTGTGTCTACGATGTGGCCGTTGATATCCGGGTCGGTTCGCCGACCTTTGGACGATGGTTTGGTCTCGAACTGAGCGATGACAAACACAACCAGATGTATGTGCCGCCCGGATTCGCCCATGGTTTCTGTGTACTGAGTGACACTGCGCTGTTTAGTTACAAGTGTACCGACTATTATAGCCCCACGACGGAGCGTGGCATCCGTTGGAATGATTCGGACCTCGGTATCGAGTGGCCCTTGGAGGGGGAGCCCGTTTTGTCGCAGAAAGATGCGCGGTTCGGTGCTCTCTCCGAGATCCCCAAAGAGGCGCTCCCCAAGGTCGGAGATCATGGATGAGCTTCCCTCGTTCGATCGCGATCCTTGGGGGTAGAGGCATGCTCGGTACCGATTTGGCAGAGGCATGTCACGGCCGGGGCGCTGACGTCAAGTGCTATGACTTGCCTGAATTCGACATAACAGACAGAGATCATTGCACTGCCGCCCTCGGTGACTGTGACGTGGTCGTCAACTGCGCGGCCTACACCAATGTGGACGGCGCTGAGTCCGAAGCGACCCTCGCCCGAAACGTCAACGCCACGGCTGTCGGTGATCTGGGGAGACTCGCCAAGCGAGCCGGTAAGAGGATCCTGCACATCAGCACCGACTTCGTGTTTGACGGAACGCTGGATCGGCCTTATGTGGAGACGGATCAACCCAACCCCATCGGCGAATATGGACGCAGCAAGCTAGCAGGCGAGACCTTACTGCATCAGTCCGGGTGCTCTCACGCCATCGTACGCGTGCAGTGGACCTATGGGCATCACGGGAACAACTTCGTGAAAAAACTGATAGAGCGAGCGCGGAACAGCACCGAATTAAAGGTCGTGGATGATCAGGTGGGCTCGCCGACCGCCACGGTAGAAGTGGCCAAGGCCCTATGTGAACTGTTGGACAAAGGGGTTGAAGGGCTCTATCATTTTGCCAGTCGAGGCTATATCAGCCGGTTCGACCTGGCAAAGGCCATTGCCGAACGCCTGTCCTTGGATGTCGTGATTAAACCGTGCAGGACCTCGGACGTTAGCAGCCCGGCACAGAGGCCACTCAACAGTCGATTTGACTGTGAAAAAATCGTGGAACTGTTGAAGGCCCCGATGGAGCCATGGCAGGCGTCATTAGCGCATTTTCTGGAGACGCGATGAGGCGATTATTAGTGACAGGGGGCGCCGGCTTCATAGGGTCCAATTTCGTCCACATGGTACTGGAGGAACATCCGGATTGTTTTGTGCTAAACCTGGATCAGTTGACCTACGCCGGAAATCTCGAAAATCTGGATGGAGTCATGGCCCATCCTAAGCATGTATTCGTGCGTGGTGACATCTGCGATCTGCCGTTTGTCGAAAAGCTTTTTGACGAACATGCTATTGACTCCGTTGTGCATTTTGCGGCGGAGAGTCACGTCGATCGATCCATCACCGGCCCCAAGGTCTTCATCGACACCAATGTTGCTGGAACGCTGGCTCTTCTGCAGGCGGCCAGTGCGCGGGACACAACCCGTTTTGTCCAGGTGTCGACCGATGAAGTGTATGGCTCCCTGGGTGATGAGGGCAGGTTTACGGAAACCACGCCGCTGGCTCCCAACTCTCCCTATTCGGCCAGCAAGGCCTCTGCAGACCACCTTGTCCGGGCCTTTGGGCACACCTGGGGACTGCCTTACAACATCACGCGCTGTTCCAACAACTATGGTCCCTATCAGTTCCCTGAAAAACTGATACCCCTAATGATCAACAACGCGCGTCAAGATAAGGCGCTGCCCGTTTATGGGGATGGATTGCACGTCCGGGACTGGCTCTTCGTCTATGACCACTGCACCGCCATCTGGAAGGTGTTGACGGACGCCAAGTCGGGAGAAGTCTATAATGTGGGTGGCTGCAACGAGATGGCCAACATCGATGTGGTCAAGATGTTGCTGCATCATCTGGGAAAACCCGAGTCGCTGATAAACTACGTCAAGGATCGGCCCGGTCATGATCGGCGCTACGCTATTGATGCCGGCAAGACCATGCGGGATTTAGGGTGGAAACCTTCGGTGACATTTGAAGAGGGGCTGAAGCAGACGATTGACTGGTATATTGCCAACCAGGCGTGGTTGGACCATATTGTGTCGGGGGATTATCAATCCTACTACGATTCTATGTATGCGGATCGCTAGGATAGAGGTGGGCGCAGCCCACCCTTACGAATTGGCCGGTTCGGTGTCCGCCGTCTGCTTGGCGATGTTGAGCAGTACGCCGACTGCAGCGGCGGAGACCAGAAGGCTCGAGCCGCCGCCGCTGAGGAAGGGCAGGGGGATGCCTTTGGTGGGCAGAACGACCGTGACGACGCCAATGTTCAGCGCCGCCTGAAGGCTGATTGCCAAGACGATTCCTCCGGCAAGCAGCTGGCTAAAACCATCTTTGCTCCTGATCACCACCAGCGACCCCATCCAGATGAACGCGATGAACAGCAGGATCACGGATGTTGTGCCCACCAGTCCGAGTTCTTCGCCTATGATGGCGAAGACGAAGTCGGTCGTATCCTCGGGTAGGTGACCGTATTTGGAGACGCCGTTGCCCAAGCCCTTGCCCCACAGGCCTCCCGATCCCAGCGCGACCAGTGACTGAGTGGCCTGATAGGCGGTTGTATCGGAGTGTTGTTCTGGATGGAGAAAGGCCTTGATTCGCTCAATTCGATGGGGGGACTGATAAAGCATCACAAAGAACAGGGCAAGGACCAGTGGGAGGGGGCTGAGGAGGTGCCACCATTTGGCCCCACCGACCAGCAGCATGCAAAAACTGAGCAAGACGATGAAGGCGGCTGTGCCGAAATCCTCGGCGATAATCATCCCCACGAAGGCGCCCACCACGGCGCAGATGGGTAAAAACTGTTTCCAGAAGGATTTAATCTGAAAGTTATTTTTGGCACAGACCGCGGCCAAGAAAAAAATGGATGCCCATTTGGCGAGTTCGGAGGGCTGAAAGGAGATGCGGGCCGGTCCAATGGGGACGCGTATCCAGCGCCGCGCATCGTTCACTTGGGTACCGAGTTGGGGGATCAAAACGATCGCCAGTAGGATCAGGCTCAGGATGAGCAGATAGGGCGTGAACGACCTCCACGCACCCTGAGCGAAACTCAAGTGTCTATGGTTGATCGCAGACAGTGTGAACATCACCAGGCAGGCCAGCGGGAAATAAACGATCTGGCGCAGGCCGGGATGGTCGTAGAAACGCTTGAGATTCAGCTCCTCTCCCACGTCGGCACTGGCTGAATACACGAAGACCGTGCCAATGGCCATAAGCACAATGACGATCTTGGCGATGCGATCATCTAGTCGATTGATGCGTCTGACTGCTAGCAAGGTGCGTCCTCTCTGGGACCCGGATGCAGGCCCGCGTTTTCAAATGGGACCTGTTGTATTATCGGCAGTTAACGGATTGGAGGGACAGAAAAACTTCGGGCATTTTCTACGGGGTCTGTTCAAAGTCACCGTCGGTCCCTTGGGTCACGAATGGAGGCTCTGCTTCATCTGGAGCCGTTCCTTGAGCTTCTCCCACGGAAGCGTGTTCAACACATCCTCTTTGGTGGCCCAGCCTTTGGCGGCCGTCGCGACGCCATATTCCAATCGGTCCAGGCCCATCTTGTTGTGGGCGTCTGTGTTGATGATGAGTTTGACCCCGTGGTCGATGGCCATACGGCAGTGCAGGTCGTTGAGATCCAGGCGCATCGGGTTGGAATTCACCTCCATGGCGGTGTGGGTGTCGGCGGCATGCCGTAGGATGGCGATCATGTCCAGGTCCATGGCCTCTCGACGGCCCAACATGCGCGTGGTGGGATGGCCGATGCAGGTGACAGAGGGATTGTCCATGGCCTTGAGGAGACGAGCGGTGCCTTTATCCCGGGGGTTGTTCATGCCGGCGTGGACCGAGGCGACGACGAAATCCAGTTCTGCCAGCAGACCGTCCTCATAGTCCAGACGGCCGTCGCTGAGGATGTCCACTTCACTGCCCGCCAGCACCGAGATTTCTGGGTAGCCTTCATTGAGGCGACGGATGGCCTTTATCTGCCGGATCAGACGTTCGGCGCTGAGACCGTTGGCGATGACTGAGGATGCCGAATGATCGGTGATACAGAGATACTCATATCCGCGTTCGATTCCGAACGTCACCATTTCTTCCAATTCACACCGGCCGTCTGAGGCCGTCGTGTGCATGTGGAGATCGCCTCGGATGTCTTCGAGGGTGACGAGCCGAGGAAGCGTGTGAGCCTGGGCTGCCTCCACTTCGCCGCGGTCTTGCCGTAGTTTCGGGTCCACTGGATCCAAATCCAGGCCCTGATAGATCGCCTCTTCGCTTTGACCCGTCACGAAGACCGGCTCGGACGCATCCGCGGTCCGGTATAGTCCGTATTCATTGAGTTTCATGCCCTTGCTTGAGGCGATGTCCCGCAGGCGCATAGTGTGGTCTTTGGATCCGGTGAAATACTGCCATGCCGCTCCAAAGCTCGACGCCTCGACGACCCGCAGATCCACCTGTATCGGTGTGCCCGAGTGATGGACGAGTACCGAGCCATGGGTTGGTCCCGCTGCCAGGCAGTCCACGACGAAGTCGGCTTGAGTAAAGGTGTCAATGATGGCCTGGGGTGTAACGTCGTCTTGCGGTGTCGCCAAGATGCTCACATCGCCGATGGTCTCGACCCAACGGCGCAGCGATCCTGCGACTTCGAGGCGTTGAACGGGAGCTTGTTGCTCGAGGAAGGTCATCACCTGATCAGCAACCCCGCGGGCTTGATCGAGCCGCATGCGTCCAGAGGCCTCTTCCAGGAAGAGGATGGCCTTACGGAGGCCATCACACTTCTTCGGTCCGAATCCCGAGAGCGTCGCCAAAGAGCCATCTTCGATCGCCGCCTTGAGTTCGGGGATGCTTGTCACCCGCAGTTGATCATACGCGTTCTTGACGCCCTTGGGACCCATGCCCTGCACGGACAGCAGGTCGAGTAGGCTGATCGGGATCTTGCCCAATAATTCCTGGTGGGCCTCTATCCGGCCCCTATCCAAGTACTCTTCGATCTTCTTGACGGTGGCCTTGCCGACCCCGGGCGTTTTGCTCAAGGTCCCGTCGCGGAGGAGCTGGTCGGCCTCGGACGGCAGCTCTGCTAGGATGCGGGCGGATTTTCGATAGCTGTTCACACGAAAGCGATCTTCGCCCAGGATCTCCAATATGTCCGCCATTTGGCCAAAGATCTTGCTTACCGTTGCATTCGTCATAGTAGGTGGTATCCTCGCTTTAATGTCTGCGTCAGCGTATCAAAACTCCGAACCCTGTCAATCACTCATGAGAATAGGCGGCCGTGAAGGACGCATCCAGAAGGCGAGATTGCACGAATGAGGCGTTTGCGCGTGACATGGCTGTTCGTTGTCCTGGTCGTGTCGGGACCGGCCATCTGGCTGGTACTGGGCGAGAGAGGGGGACGCGAAAGAATCGTGCCCCTTGCCAGCCTGGACCTGCTCAAGGTTGAGCAGGGTCTTGGGTACGCACAGCCCAACCGAACCATCCAGGGTAGACCCTTCTCTATCGCCGGCGAGACCTATGCCAGTGGACTTGGGACCCACGCGCCGAGCGTTGTGCGGGTTGCCTTGGACGGGAGGGGCAGTCGGTTCACCGCGAAGGTCGGTGTTGATGATGAAGCCAAGCGTCCGGGTAGTGTCGTCTTTCGGATCATTGGCGACGAGAGAGAACGCTACAACAGCGGGACGGTTCGAGCGGGTGAGCCTGCCCGTCCCGTTGATGTGGATCTACGCGGCATCCGGCGGCTCTTGCTGCTGGTCGAGCCGGGTGTCGATGGGCAAGACGGCGACCACGCCGACTGGGTCGATGCCCTGTTTCGAGTCAAGGGCGAGCGCCCCAGGACCGTGGACCGGCCTACCGAAGAGGCCATTCTCCTGACGCCCCCATCCTCGCCCCAGCCCTGCATTAACGGCGCAAGGATATTCGGTGTCGGTCCCGGCAGTCCATTGCTCTATACCATCGCGGCTACGGGCGATCGCCCCATGACCTTTGGTGTCACGAACCTTCCCGCCGGCCTGCAGTTGGATTCCCAGACGGGACAGATTACGGGTTCCCTATCGAAAGTGGGGACCAACCGAATGACGCTGGTGGCTGAAAATGAGTTGGGCCGGGCTGAGCGGGAACTGCGGATTGTCGTGGGTGTTAGCTTGGCACTGACGCCTCCGATGGGTTGGAATAGTTGGAACTGCTGGGGATGTGCTGTGGATCAAGAGAAGATCCTGGAAACAGCTCAGGCCTTCGTGGACTCGGGCTTGATTGAGCATGGCTGGTCTTATATCAACATCGACGACTGCTGGACGGTGAACCCTTCTGCCGCAGATGGAGTGGTGCGTGACCGTCAAGGGATGCTGCAAGCGAATGACAAGTTTCCCGACATGCTCCGCCTCACCGATGCGATCCACAGCCTAGGCCTCAAGGCGGGGATTTACACCTCTCCGGGCCCGACCACCTGCCAGGGCTTTACGGGGAGCTACCAACATGAAATGCAGGATGCGGCCCGCATCGCGAGGTGGGGATTCGACTATCTGAAGTATGACTGGTGCGGGTACAGCGCGATCGTGGGGGATCCCGATCGTGAGGCGTTGATCAAGCCCTATGCGCTGATGAAGTCCTGCCTGGACCAGGTGGAGCGGGACATTGTCTATAGCCTCTGTCAGTACGGCATGGGGGAGGTGTGGGAATGGGGGCGGGACGTCGGGGGGCACTGCTGGCGCACGACCGGTGACATCGTGGATACCTGGGAGAGCGTCAGTTCCATTGGTTTTTCGCAGGACGGCTACAGCCTTTTTGGCGGACCCGGTCATTGGAATGATCCGGACATGCTAGTCGTCGGACAAGTGGGCTGGGGCAGCGACCTCCATGCGACCCGACTCACACCGAATGAGCAATACTCTCATATGAGCCTCTGGTGTCTGCTCTGCGCGCCCTTGCTGATAGGATGTGACGTCACGAAATTGGATGCGTTTACCCACAGTCTCCTGACAAATGATGAAGTGCTGGAGGTTAATCAGGATCCTCTGGGAGATCAGGCCCGGCGAATCGCCCGGGCTGGCTATCAGGAAGTCTGGGCGAAGGCGATGGAAGATGGCTCCAAGGCCGTCGGCCTGTTCAACCGCTCCGAGTTTCCGGAAAGGATCACGGTTCAATGGAAGGATCTGGGGATCCATGGACCGCATAGGGTCCGGGATCTTTGGCGGCAGCAAGATCTCGGCGAGTTTGAGGATCACTTTGAGGACAAAGTTCCCAGGCATGGCGTGCTGCTCGTCAGGATGAACGGAATCGGGACTGGGGACTAGCCTCTGTCTTCGGGGACCGGCAAGAAAACAGCGACTTCCGTGGTACGATCCTGGCTGCGGTAGCAGCGTTATTAAAGAACCACGAAATAACTTGGACTCTTGCAAGGCCCAATTGCACCCCCTCTTTGATCGCTTCATCCATCGCTCTTGCCATGGACGACAGGTCTCAATCGGGGGGGGGAAGGGGTAAACCCTCGGCTCTGCCGGGGGACTCACAGAGTTTGACAGCTCCGGCATTCATTGCGAGTTTCCCTTCCGAGAACCGTTCGGAACTATTAGACAGAGGGTATTGGAGTCATGGTGAATCTCGGCGAGAACCTGGCTCCAGGTAGTCATCTCATATTACCTACTTACCCCACACTTCCTTCTGTAAAGGAATCTTTGGAAAGGGGCCTCGTGTCAATTTGACTTCATTGGAGACTTACCAACTCGACTCTCGGATACCGAAAAAAGCACCAATTTCGTGCAGAAACTGAGTTATTGGGTAATGTGAAAGATATGATAACCATAATGATCGTCATAACTGGTAATCATTCCTTAATTTATAACAATAACATGGTATTATGAGATGTTTGAGATAATAAAATTGTATATTTTATCGAAGTAAAGGTAATATAGGACTTATATGTTGTATGTTACCCAGAACGTAGTATTGTTCGGACTCGGTGTCTGGATGAAAAGTTAAGGACGACCCTTGTATCGCAATATTCGCAGTACAGGGACGTAGGTTAAGAAAGGAAAAGAAGATGTTGAAGAGGGTTCTAATCGCAACTGCTGTGCTGGCGATCGCGCTCCCTGCAGCCGGTGGTGATGTAAAGGTACACGAGCCTTGGCCAACAATGTATGTGGCCGTGCCCGTTACCACTATCCTGGTTTGTCTGGACCTCGGGTTCTATATCCATATCAAAGACCAAAAGTGCATCAAGGTCGTCCAAGACGCCAGCGCGGACAATCCTTACAAGACCTATAGTGGTTGCGTCACGTCTGCTGTCGAGAGTAACTTTGACGCCACGATTACTGCTAGTATCAAGGATACTTCTCCTGCCAAGGGCAAGTGGAAGGTTCAATTGAATGGCGGCGACCATGTCCACGTTCCTGAGGGCTTCAGTGAGGTCGAAATCTGCGTGACCGGTGAGGATGTTGAGATCGGCAAGCTGCATGGTGGCGATGCTGATGTTCCGGTTGCAGATGTGACCATCAAGTTGGTTCTTCAATGACCCAAGCGCCTGGACTATCCAGAGCGAGTTCAGTGAGCAGTTGGGTGTGAATTCAGTGTAGTCAGTCAGTAAAATGGGAAGGATGGATCGATAGTCGAAAAAGACTGATTTGGTTGAGGAGATTGGGGAGCTTCAACACAAACTCGACGAGATAAAAGAGACCACAAAACAGACGCCAAACCCCGTTCGAATTCATCAAGGCGGGCCGAAGCGGGGCGGATATCTGTTCCGAACGGGTCCACTTGAAGGAGAGAGTGGACGACATCTGTTCTACCGCGGCGCCCATGCCGAGTCCGTCAATCACCCGACCGCCTACTATCACATCAACACCGGCGATCCGAGCGTGGGCGCTTGGGTCACGTACGGCCGGGATTGGTCAACGAAAACCTGCCCGGTTTCGTGGTCCTACCCCGCTCGAGCTACCCACAGGGAGGCGCGGCCAACTGGTCAAACGGATTCCTGCCAGCGGAGTTCCAGGGAACACCGCTGGGCGCGCAGGGAAGCCCGATTCTGGACCTTAATCCACCACCCCGCGTGACTCGTCAGCAGCAACGGACCCATCTGGATCTTCTCGAGGAACTCAACCAGAAACATCTCGACGCACGACCGGGACGGAGCGAGCTAGAGGCACGGATGGGTTCCTACGAACTGGCCTATCGCACGCAAAACGAGGTGCCCGGCATCCTGGACCTCAAGGGTGAAAGCCAAGCAACCCTGGAAATGTATGGCATGGGTGGCAGAAAAACCGATGCCTGTGATCGGAAATGCCTCTTGGCCCGGCGTCTCGTGGAGAAAGGAGTGCGGTTCGTTCAGGCCTACGCCGGGAATTGGGACAGCCACGACTATGTCGAACGGGCCCACGGTTCCTTGATCCGCAGCGTGGATCGGCCCATCGCGGCATTGCTGAAGGATCTCAAAGATCGCGGGATGCTGGACGACACCCTGGTGTTCTTCTGCGGAGAATTCGGACGCACGCCGGATAACGGCCTGCGCGGCGGAGGCAAGTCCTGTGGCCGGGATCACAATGCCAAAGCCATGACGATGTGGTTCGCCGGCGGAGGGGTTCGCGGAGATCACGCCATCGGCGCGACCGACGAGCTGGGCATGGAAGCCGTGGAATGCGTGAACCCGCTACGTGATGTGCATCTGACGCTCCTGTGTCTCCTCGGCCTCGACGATAAGCGCCTAACGTGTTATCACGCGGGCCGCTCAATCAGCTCAGTCAGTTCGGCGGTCAGGTGATCCATGAACTGATCGCGTAATCGAACACGATGATTCTGTGCCGGCGGGCAGACGAGGTGTTTCGGTTTCAGGCTCTGTACGCGAGATTCGGTATGGGGTGGTCTCGGAGGCTGTAAGGACCCGTACAACAGTAACTTACCGCTTCTCCATCTCATACTTCAGGTCGTTTTTGGCCGTTTCCTTAGTGCCGTATTGAACTGCATGGTGCATCGATGCCACCCCCCTTCGTCTAAGCCCGAACTGACGAGTCCAAAAGTCCCAAAAATAAGCCTGAAACTCTATACATTGTACCCAAAACTCTATACAATATACCAACCATAAGACTAGCTCGGTGACTTGTTCGCGGGCAGTGGGTCGAAGAGCGGGGTACCGCTCGCTCGCGCAGGCACGATTGCAGAACGTAGCAAGGAAGACCAGGGCAGCGTGTTGCCTCAGCCCTCGGTGCATAGGAGATAGATTGGGAGGTAGTGTCATGAAGTTTCGTCAAAGAGCATTCACCCTGATCGAGCTGTTGGTCGTCATCGCCATCATCGCCGTTTTGATGGCAATCCTCATTCCCGCGTTGCAGCGGGTCAAGAGACAGGCGGCTGCAGTTGTCTGCAAATCAAACTTGCACACATGGGGAATGATTTGGCACATGTATACGCAGGACCATGAAGGCAAGTTTCCTGTCGACATACTGACCTGGCGGGATCTGGTGCAGCAGTATCATCAGGATGAGGCTCAAAAGATTACCCTTTGTCCCCGCGCAAAGAAGCTCTACACCGATGGCGCCCAGATGCCATTTGGCGCCTGGGAGAGAACCTGGGATGGTGGGGACAGGTCGAACAAGGGCCGCCCCTTTGCCAGCAGCTATGGAATTAATCAGTATGTCTACAACGTCCCACGTGCCATCGGCGGGCGCGACCTTGACGAAGTCTGGAGGTCGGCCAATGTGAAGAATGCAAATCAGGTCCCTGGATTTGGCGATTGCGCCATCCAAGGTGCCACGCCCAACCACGACGATCAGCCGCCGGATTCCGACGGTCATGCTGGCCTGTGGGGATCAAGCACTGGTAGTGAGATGCGTCGTTTCTGTATGAATCGGCACGAGGGAAACATGAACATGATGTTCCTGGACTGGTCCGTTCGTAAGGTCGGCCTCAAGGAACTGTGGACACTCAGGTTCCATCGCAAGTGGAACGTCAGCAATCGGTGGACGCTGGCGGGGGGCGTGACTGGGGATGATTGGCCCCAGTGGATGCGGACGTTTACGGATTTCTAGACAGAGGTCGAGTTTTGAAGGAGAAAACCATGGAACAGGCAATCAGTCAATTGGTGCATGAGTACGAAACAGGAAAAGTGACGCGACGACAGCTCGTGTCGGGCTTGGGAGCACTCGCCGCTTTTTTGGGGGGTGCGGGTCGGATCTTCGAAACGCAACCCGCACTAGGCGCAGAGAGTAAGGCGTCGAGTACTTTTGAGGCGACCGAACTCAATCACATCGCGCTTCGCACCACCGATGTCGCGCGCTCGCGCGACTGGTATGTGAAACACCTCGGGCTGAAGGTCTCCCGGGAAGGTGATAACAACTGCTTTCTCACCTGTGGCAACAACTTTCTTGCCCTCTTCAGGGGAGAAGAGGCCAAGATGGATCACTACTGCTATTCGGTCAAGGGCTACGACGTGCGAGACGCGGAGCGCAAGTTAAAAGCCGAGGGAATTGAGCCCACCGTGCGGGGAGGCAATCGCATCTATTTCGAGGATCCGGACGGTCTGACCGTTCAGTTGGCGGCCGAGACGCACCTGCCCTAGTCAAACTTCTCCTGGTCTTCGACCTCGTCGCGGCCCGCCGGGTCGTAGTCGGGTATCTCGATTTGGTCGGTATAGAACCAGTCGAACATGTCACGCCGCAGCTTGGCCATCCAGCGTTTTTTCTGCTCCTTACGTTTCATGTTGTAGAAGACCACCCCTTCGGCCATGACCGTTTCCTTGGCTTGGCTCTTCTTGAAGCGCTTGGTGTAGTAGCGGGAGATGAGATAGTCCTTGAACCACGCGCTCCAGTTGTCGAAGGTTCTCTCGTGTTCATGAAAGGAGCGGTAGGAGAGGCCCGTCAGCGATCGCTCAAAAGGATACCACTCATGCACGGCCAGTTGGTAGGGGTTGCCCTGTAGTTTGGGCCCGATGACCTCACCGGCCTGTTCACCCTCTTCATGGACATGGCCCTTGCCGATGGCCTGAAAGATGCCTTCGATGATGAAGGTCTTGCCCTTCATGACTTGCAGGGGATCGATCACGTTGAGGCGATTCTGTACGACCACCAGCCGGCCCTTTTCCGTCAGGATCTTGACATTGGTGCCATCGAGCTTCTCTACGGCAATGGTGTCCGGATCGTCGAAGACCCATTCATAGCCGGGATTGACGCGGTCCACGGCCAGGTAGACCTCCGGTTCACGCAACTGCAAGCGCGAACGATGTCTTTTCCATTGGCTCCTGTCGATCTTGAAGGTCTGGCGAATGAAGGGGCACTGTATCTTGGGAAAATCGGAGAGTGGCGTCTGTTCCATCAGTCTGTCTCCCTTATTCGACCTCTAGCAGGCCGTCGACGGGCGCGAAGTCGTCTGTCAGGATGTTGGACCTCGCGGCGCTGCTCGGTGCTCTGTATCGATAGCGCTTGAGTCGCGTCTCATAGCGTGGAAAGCTGGTTTCCTGCTGTGCCGTCAGTTCCCAGATCCGTGCTCGCAACTGAGGCAGCGTGACCTTTTTCTCGTAGGTTGTGGCGATCAGAACAACGTTGGTGGAGCCGATGGCGGGAAACAGATAGACGTGGGAGAAGGAGGTCTTGAGCGTTTTATAGATGGCCCCGACGATGTTTTTTGTTCGCCCCCGAACGCTGCCAATCACATTGTAGGCCAGGATACCCTGGTCGTTCAGGTGGTCTCGCGCCAGTGCGAAAAACTCTCGGCTGGTCAGTGAGTAGGGGATGTAGGAGCCATAGCGGTTTGCCGTATAGGCGTCCAGTATGATGAGATCGTAGGTCTTTCGTGTGCGTCGCAGGTGTTGGCGGCCATCCCCGATGACGACCTTCATTTTCTCGGTCTCTTTGAATCCGAAATAGTCCCTAGCGATCTCAACGACTTTGGGATCCAATTCCACGGTAAGCGTTTCCACCTCGGGGTGATAGGCCTGGTAGGCCCGTTGGATGCTACTACCACCCAGCCCCATCAGCAGGACCGTCTTGATTTTAGGATTCCAGAGCCAAGGCATGTGGAAGTATTCGGTGTACTCAAACTGGCCCTGCAGCGGGTCCTCCAAGGAGATCCGGCTTTGGGAGCTATTGTCAAAGTGCAGGGTGCGCATACCATTGCGATCAATCACTTGAATGTGGTGATAGGGCGTCGTGGTCTCGAAGAGGATCTCGGGTTGGGTGCTCGCGCCCGAGCTGGAAACTGCCAGTGTGGCCACTGCCGCGCAAAACAGGCTCGTGAACGCAGTCGTTGTCATTCTGTATTCCCTTGGTCTAACCAGCGATCCATGAATAGACACATGAGGCCCAGCAGGCAGATTAAGCCACCGGACAGATAGAAAATGTGAGACAACCTCATCAGGTTGATCAGCACGTAGCCGGACACGAATACGCCGGTGACACTGCCCAGCGTACTGGCGGCATAGATGGTCCCGCTGACCCTCCCCACATGAGACAGGCGGGTCGCCGCCAACCGGACCATGTAGGGAGACAGCATGCCCAGAACCAGGCAGGGCAATAGAAAGATCAAGGCACTCCCGAATGCCGGGTCCAGTTTCTGCCAGATCAAGGGTATACTCTCATCCGCGGGGTGTCGCATGATAATCCAGTTGACGATGCCGCCTGAAAATTTGGGGATCAGGGCCGTGCCGATGCCGGTCGGGATCAGCAACAGGGTGAGGAAGGCCGCCCTTTGAAAGCGATCGGCCAACGCGCCTCCCAGGTAGTAGCCCAGGGACAGGGCAATCATGATCACCCCTATCTGGCTGATCCAGACATAAAAAGACCCGCCAAAATCCATAACCAGATATCGCACGCCCACGATCTCCAGCACCATGATGATGAAACCACCTGCAAAGGCACATCCAGTGGTGATCATGCCGGGGAGTAACCCTCTCTTGCCTTCGTCCAATGATTCTATCCTCAATGTGTTTGACGATTCACGGGTTCGGTGATTCCCAAAAGGGGGTCCGGCCGTCAGAGGCTCCTGGATAGGAGAGAGTAGACGGAAAAGTAGTGAGAGACGCTCCCCCCCATGACGAACAGATGCCAGATGGCATGGTTGTAGGGTAGCTTCCGCCAGACATAGAACAAGACGCCCACGGTATAAAACAGACCTCCGGCGACAAGAAGGAGGATACTGGTGGTCTGAACGTGGATGGCCATCTCTCTCATCGCGATGACGATCAACCAACCCATGCCGATGTAGATAATCACGGAGGCTTTCTGAAATCGGGAGATACAGACGCATTTCAGAAAGATGCCGACTGCGGAGAGTCCCCAAATGACCCCAAAGAGACTCCAGCCCCAGGCGCCTCTGAGGTTGGTCAAGAGGAAGGGCGTATAGGTCCCCGCAATGAGGAGGAAGATGGCCGAGTGATCGATGATCTTGAAGATGCGCTTGGCGGCCGGCGCGGGAAGACCGTGGTAGAGCGTGGAAGCCAGATAGAGAATGATGAGCGTGCTGCCGAAGATGGCATAGCTCACGATATGCCAAACGCTGCCATAGGCGACCGCGCAGATGACGAGGATGACTAGGCCAGTGATGCTCAGCAGCGTGCCGAGGCCATGCGTGACGGTGTTGGCGATTTCTTCACCAAGGGTGTACTGCTGAATGGGTCGCTTGGGTGTCAGGGTCATGCTCCCGTTCCACGTGGGGGTCAACGAAAAGCGCTGCTTGCCGGTCTACCAGACCAATCGTGCCCGAGAGCATGCCATCTGGGACGGGTCCTGTCAATTCCGATTTGTACGCCCCTCAGGTCGATGGGTGACTCTTTTTCCGGCCTGGTTCACAAAAGTGTGCGCATGGGTTGCAGTCCGTCTGATCTATTGTCGTGCTCAGCGAAGCGGTACTCGTCATCGTAATCGAGAACGCCGATTACGAATACGAATACGACTCCTACGTCGAGTCGTGTAACTCGGAATTGAACCAGCCCTTTTTTCTGGATTTTTCCGTGAACCTTGGGTACTTGTAGAATGATTACTTCTCTATGGATTGGAGATGAAGGGATCGGCAAGGGAGTGCTGACGATACACGAACACCCTTGAATTGTGCGATGTGGACACGATTTGATTTTGCAAGGGGACCGGTTCGATGAGAAAAACAACGACATTGAAGGTTCTGTTGATCGTGTTGTCTGTCGGCGGAACCTGCGATGCTGCCACCCCAAGCTCCGATGCCGATTTGAATGGCGATCAGGTCGTCGACTGGAGAGACTTTCAAATCCTGGCCAGCTACTGGCTGCATGACTTCAGTCCTCCGGTCCACGTCAAGTGGATGGGCCATGCCAGCGTGAAGATATGGATAGAAGAACTCATCGTGTACGTCGATCCCATCGAGAGCCTGCAGGATGCCGTGCCCGACGCAACCCTGGTGCTCATTACCCACTCCCATGGGGACCACCTATCCACCGCTGCCATTAATCGTGTCTCCGGGCCCAACACCGTGCTGTTGGGTCCTCCGGATGTCATAGCCGGGCAGGGTAGGGGCCAGACCCTGGCCCCTGGGGGCAGCGTGGAGATTGAGGGTGTCAAGGTGACTGGCGTGGCCGCCTACAACACCGCGTCGGCCTTCCATCCGCGGGCCAACAACTGGTTGGGGTATATCATCGAGATGGGTGGCGTACGCATCTACTGCGCCGGCGATACCGATGCCATCCCCGAGATGAGGACGCTGGTCGATATCGACGTCGCCTTCTTGCCGGCAGGTGGCACCTTCACGATGAATGCGCAGCAAGCGGCGGAGGCCACCGGCTTTTTCGGTCCCTCACTGGCCATCCCCTACCACTGGAACTCGAATCTCGGCACGATTGTCGCGGCTCGGCAGTTTGCCAGCCTGGCGGTCAGCGATGCCAAGGTGATGGAGATCGGCGAGACCCTTCTCTCTTCGGACTGGCTGGGCCATTCCGACCTTGTCGGCCATTGGCCGTTGGACCAGTCGCGAGGAGTCCTGGCCTACGACTACGCTGGGGGTATGACCGGCATGATCGAGGGAGATCCGCTTTGGCAACCCCAGGGAGGTCAGATCGGCGGAGCCCTCGAACTGGATGGCGCGGGGAATTATCTCCAGACCGGTAAGGTGTTGGTGCCCTCGGATGGCCCTTTCACGGTCAGCGTCTGGGTCCGCGGTGGCGCTCCCGGGCAGGTCATCCTGTCCAGTGCACGCGGCCCGAGCTGGCTGCTCTTGGACCCTGAAACGGGGGCGTTGCGGACCGATCTGGGCAGCGCCGGACGCGGCGGTTCACCGCTCGTTTCGGATACGACCGTTTCCGACGGCGCCTGGCGACAGGTGGCCCTCGTGTGGGACGGAAGCACACGGTTCCTGTATGTAGACGGCGTCGAAGCCGGCCGACGGAGCGCCAGCCAGATGGACCGGGTCACCGGAGCCCAGCGTTTTGGTGCCGGACCGCGTCTCGATTCCGCCCAATTCTGGCAGGGGTCGATGGACGACCTGCGCATGTATGACCGAGCCTTGAGTGCGGAAGAACTGGCTGCACTAGGTGTTGACTGAAGCCTTTGTCTGGAACATCCCTCGTCGATTGAACGTATGGGGGGCATGTGTTTGGTCCCAGGCAGATTAAGCTTCGCTGCTTGCCCAACGAAGGGCAACATGAGACACGAAAAAGAGATAGAAGCGCAGACACTAGACTCATTGTGAGTCACTAGAAAGGGCGTCAGGCCCGGAAAAGGAGTTACACTATGAAGGTAGCAAGCCTACGCAGTCTTCGTGCATCACCCCCTGTGACGCAGTTCGTTTTGGCAGCGATCCTGTTGACTTCGGTACCGAATGCAGTGCAGTCCGTCTCGGCGGCCACGAATGATTTTAAGATTGATGAAGTCCATTCCTGGGTGGTTTTTAAGGTCAAGCACAAAAACGTAGGGTACGCCTTCGGACGTTTCAACGAGTTTTCCGGAACGGTCAAGTTTGACGAAGCCGAGCCCGCGTCGAGCAGTCTTCAAATCACGATAAGGACCGCCAGCATCGACACCGGGAATGATGGCCGCGACAAGCACCTTCGCAGTCCGGACTTCTTCGATGTGAAGCAGTTTCCCGTAATGACCTTCAAGAGCACCTCCGCCAAGAAGACCGGCGACAACACCTACGCCCTCACCGGCAACTTCATGCTCAAGGGCGTGACGAAGTCCATCACCGTGTCTGTGGAGCATGTCGGGACCGCGCCAGGTCCCAGAGGGACCACGATCGGGGCCATTTCCACGTTTAAGATCAAACGCTCCGACTATGGGATTGATTACATGCCGGGAGGTCTTGGCGACGAGGTAGAGATCACGATGGCACTCGAAGCGAAGGGGAGATAGAGACCCAAAAATCGGACGTCAAGAGTTCCTGTTTTGACGCACCTAACGGCAGACGGGCGTTTCCACGGTCTGGCTTCCGAATGTCCCTATAGCGACTCTGGTTCCACTTTGTCGGGGTTCGGCGTATCATGGCTACGTCAGATGTACTTAGGCTCTTTCTCGTCAGTGTGATATTGCCTGCGCTGGCGGCCGGCCTCATCTGGGGCTGCGGACGGTGGTTTACAGGCAGGCGGTCGCCGAGTTTCTGTTGGAACTCGGCTTGGCCGAATGCCTGCGCTATCGCCTCATCCTATTGGGTCGCCTATCTTGGCCTGCAGCGGTTTCCCCAGTTTCCTCCCAACGAATCTCGGGCCTGGCTCTTCTACTGGGTTGCGATCGCAGCGATTCTGGCATGGGGCCTGTCCATAAAAAAAATTCCGGCCGCCGCGATATGGCCGTTGAAGATCCTGTTGACCGTGGCGACCCTCTACTGTGTCTTGCGCGCCACCATCAAATACGAGTGGACCCTGCCGGAAACAGTGGGCTGGCTGTTGGGCCTAACGGTTGTGACATTGGGATTTTGGCACGCGCTCGAATGTGCCTCACGCACGCTCCGAGAGGGTTCCGATAGCTGGATTTTCTTGGGGGTGCTTCTCTTCTCCGTGGGCGTCCTGGCGATCTCCCTGGGCGCTTCAGGGAGTGTAAAGCTCGCGCAGTCCGCTGCCGCACTCGGGAGTGTCCTGGCTGTTTACGGCTTCTACCACTACTTCGCGAAGGCGGTCGAACTCCATGTCGGCGGGTTGGTCCCATTGGTGTTTATTTACGTGGGCCTGCTGCTGCTTGGTGTCTTTATCTCGTATTTACCGCGTCCAAGTGCCATCTTGCTGCTCCTCTGTCCCATGGCGGCGTGGCTGTGCCACCTTCCCTTCTGCAGAAATCGGCCTCTGGCGCTACGTTTGGCATTCCTGACCTTTATTTTAATGCTGTGTGGCGGAGTGGCTGTTTGGTTGGCACTGCCCTCGGTGGAGCCGGTCGAGTACTATTACTAGGCTTTGTCAGAAAACTCCGTCGTTGGCCCGAGAGCGAGCGATTTTTCGCCTGGCAAAGACGGCGAAGCAGGCGATATTGGTTTTATCGTCGATGCAGCCGGATGCAGCTAGGCGGAAAACAAGCCGCTCGAAACCTGATCGAGTTTTCTGACACAGCCGAGCATGCCGCCGCTCTCTCTCCTCTGTTCGTACAGCGTGTGACACCATGGGCGTGTCGGTCCCCTTCTTGATTAAGAGGTAATTTTTATGTTCGTCTTTCTGTTCCAGGGCAGCAATTGAGCCAGACCTGGGGATTGATCTTTGATGTGGATGGTGTCATTGCCGACTCGGAATCCGTCAATGTCCGAGCGACCATGGCGGCATTCGCCGAGGTCCTGGGGATGTCAGGCATGCGGGTCGAAGACTTTGAGGCGGGGATTGGGCGGGGCGCAGCGGCCTATGTCAGCGCCGGCGCCGACGCGCATGGGCGTACGCTTGAGTCGGAGGAGGTCGACCGCCTGGTCCTGAGACGTCAGGAGACCTTTCTTTCCCTCCTGGCGGAGGAGACACTGCCGGCCTATCCCGGTGTCAGGGAACTCATGCATTCCGCCCTGGCAGACGACGACTGGAGGCTTGCCATAGCGACAAGCAGCACGCGGGACAAATCGCAGGCCGTCCTGGAGGCGGCCGGGATACCCTGGGCGGACATGGCTAGACTATGTGGCGACGATGTCACGCATGCGAAACCGGACCCTGAACTATTCAGCCTTGCCTGTGGACGCCTTCAGTTGACCCCGGGGTCTTGTGTGGTGATAGAAGACTCGCCGGTCGGGGTGGAAGCCGCGCAGGCAGCCGGGTGTTCTTGCGTCGCGGTGACCAATACGCACACGCGGGAGAGGCTGCAACGAGCCGACCTCACGGTGGAGACCCTTGTCGAGGTCACCCTAGACACCTTGCGCGGGCTGCTACAGGGTCCTTGAGGAGCCGGACGACCCACTGAGTGAGAGTACTGCCCCATCAGCGGAATGTCTTGACGCGTTTTAGGTGAGCTGGGTATTATACAGCAGCTTGTGTCCCGACTCGTTTGGGTCATTAGAATTCTACTCATGGAAGAGAACGCCATGCTGGAGCTGGAACTTTCGGTCGTCAAAGAGGTGGTGCGTCGAGCCGGAGAGGCGATTGTCCGCATTGGTGAAGAACACTATGCCGAGGCCGCGCGAGAGGCAGATCGCAACATAGTCACCAAAGCGGACTTGGAGGCAGACCGGCTCCTGAAAGAAACACTCCTGAAAGCCTTCCCTCAGTATGGCTGGTTGTCTGAAGAGACGCTCGACGATGCCACTCGATTCAACTGTCGCCGTGTCTGGATCGTGGATCCCATCGACGGGACCCGCGAGTTCGTCATGAAGATACCGGAGTTTGCGGTGTCCGTCGCCTTGGTGGAGGAGGGACGGGGAATCTTGGGTGTCATCTACAATCCAGTGACCGAGGAGCTGTTTGAAGCGAGCGCCGGTCAAGGCGCAAAGCTCAACGGTCGTCGCGTGTTCTGTGATCACAGGGTCCAGGGAAAGCTCAAGGTGGAAGTGAGTCGTTCGGACATCGAGAAGGGGAGGTTTGCGGCCTTTGATTCTCAAATGAAATTGTGTCCCTGCGGCTCGATTGCCTACAAGCTGGCGCGTCTGGCTGCCGGTCAGACAGACTCGACCCTGAGTGTGACGCCCAAGAATGAATGGGACATCGCGGCAGGAGTCGTCCTCGTGGCCGAAGCGGGTGGGACGGTGACCGATTTATCCGGATCGCCCTATCAGTTTAATCGCGCCGACACCCTGGTGAACGGCGTCGTTGCGGGCAGTCAGGAGAGCTATGCCGTTGTAATGGGCCTCGTTGACGGAGTCTCCGAGCCAACTTGAAGAAAGTATGGAAAAGGGTCGCAAGGGCAAACACATCACCCGGCATGCCAGTCGGGTGTCGGTCAGGACGCGCGAGCAACTGTTAGGGCGGCGAGACTAGCCTAGTAGCGGTAATAATCGGGCTTATAGGGGCCCTCGACGGGGACACGGATATAGTCCGCTTGGACCTGGGTCAGTGTCGTCAACTTGACGCCGAGCTTGTCCAGATGTAGCCGGGCGACCTTTTCATCCAGAATCTTCGGCAGCACATAGACCTTGTTGCCATACTTGTCCTTGTTGGCGGCGATTTCGATCTGGGCCAGCGTCTGGTTGGTAAAGCTGTTGCTCATCACGAAGCTGGGGTGGCCCGTGGCGCAGCCCAGATTGAGTAGACGGCCTTCGGCCAGTATCAGGATCGAGTGACCGTCCGGGAAGGTCCATTTGTCGTATTGCGCCTTGATATTGGTCCTGACGACGCCGTCGATCTTGGCAACGCCCGCCATGTCGATTTCATTGTCGAAGTGACCGATGTTGCCGACAATGGCCCCATCTTTCATGTTTTGCATGTGATTCATGCCGATGACGTGCAGATTGCCCGTGGTCGTAATGAAGATGTCTGCCTTCGACACCACGTCTTCCATGGTGGTGACTTCGTAGCCTTCCATGGCGGCCTGCAGCGCACAGATCGGGTCGACCTCGGTGACAATCACGCGGGCGCCCTGGCCACGCAACGATTGGCAGCAACCCTTGCCGACGTCCCCGTACCCCAGGATCACGGCGATTTTGCCGGCCATCATCACATCGGTGGCGCGATTGATGCCGTCAATCAGCGAATGGCGACAGCCATAGAGGTTGTCGAACTTGCTCTTGGTGACGGAGTCGTTGACATTGATGGCCGTGAAGGGCAGTTTTCCCTCCCGTTCCAATTGGTAGAGTCGGTGTACGCCGGTCGTTGTCTCTTCGCTGACGCCGCGGACCGCGGCCTGCACCTTCTGCCAACGATCCGCCTGTTCGCCTTGGATGCGCTCCAGACAGCTCAGCAGTTCGACCCAGTCCTCTGCAGCATCGGTTCCAGGCTTCGGCACGGTGCCCGCCTGTTCGTACTCGGCGCCATGCAGGACCATCATGGTGGCATCACCCCCATCGTCGACAATTTGGTCGGGTCCTGCCCCTTCCCCGAAATCCAAGGCCCGCTCCGTGCACCACCAGTACTCTGGGAGCGTTTCTGCCTTCCAGGCGAACACCGGAATGCCCTTGGGGTTCTCCGTGGTGCCGTCTCGACCCACGGCCACGGCGGCGGCGGCATGGTCCTGTGTGCTAAAGATGTTGCAGGAGGCCCAGCGGACGGTGGCGCCCAGATCGACCAGCGTCTCGATCAGTACCGCCGTTTGAATAGTCATGTGTAGTGAGCCCATGACATTGAGACCCTTGAGGGGCTGTGCCTGAGCATACTCCGCCCGGACGGCCGTCAGGCCCGGCATTTCTTGTTCGGCCAGTTCAATCTCTTTCCGGCCCCATTCCGCCAGGGAGATGTCAGCCACTTTGTAGGGTAACGAGAGGTCTAATTTCATGGTGATGTCCTTACTCAAGGGGATCTGATGCCAAAATGTTCCACGCAATATGGTTATCGCGGGCAAAAAGCGCCGTTACTATAATGCAGCGTCGGTAAATATTCAATGATCCAATTGCACCACTTGGGTCCCTGGGTTCCCCGTGAGTGGTTGGGGTTTGCCGCTCCCTTAAATGGCCCTTTCCTTCTTCATGATGCGAGGCGACTTACCTCCCGAACGAGAGTCTCTATTTCTTTTAGCCCTTCAATTATTTCTATCCCTATATCGAATTGCCTCTCCTCGCCCGGCTCCAGGTATTCAAGTTTCTCCCTGTTTTTGGCATCCAAGCGGCCCTCCACATAGCAATTACAGGGCTCCAGCCCTAGGACATACTCCCCTTCGCCCATTTGTTTCCACTGAGTGAAGTTGAAGAGCTGGTTCTTGTTGAAACGAAGGGCAACGCCCAATTCGATCTTCTTGTTGATCAGAGCGACAATGGTATTGCCCTTCGCATCCGAGTTCAGGTTGTGATAGAACACCTGTTCCGCATAACCCGCGGTCGGGGGTTGAAGCCGGGCGTAGTCATCAATGCCGCTCTTCGCCTCGGCGGTTCTGGGCACGAGTTTCGCAGTGGAGGTTATAAGCTCAGCGTCTTCATCTAGAAGAGGATATCCGAGGTTGAAATGGAACAGCAGCATCAGGGGCTCTCTTCTGAAACCAAGATTCTCAATGGTATTTTGAAGCTGTATTCTATTGTCCCCGTAATGGCAGCGTATTTTGCGGCGCAATACCATGTTTTCACCAAACAGCCGTGCCTCCCGCATCATTCCGCCAATGGACATCACTGGAAGCCCGTCTTCCCAATCAATGCCGGCCCTGACTTCTTCGGCGGGCGTGTGGGAGATTCTGCCATGGAGACCAAAGTGTTCTCCTTCGTCCTCGCAAGGTCCCCCCACGTTCCTTAACCCGCAGGTGGTCAGAAACCCCCCAAAAAAGCTCCGTAGGAGTTCCACACCATCTTTTTCGTAGTACTCCGGAGCGACGAGTCCAGTCTTACTGATGTAACTGCAGTTGATCCCCTTGAATGAGAGCCCGGCGATGTCGAGGCCTCTATCTGCAAGCACCGTAAACTCCAGCCCTGAACCGTTTCTGACATCAAAGGCCCTCATGCCCTTGGCCTTTCCATCGGTCAGGGTGTATTCCTTGATGCCGAAGAGTTGGCTGAAATCGCCAACATGCTTGAGCATCTGCCTCTTGTCGAATTTGTCTGCCTGCATAATGGAACTCCTACAGTGTGCTCAATTCATAAGCTGCCGATCCGGTATTCTTGTCAAAACAACAAATCCTTGAGGGTCAGGACCGCCGTGCCGTTTTCGTTGTGCCATACAGCCTCCTTGGGACGGCATCATACCACAGAGAAAATTCAAGGAAGATCGAAAGTCCCAGCACCAAGTCTACGGACGTCGCTGGGCTCCCGCTGGGACATTCCCATCCAGCTCGACGCGTCTCTCGTCAATACGTTGGACCACGTCTTTGGCCACCTCCGTGATCTCCGCCGCGGCCTTCACGTCTTCGCCCAGGTAGAGGCGCAGTCCGACCACCAGCGGTTCGAGTAGATCCGCGCTCGGCGCGTCTCGCAGGATGCGCAATCCCTCTGATCCGTGTCCGGTGGCCGCGAGGCCCACGAACAGATCGATCGCGTCTTCCACCGTCTTTTCGACGGCCTTCCTGTCCGTCAGGTACAATTCCGCCTCTTTCAGCGACTCAGCTCCATCTCCCGCGAGGTACAGAAGCGAGGCGAGGGTATGGCGCCAGCGCCCATCGTCAGGCTCGATGGCGACGGCCTTTCGGGCGTGACCTTTGGCCTTAGGCAGAAGTTTCCACACGCGGTTTTCGCATACACACCACGCAAGACTGTCCCTGAGCCACGCTTCCTGCGGCAGGGTGTCAACGGCCTGTTCGGCCTCTTCCCAACTTCTTGCCCCCTGACGATATTTCTTCTGTGCAAAGAGGGCACTACTTTTGTGCACGATCGCCATAGCCACCGGTTCTTTTACTTCTGCCTCTTTTGCTTTTCCGAACCGCATGACAAGGTCATCGTAGGCCGAAACGGCCTGTGCATATTCCTTCTGCTCATGCAGATCAACCCCCTTGTTGAACAACATCTTCGCCTCTTCCAAGTCTAGATGTGTCTGTTCAGGCAGGTCTACTTGGGTGGTTTTCTCGATAGTGCCTTCCGCGTGCTTCACGGCCGGTACACCTCTGAGCGAAACGGGCGCATCCGGTGCGGTGAGAAAGTCCGAAGGAGTCTCTCGCAAGATTTGATTGCGAAGGGTGTCACTCGGTCCGCATTTTAGAATCTGTTCAAACAGCGCGTAGTGATCGGACCTGGCGCTTTCTCCAAGATCGCAGGCCTCCTGCGCGATGCGGCGGACCGTCGTAACGAGTTCTTTTTCCCCATAGAAGGCGAGCATGAAGTTGACGACGGCCTTGACGCGTTGCGAAGGGGCGCCGTGTCGGCGCATTAAGGGATCGGCAAGAAATAAGTTGGACAATTTGGGGTCCAAGTGTGCCCCATATTGGGTCGCGCCCGATTGAGCGAAACCACAGGCGTAGCCGTTCTACGTCGCGGATTTTGCGATTGAGAAGCGATCCAAGATGGGGTGCAATTGGGCATTCAAAAGTCCAAGTTATTTCTTGCCGGTCCCTAAGCGCTGTACCACAAGATGCGTCGGAAACCGGGCAGGTTCTCATTCTCTTGGGCCAGAGAGATCTGGTAGTGATGCCCGGGAATCGCCTCATGCAAAAACAGATCCTCATCCGTGCATATATGGGAAAGAATGGGTTCTCAGGACTGGAATAGTGTGAGGGCCGCTCAGGGTGCTATCGGCCACGGTCCGTAGTCGACCGCGGTGGCGTGGGCCAGGTCCAGTTCATCGTACCCCTGGATGAAAACGCGAATGACGCGTGAGCCGTTCCAATCCTTGCGGTCGCTCCGGGGCAGCAGGTTGTCGAAGGTGTAGATGCCATCGGCGGCCTTGGTGTCACCGCCTCTGCCATCGTCTCGCATGTCGCGATAGGAGACATCCTTGTCCAAACGCCCTCGAGCAAAGATCCGCGTGCGCGCATGAGTGATGCGAAGGTCGGTTGATACCCGTGCGCTTAGCTTGGGGCCGGGTTCCTCAGCGACAAGCTCGAACGGGTCGAGTCGCACATCAGTGATGCGTGGCGCTTGGCCTACATCGCCCGGATTGGCCGTCAGCGAAGTGAGTGTCATACGGCCGGACGCTTGACGGCTGATAAAAACGAAACGCGTGGCATCACGGTTCATGGCCAACCGGTACATGCCGACATCAAAAACAGTGTTGATACTGGAGTCCCAGGACGGGCCTAGGTTGCGGGCCAGACCGTCGCTGAGCCGGACCAGGAGGTTATCCCTGCCGTGGAGAAAGAAGGATCCATCGTAACTGAGCCGCGTATAAGACGGATGGTCGGTAAAGCGGGCAGGCGCGTCTTTTGCTTTGAGGACCTCACGGAAGTTGGACCCATCGAATCCGATGGCAAACAGACCGCCGTCGCTGCCGCGGGTGACAAGGGCAACGGTGTTGCCGTCCCCGCTGATCGCCAGCGAACCGATCATATTGTCCTCAACGCGTACGAGTTCGCGTGTGCCTTCCTCCGCCGACCAGCCGTAAGTCCTCGACGACCCGTCGGTCTTGGCGTGAAGCGTGAAGACCAGGTGTCTGCCATCTTCGGAGACGTCGAAGACAAACTCCCCCTGGTTGGCGACCGAAAGGGTGGAATACTTGGGGGCGCCGATTGCTTCGGCCATAAGCTCGAAGTCGACGAGGTGACGCCGGCTGCCCGTGTTGGGGTCGATGGCCCAGATACCGTTACCGAAGGATTCCCAAGGGGCTTCCGGGCTGGTACGGACCTCGGCCGGCTTGGCGCACACCAGAAAGAGGGTCGCCGGATTGCCACAGATCCGCAGGCCGTAGAACGCGCCGTAGCTGGATTCCAACAGCTTGCCCGGCCCCGAGCCGTCCGCCCGGGCCGCGTATACACGCAGGTTGTCATAGAAGGCCACCCACTGTCCATCGGGACTGATGTCCGCGGCGTAGGCGACACTGGCTTCGGCTTCACCGACGCGACGCAGGTGGGTGCCATCGTGATCAATGACATAGACGCCCTTGCCGCAGAAAACGGCCCGAGTGCCGTCGGCGCTGAGCACCGGTTGGCCGTGGATAGCAGCCCTGTCGAGTCTATCGGCGTCGTTGTCAAAGAGCTGATGATAGACAAGGGTGCGCAGCGCCTGTGGCGGCCCCTCGGTCGGCGCTTCGGTCCATAGTTGCTCATTATCGATCGGCGCTTCGGTCCATGGTTGCTCATTAAAGGAAGAGATGCCCTCGTGAGCAAAGGGTCCCAGAGGCGTTCCGATCGTTCGGCTGTCGGGCGTGACATCGATCGCCAGGCTCTCATCGAGCGGGGGGATGTCGTGATCAATGGGCCCATCGGGATAATCAACGATCTGCTTGTCGCGGGCGGTACGGATCAGAATGCCCTTGTCGATACGACCATTCGCCTCATCGAAAGACCAATCGGCAAAGTCAACCCATCTGCTGCCGCTCGTGACCTCGATTGGCGTGCCCTCCTTAAGGTGGATAGTCTCGAGATCGATCGGTCCACTCGGAGAATCATTGATCTGGCTGTCGCTGCTTGCATCGACCCTATCGCCATTACCGATACTAGCATTCTCGTCATCGAAAAGCCCCTGGGGAAAATCGACGGGCCGGCCGGCAGTGGCGGTGTCAAGCTGCAGGCCCAATTCGAGCGGGGCGATATCTCCGTCAAAGGACTCCCGTAGCGGCTCGGCGGCGAGACCTGTGTTGAAATCTCCCTCAGTGCCCTCAGCCAGTTGCCGCGCCGCGGCCCAATGTGCTCGGTCGGGGAGATCGGGTGCCTTCTGGGATATAGCGTTCGAGGCCCCCTGCTCATAGGGTGCCCTGCCGTCTCCAGGGTAGACGCGTTCCGCTGCCTCTTGGCCCTCCCGGCGTCTTGCCTGCCGCCCATCGTCGTGGACGTTGGTGTAGTCGCTACCCAACACGTGGACCGTGAAGGCAGGCTCGGCTTCGGCATGGGTCTCGGCGCCAGAGCGTCGCTTGTCCTCTATGGCGATCCTGGATGCGGGCGGCCGGTAATTCTCCCCTGGTCGGGGCATGCCCCTAGTGACTCCGCCCGCGCGTGGAAAGCCCCCGACACTGAATTCTTCAAATCCGCCCCGCAACAGTTCCAGGACCCGCGTCTGAACCTCAGGATGGCTCGTCGCGGAGCCATGCAGCACGTGGTCAATCACACTGGCGTCGACGTCAGGCTGTAGTCCACCCAATGCGCTTTCCAATCGAACGGCGCCGTCGTTGGCGGTGTTACCGAAGACCACCGAGCGAAACATGCCCAAAGTGTTATGGGTTGTCCCATCGACCAGATCATCCGCCTGGCCGATGACGCCAAGGTCGGAATAGGCGGCTGCAGTCTTGGTAGGGCGAGGTGCGTCCTCCTCCACGCCCGAGGCCTGCAGTGTTTTAAAGCTGGCATCGCCATGAACGCTGCTGCTCCCTGCCCTTTCGATGATGTCTTTAGACGTGAGCAGGTGCATCTTCCCCGAGCGGGCCCGATAAGAGCCTTCGAAGGAATCCAAGTCTTCGTCCAAACAGACACCAGCAATGGCGTGAGCAGGGACCGGCGTCGCGCCGATCGCATGGAGGGCCGCACTATTGGGCTGCTGGTCGTGGAAGGCCGCGACCAGATCCCTTTCCTGCCCCATGCTGCGCCCCACCGGTCCGATGTCGTCAGGATCAGCACGTTCCGCGCGCCCACCAATGATGGGAATGCTTGCACCGACTCGGGGCCCAATGACACCCGTTGTCCCCTCGGACTCATCCAAGGAGGCGTAGCGTAGCATCCTCCCCGGCGCGTCACTTCCCTTGTGTGCGGTACAGACCGTGATGAGCCGGTGAACGTCTCCCTGCATGAAGTTATTGGCCCGATAATACCAGACGGTCCGATCAATGGGCATGCTTGGATCGGGGAATTCGTAGAAGCGTTGGGGATCCCCTCGCTCGTAGAGATGGGCGCCACGGATGTAGAGCCGGGCGACGAGCCCCCCCATACCGTGGCAGATCACGTCCGCTCGAGTGGCGGCAATACCCGCCTCACGGTAGGCAGCCAGCGCATCCCGGATGCCTCCGGGGTTCTCCCATAACACATGCGCGAGGTTGACGAAACTGCTGCTCCCCACATCGACGCCATTGACCCGCACGGTCCGCTCATACCTCTGCAGGCCGCTGGAGGTATACTTGCCCCGCCGCGACACATCGACCCTGTCGTTCTCGTATCCAACGGTAAATACCGCAGGCTTGCCATTGGGCAACAAAAATCCCTCGTCGATCAGCACCTCGTACATGGCCTTGTGACCGCGCGGATAGTCGCCCACGCTCAAGGTCTCTTGCGGAAACTGCCGCCAACAGTCGTCCGGGTTGTCGCAGATGCCATGTTGTAGGATCACGGGGGGACGCACGAGCGTGAATGTCTCCTGTTGCTCGCGAGGCTCGGCGTTCGGTAACTGGGCCCAGTCGGCTTCCCACCTCAGATTGACTGGGATCGTTCTGTGGTGTTCTCGGGGTGAAGTCTGGGGCGGACCATAGGCGTCCGGCACGATATAGAGCACGAAACCGAAGTGCCTTTTGCTCCCGGCGTCCTCATAGAGTTCAACCTCAACGGTGCGCGAGCGATTGTCAAAGATCTCTGGCCGACTAAAAGCCCCATCCTCGGCACGCTCGAGTCTGTAGGTTAGCTTACCGGGTCCGGGACATTCAACTACGACCCATACGCGAGTCGCGCCGTCGGTGGCCGCGCCCGTCACGTGGTCCCTGCGATCTTCAAGGGACTTGATCAGGGTCGCATAGGTCGACTCCTCGAACGTCCCATTAAGCAGGCTCCGCGGATTCAACTGCTCTGCCGATGCGTTGATGAACCAGGTCGGCATCTCTAGGGGCAAGTCCGAAGCCTTGACCCTGTTGACATCTGAGTCGTTCTCGAAGCGCTTAGGGGTGGACGGTTTTTGCCCATCTCGATCGCTCTCTGGGGAAGCCTGTGAGTCCGTGACTAGGTCGCCATTGTTGCCATCCCCGGATTCGCCGTAATCGCCGGTCTTGTCCGGGCCATTGTAAGAGCTGTCGCCGGCTTCATACGGAAGGATCGTCTGCCAATCCTCGCTCTGACCGACCACTGAGAGACAAACGGCAAGAAGCATCACCATTGCCAGCAGAGCGACCCTGCGGATACGCCTGTCATAAGAACTGTTTTTCATAACCACCCTAACAATCACAGGTTCAAAAAGTATAGCGCTGAGAATCAATTCTTACCTATCGGCAACACGACCCAAAGAATTCACATTTCGTCGAGTCTTCTTTCATATACTGTGGGGCGGAGATCTTTGGAGACCAGTGGCTTTCTCTGACGTACCAGACATAGAGGGGTATCGATCTTGGCTCGCGCACCACACCAGTCTTTTCCACCGAGGGATTATTAGACCTTGGACTTCCGCATGCAGAAAAGTGCAGTAAGAGCAGGAGAAGAGGCTTTCACATCTTTTCCAGTTCGTCCACGGTCCGAGGCCAATCCTTCCTGAGCAAGCGGGACAGGGTCCGATCGGCCAGGATCTTGCCTTCGGTCTGACAGGTGGGACAGTAGTCGGTATCGTTGGCGGCGCAACAGATTCTCTGCACAAGTGTGTGACAGACCGGACAGGGTTGATGGGTGCGCCCATGGACGGCCATGTCCTCACGAAACGCCGTCACCTTGTCCGGAAATCTCTCGCCGTAGTGATCCCGCAGTTTCTGCACCCCATCCATGAGCGTCGCGGTGCGGAGCAGAAAAGGGCTTCGCAACGAAACCGCCTGTAATGTCTTCCCGAGGATCCGCTGCTCCAAGGCTTCCAGATAGAGGGTGATGTCGGGGTACTCGGGCATAGGTTTCGAATACATCACTGACAATGGGTGGCCATGGCATCAACCACGAGGTCAGGCCCAGACACCACGTCACACATCAGGGTTGCCACCATTGTAGCGAATAATGTGGTCCCGGGATCGCAAATCGGACGTGTGCGTCTGCAGTTGAAGTGGGGCCTTCGCTTATTGAGCCGTTCCGGATCATCCAGTAAGATGTTTTACATGAGTCTCGACTGCGATCCGTTTCAATAGGCAAAATCTCCATGCTAACAGACATAAACATACCTGCCCCCTACCGTCACACCCTACGAGTGGGGACTTGCTCCTGGAAGTATGACGCCTGGAAAGGTCTGGTCTATGACCCAGGCAAACGCTATACGCCCCATGACTATCTGAGGGACTACGCACGCCACTTCAACACGGTGGAGATCGATCAGTGGTTTTGGAGTCTCTTTCCCGGCGGCATCAACCTGCCCAATCCCGCAACCGTGCGCCGCTATGTTGAAAGCGTGCCAGACGATTTCCTGTTCACAGTCAAGGCCCCAAACGCCATAACGCTCACGCACTACTACGCCAAGCAAGCGGCGAAGGATAAGGACTACGCCAACAAAGCAAATCCCAACTTCCTGGACGCGGGGCTCCTATCCCGCTTTCTCGAATTACTGGCGCCCATGCAGAGAAAACTCGGACCGATCATGTTTCAATTTGAATACCTCAATCGAAACAAGATGGCATCCCTGCAGGCCTTTGTGGAAAGACTGGGCCGGTTCTTCGATCAAGCGCCCTCAGGCTATTCCTACGCCATCGAGATTCGAAACCCCAACTACCTCAAAGAACCCTTCTTCGCCTTCCTCGAGGAGAGAGGGCTGAGCACCGTTCTGCTGGAGGGATACTACATGCCACCCGTTGCCGAGGTCGCAGGCAAATTCGACATCGCAACGGGCCAGTGGCTGGTTGTTCGCCTGCACGGTCCGGACCGAAGCAAGATCGAGCAACAGACCAATGGTGTTTGGGACAGAATTGTCGAGCCGCAAGACAAGAGCCTGGCTGCTACGGCCACCATTGTCCGACGAAGCAGACAGGTCGATCTGACAACCCTCGTCAATGTCAACAACCACTACGAAGGCTGCGCTCCCTTGACCATTCAACGACTGCTGAAGCGATTGGCATAGCAGTTAGTCTTTAACATACGTCTCATTTTTGCCGAATATTGCCTTGTATTTCAGTCATAGTAAGCGCAAAATAGCCTTGTATTTCAATCATTTCTGCGTAGGGTAGGCTTAGAGTGCCTATCAAAATGAATCGTAGCACCGAAAACGAGCGTTTCTGCGACTGGCAAGGAAGGCGAAGCAGGCGTCCGAGGACGGTCGATGGAGCCTGACGCCGTCTGGACGCAGTATAAGCCGTTTGAATGCAGAGTCATTTTTGCGTAGGTGCTCTAAGTTTATGGGTACTAGGTTTGGCCATGCCATGAAGAGAGACATAGAACAAACCCTCCGCACCTGGAAAGATGAGCCGAGACGGTACCCGCTCCTGGTGCGGGGTGCACGGCAGGTGGGAAAGTCCTTTTCAATAAGGACCTTCGGGCAAGAAGAATTCCCTGGCCTGATCGAAATCAATTTCGAGCAACAACCTCAGTTCCTCTCCTGTTTCGATTCCCTGGAGCCAAGCGAGATCATCCAGAATCTGTCGATCCTCTCTAAGTCGGAAATCATCCCTGGCAAAACACTGCTGTTTTTGGACGAGATTCAGGAGTGCCCCAGGGCGATTACCGCGCTGCGATACTTCTACGAACAGATGCCGGCATTACACGTGATCGGAGCCGGGTCACTCTTGGAATTCGTCATGTCCCAAGAGGATTTCAAGATGCCGGTAGGCAGAGTGCAATACCTCTACATGAAGCCGCTTTCCTTTCTTGAGTTTCTTGACGCTTCAGGAGAACACAATGCCAGAGCACTCATTGAATCGATGACCTGGGACAGCCTCCCCTCACCTGCGGTGCATCAGCACCTCATTTCACTGGTACGGAAGTATGCTCTTGTTGGCGGCATGCCGGCCGTTGTGTCCGAACACGTATCTTCCGGAAACCTGGAAAAATGTCTACAAATTCAATCCATCATCGTTCAGACCTACCGCGACGATTTTGGAAAGTATGCCAGCAAAGTAAAAACGAAATACCTGCAAAAGATGTTCTATGCGGTCCCCAAAATGGTCGGCAGAAAACTCAAATATGCCCACGTTGATGGCACCCTGCAATCGCGCGATCTGAAAGAGGCGCTGGAGTTATTGGCGCAAGCAGGCGTCGTCCATCGCATCAAACGAACCAGTGGCGAGGGGTTGCCCTTGGAGGCCAGTGCCAAAGAGAGACAATTCAAAGCCGCTTTTCTGGACGTCGGGCTGATGCAAAACATGTGCGGTCTGAGTAGTGACTTGCTCACATCGGCCGACGATGGTTTCATCAGAATCAACGAAGGTGCTGTTGCCGAACAATACGTTGCTCAGGAGTTACTGGCCTATCGGGATAACACCTTGGCACCTTCGTTGTTCTACTGGGCTCGCGAGGCACGAAACAGCAATGCGGAGATCGACTATCTTGTTCCTTGCGGATCAGGTGCATTGCCCATTGAGGTCAAGGCGGGAAAAACCGGCACACTGCGGAGTATGCACCTGTATCTTGATACATATCCTATTTCGATCGGCGTGCGTGTCTCTCAAAGAAGCTTCAACGAGTCACTACCGATCCTCTCGATTCCTTTCTACGCCATCCGAAGAATTGAAGCGCTAGCCATGGACATACTTTCTCGGTAACCCCGTCAGTTGGAGCCCACAATGAAATTATACCAGAGAACGCTGGCAACCTGCTTCGTATGCGGTATCGCGTCCTTGACCTGGACCGCGGAGAAGCCTGAAGCACGGGCCGAAGCGACCGAGGCTGCGAAGCACCGGTTCGAACCCATCCTGCAGAAGATCGAGGGGTGGACCGTCCACGTCGAACCCATACTGCTGGAAGGTGAGCACCACGAAAGCGGAACCCGCGCCCTCGAGATGCTGGCCAATCACCTCCAGCGCATCGCCATCCTGGTCCCCGAAGAGCCACTCGCCAAACTCCGCACCATCGAGATCTGGATCGAGCATGCCCATCCGCAGTTGGGCGCCATGCAGTATCATCCCAACCTCAAGTGGCTGACCGACCGAGACCATGACCCCCGCCTGGCCAAGAAAGTACACATCACCCATGCCAAGCAACTCCTGTCCCGGCAGCAGATGCTCAAACATCCCGCCGTGATTCTGCATGAATTATCCCATGGGTATCACGATCAGCACCTAAGCTTCAACCATCAGCCGATCGTAGACGCCTACGACAAGGCCATGGCCGCGGGCATCTACGAAAAAGTCCTGTTATACAACGGCAGACAAGTTCGCCACTACGGAGCGACTGACCACAAGGAATACTTTGCCGAGGGGACCGAGGCCTTTTTCTACCGCAACGACTTCTACCCCTTCGTCGCTGCCGAACTGCAAGAGCACGATCCGTTCCTATACAATCTTCTTGTTGAGATTTGGGGTCCGCTGAAGTGACACCAATCTTGACAGCCAGTGGACCCAAAAAATTCCACTGGCTGGAACGTCTAGAGAGTGTTGTGCCTGGTCGTTACACTCTACGGCACTTTCCAGTGGATTTGATTGTCCAGATAGCCACGTGTCTGGAACAGGGGACTGCTAGCGTAGCTGACTCGCTCGCTGGGGACCAGTTGAACAGGGCAGATGTCCTTTATTTGATTGGCTAGGTGCTGCGCCATCTGTTCGGGGAGGGTGACAGCAGGGTCCCAGCGCAGCCCCAAGCCTTGTACCCAGAGACTGCCAGCAAACAACCTCACATTGAGGCGAAATCTTTCCGGGACGTCCTCTAGGGCTCCAGTTGAATCCGTAGACCTAACTAGCCAGTCCTCCAATGAGGTGTTCGCTTCGACCCAGTCTTTAATGTGGCTGGTGGCCCTCTCTCGGATTTGCTGGTCTACACCTTGTCCAAACTCGAGGAAAACCCCATAGGCCACAAAGGGTCGATTCCCTGCACGCCCCATAAGACCAAGTACGAGAAAAAGTTGCAACGGAATCATCGCCTTAATGGCAAATCTTGGCCCCCACGGCGTCTGAAGCGGCTTACCCTGGACAACAGAGGCCAGGCGCTTGTTGGATATCGTACCGGGACCTGGGTTGCCACAATGAAGGCATTCAGGCTGCCATATGAACTTTCGCATGTGACATCTGTCGCACCGCGATGCAATGCCCTTCTTGAGACCCAAGGCCTGAGCCACCGGAATGAGAATGACGGTCATCTGCATCAAGACTAAGCCCAACGCCGAATTGGAACCAAAGCCGCTGCATCGAGCCTGTTGCTAGACGCTCTTAACGATCATAACCAGTGAAAATGCCATAATCGCAGGAAGAATCAGCTTAACAAATGACAACGGATCACCAAGACTATCCGGCATGAACATTATCAAAAAGAATCGCACACACAGGAGACAACCCGCTAGGAATAATCCACATTCGATCACATCACCCATCCATGAGAGTGGAGCACGGCGCGGGGAGATACTCATGTCTCGCTGCGGAAATGGACTGCGGCCGGCGCTTTGGCCCACCAGCAGACGATCCTGTTGGGCCAGCTGGGTCGGTGCTTCCCAGACATAGTAGGCAATCGCCGCGAGCGCCAGTGGCCACCACAGATTGTAGGTTGAAACACAGGCTTGATACCATGTAGCCCTGTCCTGATGTACTGGAATGAAGAACCAAAGCACGAAACCAATCAGATAGGGTTTGGTGGACAAGATCCTAAACATGATCATGAAGCCCAGCAGGTAGAGCGGGATACGTCCTACAACAGACGGGATGACCGAAATGAGTTCACGGGGCCATGTTGATAGCCAGAGAACGGCAAGGAGGAGGGCCAAGCCACCTGCTGCCCAGATCATGCCAAAGGCAACCATGGGCAACCAGGCCCGCTGCCGTATACTCACGGGAAAGGGCAGACGATTACAACCTGTCTGAAACCATAGAAGGAAACTCAATCCTACGGCAAGCAGATAGGCCACATTTACGCTAACCCAGATGGACTCACGCCGACTCGGGTTGATGTCGTTGAGGGCAACGAGAAGGACGATCACAAATTCTATAAATAGGCAGACCCAGATTTTCCGTCGAAAGACATTTAGAAGTAGCCAACTGGAATTCATCGAATGCCTCCTATCTGGCGATTCTGCCACTTACTTCGCACTCTCTCGATCAAGCTCCAAACCACGCCCATCATGATGCCGGCGATGCATAGCTGTATCCAATACGCCATCTCACGCTCAGGCCAAAAGTCATTTCTCGAAAGGGGAGGGTGGGCGTCAATCAGATAGAGTTTCCCGAAAAACCATGAGCATACGGCAATGAAGAAGGCGGCTGCTTTGCACCAGTAGGGCCAACCCCGTATCAAATACACGTGCGCCATCGTTAAGGCGATGGCGACGAAGGGCAAAACGAGCATCTCGGGATGAATACGATAGTGAGCCGTGATGGCTGCCCCACCCAATTTCAGTGCACACCCGAGTAAAACGACTGCAATCAGCCACAGTCCGCCCAGACTCAATAGGGCCAGATGGGCATAGAACGCGATATGTCGGTGGTGAGGCAGATTGAAAAAAAAGAAAGCCGTTGCGCATCGTGTATTGGGGGCGCAGACGTGCCACGTCTGGTATGCCATGAACGCCGATACCAGGAGAAATGGCGCGATCACATCGTATACCTGACTGTGACCGACTCGGCGAAAAATAAAAAAACCTAGAAGGGCGTAGACAGAGCCATAGACAAAATCCAACGCGTAAAGGGACCAGTCCAGGGCCAGAATGCGACGGAATTGCCGACGGGCATCATAATAGTCTGACGGTGTCATGAGGCCACCTGCTTGACGTCGCTTGAGGTGTTGTAAATGAGGAAGAGCTCCTCCAGATTCAGGTGTTCAACCCGACATGACAGGCCCTGCGTGCGTTCTTCCTCGAAATCGCTGACGGTCGCCAAGACAATCTCTGACTGCACCTGGTAGGAGATAATCTGAAAACGCTTCTCAATATCCTGGCGCTGCGTCCCCACCGGCAGACACAGGCGTTTAACCCTGGTCTTTAGATCCTCTAACAGGGACTGTTGTACGACCCGCCCCTCCTTCACGAAGGCCACATGATCGACCACACGCTCCACATCGGAGAGGATATGCGAGGCGATGACAACGGTGATCTCCCGCTGACTGGCTAACTCGAGCAGCAAGTCGAGGAACTTGCGACGCACGGTCACATCGAGCCCCCCTGAAGGCTCGTCGAGGATCAAGAGATCAGGCGATTGGGCCACGATCAAGGCGATCAGGAACCACCGTTTC
>JADFMM010000432.1 GCA_022563885.1 Planctomycetota bacterium | reverse complement strand
GCCTATTTGCAAGAGAACCGCCTCGAGGCGGCTCAAGCGGAGTTTACCCACTTGATCCAGGCCCTGCCCTGCGATCCCCTGGGCTATGCCAATCTCGGCCTGACCTATCTGCGCGACGACGACCCTGAGCGGGCCCTCGTGCAGATCCAAAAGGCCCTGACCCTTGATCCGAACAACCCCGCGCTGCGTCTGATCCTGGCGGAGGTTTATCAAGCCCAGCGGAACGACGATCAGGCCCGCCGGGAGTTCCTCCGCGTGGTGGAGCAGGCGCCCCGGCATCTGGTGGCCCAGTACAAGCTGGTCGAACTCTACGCCCGGGCCCAGGATGACACCGAACGGCAAGAGGGCATGACCCGACACCTTCAGGCCATTGTGGAGGCCTCGCCCGGCAATGTCGCGGCCCGTCTGCGGTTGGTCCAGATCCTGCTGGAGCAAGGTCAAAACGCAGAGGCGGGCGACCATCTGGAGACCCTCCGACTCCAGGTGCCGACCCTGCCCAATCAGGCGGCCGAGTATCTGAAAAAGGCGCTGGACCGGCTGGGTGAGTCCAATATCAAGGAGGCCAAGACGGCCGCCCTGATTTTTCACAACCTGATGCGCCCGACCTCGGTCTACCGCGTCGGCATCGCCGAACTGAAGGAGGGCGGCGGTTTGGTCGGGTTCCCGGTGACGACGTTCGGCGCGGCCTTCCGCACGACCCTGGAGACCAAGACTTCCATCCTGGATCGGGTCCAGTTCGATGAGGCCGAATCAGACTGGGGCCTGGAGCTACAGGCCCAGCGCGTCGATGCCCTGGGGAGAGCCTCGATTACAACAATGGGGCCGTCACTGGACTAGGTGAATCATCGCATGCATATAGGAAATAACCAAGAGCTGTCGGAGATGCTGATCCGGGTACGAACCGGTCAGTTCGATCTGCTCATTACAGCGGAGCCGGATCAATCCCTGAGGATCGACTGTGAGGGGCGCTGGCTCTCGCTCCGCCAGGGGTCAACCATCTATCGCCGCCTCATGGATGGTTCGGTCGTGCGCTACCGGCACATGAGGGACAAGCCTCGACCTGTCGAGACGGCCGAGTCCGTCCATGGCCTGGCGCAGGAACTGGCAGGGCAGTTCATCGACTACTTGAGGCAGGATACCCTGGAGGTCGAGTTGCGCGGTCATCTAACCGATCGTGAGCGCGTCATAGGCAGGCTCGAGTGGGTGCAGGCGTGGACCGATCGTCGCTGGACCGAGTGGTCCGCTCAATTTGAGGCAGCGTATCTCGAACCGGTCGTTATCCTGCCGCCCGATCGTTATCAGGATCTGGTGATCCAGCCGGCCTTGGGGTGTCCCCATGGAGAGTGTTCCTTCTGTGCGTTCTATCGAGACCGGGCCTTTCGTATCCTCTCCGACCCCGAGTTTGAGCGTCACCTGGAGGGGATCCAGACCTTGCTGGGATCGGCCATCGGTCTTCGTGATGGGATATTTCTCGGTTCCGCCAACGCCCTCGCCATACCACAGCCAACCCTCATCGACCGGCTGAGATGGATAGCGGAACAGGTGGGTCCACGGAAGCGTCAGGTGGCTGCCTTCTGGGACCCTGATCACAGTCCCACGCGCACGGCGGCGGATTGGGGTGACCTGAAGGCGCAGGGCTTGGCGACTGTTTATGCCGGTCTGGAAACGGGCTTGCCGGCCTTGCGCAAGAAGTTAGGAAAATCGAATCGGATCGAAGATTTCAAGGAGGCGGTCCGCATCCACAGACAGAGTGACATGGGTCTGGGCATCATGGTTTTGGTGGGCGCCGGCGGAGAGACGTTCCGTGAGGCGCACCGAACGGCCACCGTGCAATTGCTTGAGTCCCTGGCGTGGACGCGTTCGGACTGGATCTATCTCTCGCCCCTCTCGGAGGGACTCCCGCGCTACCGCTTGCAGGAGGAACTCGAATACTTTACGCGCACCCTGAGGAACAGCGTCCCCGCGCGGGTGGCGCCCTATCACATCAACCGATTTTGTTATTTTGCATGAGCTAACACAATGACGACCGATCAGAAGCAAGCCCAACGAAACTGTGTCTATGGCCCCGCGCCTTCCCGACGACTGGGCCAGTCGCTGGGGGTCGATCTGGTTCCTTACAAGACCTGCACCTACGACTGCATCTACTGTCAGCTCGACCGGACCACCCACAAAACTACAGAACGTAGCGAGTGGCTATCTCCTGACGAAATCGTGACGGAGATTCGCGAGAAATTGAATCCGGCGCCGGACTACATCACGCTGACGGGATCGGGCGAGCCCACCCTCTACGCCTCGATCGGTGCGTTGATCGCCGGCATCAAGGCAATCACTGCCATTCCAGTGGCCGTGATGACCAACGGCTCTCTCCTCTGGAAACCCGATATCAGGAAATCCCTCGCACAGGCGGATCTGGTGATGCCCTCTCTCTGTGCCGGGACGGAGTACCTGTTCAAGTATGTCAATCGGGCCCACCCCAACATCACCTTCGATAAGATGGTAGAGGGCCTTATTCAGTTTCGTCGCGAGTTCCAGGGCCAGTATTGGCTCGAAGTCTTCGTGTTGAGCGGCGTGACCACCGTCGAGGCCCAGGTAGAGAATCTGGCTCGCTGCATCGAGCGGATTAACCCAGACCGGGTCCAGGTCAACACCGTCGTGCGTCCCCCCGTCGAAGGCTACGCCACGCCCGTACCGAAGGAACAGCTGGAACGCATCGCTCGCCGACTCCACGAGACCGCCGAAGTGATTGCCGAGTATGCGCGGGGCTTTCAGGTCATCCCGGGACCCGGTGCCCATCAGAAGGATATCCTGGCGCTCCTGCAGAGACGACCCTGCTCGATCGCAGACTTGGCCTGTGGACTCTCTCTCTATCCCCATGAGGTCACCAAGTATGTGGAGGAACTCAGAGACCAGGGCGCTGTGGAAGAGGCCTCACGGGATGGGCAGGTATACTATAGGGGTGCGATGTAAGCACGCCCTCAAGGGCGGGGTGATTCAATCCGCGTGACGCCGGTGCCGGCCCGGAAGACGTCTATATCCTTGCCAGCGCAGACCTCCCCTGCGATGTCTTGGGTAAGATGCTAGGTTACTGGTTTGGTCATGACGTGAGCGGCCTGCTTTGGCCGACGAAATTGACATTTTACTATCCAAGAAGGTGGACGAAAACATCAGCGGCCTGGCCACATACGCCCACGTTAATGGCTCTTTCTCCTCGGATGGCCATGGTGAATCCAAATACGCCTTGACCCGACTACCCCCCCCAACGTACTGTCTTTTGTATCAAAAGAACAAGACAGAGGACTACGCTGGGGCCATTCGGACAAATCCCTAAAACTCCAGGATCGTCATGACATTCAAATACGTATTCATAGCAGTTTTTCTGGGGACTGCGTTGGTGGTCAGTGCCCTTCTGGTGAATAGAGCCCGACCACTGCGCGAGACATCACAACCGACTGCCGACTTCATCCGGGCGGCCGGGAAATGTGTCGAATGTCACCGCCGCGAAACCTCTGCCATCATCCATCAGTATGCCAAGAGCCAACATGCGGTACACAACGTCACCTGCTACGACTGTCACCGCCCCCAACCCGATCAAGACACGATGGAAC
>JADFMM010000157.1 GCA_022563885.1 Planctomycetota bacterium | reverse complement strand
TTCCATGAACATCAAGGTTGTACTGCACACCTTTTCGGCTGCAGTCTATACATGCTCTGACGAGCGAATCGACGGGAGGCGACGCTTTCGCCGTCTTCTAAGGCTGCTCGGTCCGTAGCAGAATGTCTCTGATTTCAGAGAGGGTTTTGGTTTCTTTGAGCGCAAGTATCTGGCCCAGTCTTTCAAAAACCGATTCATGGTAGAGGCGGTGTCCGCCCTCCGTCCATTCGGCCTCATTGATGAGTCCCATAATCGTGTAGTTGTGCAGAGTCTGCCGGGAGAACGGGGTGTGCTTGACGAGCTCGCCAATGCGGTAGAGTTTTGCCGGGATCCCTATGGCTCTGGTTAGGCTGGGAGTCTGCTCTTCCATCACGTCAATCATTCTTCACCACATCGTTAGACCCAGACACCTTAGGGTCTGCGTTTTTGCTCAGTTCGAAGCACTCAACTCAATGAAGCTGCTCTGATTCACTGGTCAGATACTACAATCATATTTTACGTTTTGCAAAATGTAAAATATATTTTTTCCGTGGTCAACTCTTTATTTTTAGTATTTCGTAGGAACGATTTGCTCATGTCACTGAAGAGAGTCTGTTTTTTCTGCGGCAGGTGGGCGTGTTCACCGAACTTTCTGGGTGAATGCCAGATGGGCCATGTGATTTCCATGAAGGCGCCCAATTCGATGTCCGTGGCAGACCGAGGGTCGTTTGTTCCACCCTCGGTACGCTCCGGCCAACGACCGAGTTTTTCGACAAAGCCCAGGATACGCGGGCGTTTTTTTCCGAAGTATCTCTATAAGCAATCGACTCGCAGCACGAGTCCGTGACCCGCAGGGCGTCTGTACCAAAAGAGATTAAAAGTGGACAGGAAGACAGAACCTCAATTCAGTTCAAATGAGGCCGGGACACTCCTGGAAAAGATTACGCCCCTGGCTCGACAGATCAACTGTCTGAATCTCGAATCGATTGCCTCAGTGTGCATCGATCACGTCCCAACGCTGGTGGACATGCACTTGGGCTCCCTGTATGTACTTGACGAAAAGAGCCGTATTCTGCATTTGGTCAAACACAACCATCCCTATCCCATCAACACCATCGTGTCTCTCAACCAGACGCCTCCCACACCGATGATCATCGCCGTGTCTACGAAGGAGATTGTCGTGATAGAAGACATCGACACCCACCGCACCCCCGTCATTCACAGGTCCCAACGGGTGTTTGCCAGTCATTATCAGACCAAGAACTGTCTACTGGTGCCACTCATCTGCCATGAGAGAGTGGTGGGCGTCTTGAATCTTGCAGACAAGCGCGATGGACCGTGTGCCCCTCACGAAATCGCGTTGATCGACTTGTTTGGCCAATTGCTCGGGGCTTCGATTGGCAACGTAAAAATGTTTGAGAGCATGCAATGCCAGGCGACAACAGACGGACTGACGGGGTTTGTTAATCATCGAACCTTCTATGACATGTTGGAGCGCGAACTGCGGAGGTCCCGCCGGCATGGCGGGAAGATCTCCATGGTGATGATTGACGTGGATGACCTCAAGAGGGTCAATGACACCTATGGACATCGGGCCGGGGACAGCATCATCAGGGAGGTGAGCAGGCGACTCCGCAACTGCATTCGAAAAATCGACATTCCCGCACGCTATGGAGGAGACGAATTCGCGGTGATTCTGCCCGACACGTCTATCGACGACGCGGCTGTCGTTGCTCAGCGTATGGTGCAGACGGTGTCCGAGACACCCGTTCTCTGGAATGAGCATCAAATACCGTTGTCTGTCAGTATCGGCGTGGGGCAGTATGACGCGAACAGCACTCCCGAAGATGTCACCAGCCAGTCCGACCGGGCGCTCTATGTCGCCAAGCAAGGCGGTAGGAATCGAGTCGAAGTGGTTGATTTGTGAGCAGGCGCACTTCATCGGGCAGGGCGCAATTCACTCCAGTGACTTGACCACCAAGCCTTTCAGTTCTACTATCCTCAGCATGAAGGGTCCCTATGGGAGAATGGTGGACGGCGGTCAACGGCTCGCTCGAGTTCTGGGCGAGGGGGTCGGACACCTGCTCTGGCCGCGGCTCTGCTTGAACTGCAAGACGCCGACACCCGTCAAGCAGGGAACGCTATGCCAATCGTGCTGGGGTGACATCTTGGCCTGTACGGCGGGACAGTACTGCCCGACCTGTGGACTGGACGTGAGTGCATACGCCGTGTTCGACCGCCGCTGTCCCCAGTGCGTCAATGAGCGATTCCATTTCGACCAACTCTTGCGCTGCGGCGTCTACGATTTGGGTTTTCGCGACATGATTCTGGCCTTCAAGAACGGTCGCACCGAGATGGATACCGTCCTCGGACCGATGGCCGGTCATATGCTGCAGGGGCATCCCCTTGCCGGCGAGATTCAGGTCTTCGTGCCTGTGCCGCTGCACTGGACCCGCCGCATGGGTCGGGGCTACAACCAAGCACAACTTCTCGCGCGGGTCCTACGATTTCGGGGGATCCCCGTCTCCATGGCACTCAAGAGAAAACGACGAACCCTACCACAGCCGGTGGCCGGGAGTGTCGGTGCAAGGCGCCGCAACGTAGAGGGTGCCTTCGCTGTTGGGCGTCCGGCCAGCATCCAGGGAAGGTGCGTTTGCGTTGTCGATGACATCAAGACCACGGGGGCCACCTTGAGTGAATGTGCTCGGATCCTTAGGCAGGCGGGCGCAAAACGTGTTTATGTCCTCGTGCTTGCGGTTGCAGGCCAACGCTCTGTCGGTTGACGTAGGTCTCCGTCGCCCATAGAATGCCCGCTTTGTTGTCCGTGAAACTCGATCCCTTTGGAGATTTGCAAACCGATATGGTGACCGTCAACGAGCACTTTTTGAAGCTAAAGTCCGGATATCTGTTCCCTGAGATTGGACGACGCGTCAGCGCCTTTAAAGAACGCAACCCGGGCGTTGAGCTTATCAAGATGGGGATAGGCGATGTGACTCAGCCGCTGGCCCCGGCGGTCGTGGATGCCATGCATCGGGCGGTGGACGAAATGGGTGTCGGGGAGAGTTTTAGAGGGTATGACGACGGTGGCGTTGGCTATGCGTTCCTGCGCAGCGCCATTGTGGAAGGTGACTTCTCCTCTCGGGGCGTTGATCTGGATCTGGATGAGGTCTTCGTCAGCGATGGAGCCAAGTGCGATACGGGCAACATGCAGGAGATCTTCGGGCTGGACAACCGGATTGCCGTGGCAGATCCGGTGTACCCCGTCTATGTCGACACCAACGTGATGGCAGGCCGGACCGGCTCGGCCGACGCCATTGGACATTATGAGGGGGTCTGTTATATGCCTGCCACGGCGGAGAATCAGTTTGTGCCGGCGCCCCCCGAAACGCCCGTCGATTTAATCTATCTCTGTTTCCCCAACAACCCCACCGGGGCCGTCGCGACTCGGGCCGATCTAAGCGACTGGGTGGCCTATGCCCGGGACCGGAAGGCGATCATCTTATACGATGCCGCCTACGAGGCGTTCATCACGGAGTCTGACATTCCTCATACCATTTATGAGGTGGACGGCGCCAAGGAGGTCGCCATTGAATTTCGTAGTTTTTCAAAGAAGGCAGGCTTTACCGGCGTACGTTGTGGTTACAGCGTTGTGCCTCGGGAACTGAAGGCCCATACGAAGCAGGGGCAGCCGGTGGACGTGCGAATGCTGTGGCATCGGCGTCACTGCACGAAATTCAACGGCGTCTCCTATGTCACTCAGGTCGGAGCGGCCGCTGTCTATAGCCCACAGGGAAGCCGGCAGACCCAGGCGACCATTGACTACTATCTGGGTAATGCCAGGGTGATTCGTGAAGCCTTGGCCAAGTTGGGCTACACGGTCTTTGGCGGGGTCAATGCCCCTTACCTCTGGCTGAAGACACCTGCGGGGATCGACTCTTGGGGGTTCTTCGACCGGCTCTTGCAGCAGGCCCACGTGGTGGGCACGCCGGGCGTCGGCTTTGGACCTTCGGGGGAGGGATATGTCCGGCTCACGGCCTTTGCGCAGTCGGAACATGTGGCCGAAGCTCTTGATCGGATCGCCCGTCTCTAGAGTGCCTATCAAAATGAATCGCAGCACCGAAAACGAGCGTTTCTGCGACTGGCAAGGAAGGCGAAGCAGGCCGTCTGAGGACGGTCGATGGAGCCTGACGCCGTCCATACGCAGAATAAGCCGTTTGAATGCAGAGTCATTTTGTTAGGTGCTCTTAGTGCCATGAGCGATTGGACAGATGCCTACATCGGGCTGGGCAGCAATCTTGGGGAGCGAGCGCACACGCTTGCCCAGGCCGTCGAATGTCTGGGTCGCCACCCCGGCATCGAGGTGCTTGCGACCAGTGACATCCGGGAGACGGCGCCGCTGGGAGGAAAGGATCAGCCCACCTACCTCAATGCCGTGGTTCAGGCCCGCACCTCCATGAACGGTGAGAGGCTCCACGCCCAACTGGGGGCCATAGAAAAGAGTCTGGGACGGAGGCGCGGGGAGAAGTGGGGGGCCAGGACGATCGATTTGGATCTGCTGCTCTTTGGCGACCAGATCATCGCGCGGACCCACTTGACGGTGCCCCACCGGCAGCTGCACATGCGATCCTTTGTGCTGGCCCCACTGCATGAACTGGCAGCCGACTTGATCCATCCTCTCCTGCACGTCTCGATCAAGGAACTGTTGGGGCGACTCCAGGGCGGCGACTTTGTCTTGGATGCTCGGCGTCCGCAGTTGATCAGCATCGCGGGCAATATCGGCGTGGGTAAAACAACCCTGGCCCGGAGGCTCGTGGACAAGTTGAGCGCCACGATCCTCTTGGAGCCCTACGGTGACAATCCCTTCATGCCCGATGTCTACGCCGGCCGTAAGGATTTTGCATTGGACTCCCAACTGCACTTTCTCGTGCACCGAGTGGGTCAATTGGAGGTCGCAGCGCTGAGATCCGGGCAACTCTACGTCTCCGACTATCTCTACGACAAGGAATGGGTCTATGCAAATCGCCTGCTGGATCCGCGGCAAATGGCGCTCTATAAACACATCTACGGTCGTCTTTCGCAGAGCATCACGGTGCCGTCTCTGCTGCTGTATCTACGCGATTCGTCAAATCGTTGCCTGGAGCGAATTCGTCAGCGAAATCGCCCCTACGAAGGGGGGATTGAAACTGCGTTTTTGGATGGGCTGGGTCATGATTATGACCGCTTGGTTGCAGGTTGGTCGTCGAGCCCGGTGATTTGCCTGGATGGGGCTGAGTTTAATTGCTTGAACGAAACCCATCTAGAGCGCTTGGTCGAGCAGATCCAACACTATGTTTGTGTCGGTCAAGATGGAAGGGATTGAGAATACTCGTAGCGGCTCGAGTTGAGACAGGGGTGTTACGTGCATGTCGTGAAGACCATTGAATCAGTGAGACGTTCGGTCGCCGGCGCGCGGCGCAAGGGCGGCACCGTCGCCCTCGTGCCCACGATGGGGTCGCTCCATGCCGGTCATGCGTCTCTGATGGCGGCGGCGGTCCGCCGCTACGACTATACGGTCGTGAGTATCTTCGTCAATCCCACCCAGTTCGGCCCTCAGGAGGACATGGATGACTACCCGCGGCCCTTCGAGAGTGATTGCGCCCTTTGCCATGAGCTGGGCGTCGACTTGGTGTTCGCGCCCACGGCCCAGCAGATGTATACACAGGAATCATCGACCTGGGTGCAGGTGGTCGGCCTCACAGACGTTCTTTGCGGTCGATCCCGGCCCGACCACTTTCGCGGTGTGACCACCGTCTGTACCAAGCTATTCAACATCGTTGCGCCGGATGTGGCATTCTTTGGCCAGAAGGATGCCCAACAGGCGTTGGTGATCAAACGGATGGTGCGGGACCTCAATATGCCATTGGCCATTGAAGTCTGTCCCACGATTCGGGAACCGGACGGGCTGGCCATCAGTAGTAGAAACCAGTACCTGGATCCTGAGCAGCGGCGCGAGGCCGCCCGTTTGTATCAGACCCTGCAGACCTGCCAAATTCAGATCGCGCAGGGCCGGCGCAGTGCGGCGGCCTTGATTGCAAGCATGCGGGACGAGCTGCAGCAAATTCCCAGAGCAAAGATTGACTACGTGAGCATCGTTGATGGTGAGACGCTGATACCCGTGGAAGAAGTTCGGGGGCGGCTACTCATTGCCCTTGCGGTCCAGATTGGCCCGGCCCGCTTGATCGACAACATTCTCGTAGACCTCGGCCCGAGCTAGGGTATAATGCGCCGGAACGGCGATGTGTGTTGACAAAGACCTAGCACCAAGATTTGGCCCGATAACCACCACTCATGTTGATAAAAATACTCAAAGGTAAGCTTCACCGAGGGACGGTGACCGCATCGAGGATCGAGTATCCAGGGAGCGTCGCGATTGATCCGGTGCTCTTGGAAGCGGCCGGCCTGGTGCCCTATGAGAGCGTGCTCATCGCCGATCTCGACAATGGCAATCGCCTTGAGACCTATGTCGTATCGGGAAAACGTCATTCTGGTGAGATCAGCATTCTTGGGGCAGCGGCTCAACTTATCAAGGAGGGGGATCTGGTCATCATCCTGGCCTTCGCCTACTGTACCCAGGAAGAGGCATGCGGTGTGACTCCCAAGGTGGTGGTCCTCGGCCCGGGCAACAAGATCATGGATCATCCCGATGGCGAGTATTAGGTTTAGCCGATGCCGGGGTGACACGTCCATCCAGAGTCATGTATCCAGAGCTTCTAAAGATCCCATTTACAGAGATGACCATCAAGAGTTACGGCACGATGATGGTCGTCGGCTTTATGGTGGCGGTGGTTGTCATGCGGCGCCTGAGCCTGCGCGATGGGCTGGATCCTCTCCTGATCACCAACGCCTCGCTCTACTCCCTCATCGCCGGGGTGGTGGGGGCGCGGATTTTCTTTGTGGTTCACTACTACGATCGCTTTCGCGACAACCCATTGGATGTACTGAAGATCTGGCAGGGTGGCCTGGAGTTTTTGGGCGGCGTGGTCTTGGCCCTCTTCGTCATCGGCTTCTATCTGCGTCGCAACAAGATGCCCGTTCGTCGCTGCCTCGACGTCATGGCCGTGGGCTTGATGATCGCCTTGGCCTTTGGCCGCATCGGCTGTCTGCTCAACGGCTGTTGTTTCGGCCAACCGACGACCTTGCCCTGGGCCATCCGTTTTCCCTATGGGTCTTACGCCTACACCAGTCAGATCAACCCCAACGTGGAACGGGGACGTACCGAGTCTCACCTGCAGATTCCCCGGCATGAGTACTGCCTCATCGATGAGGGACGATGGTATCCCCGGGCCCTGGATTCCCTGACAACCCAACAGCAGTTTGACGTGACAGAGGGACGGTACCGCTGCCTCGCCGTACACCCCTCCCAGGTCTACTCCTCTTTGACGTCCTTGCTTTTGTCCGGCGTGCTCTATCTGTTCTGGAATCGGGCCCAGGGCCGCAGAGGGACAGATGACCCTGCCCGGGGGGTCAGTCCCGGGCAGACCTTTGGGCTGATGCTTGCCCTCTACGGCATGGTCCGTTTTCTCTTGGAATTATCGCGCGACGACAACCCCTATGAATACGGACACCTGACGATCTCCCAAATCATAGGCGTCGGACTCTTGATCGTGGGAACCTCGATTTTCGTGGCGGTCGGGCGCCTTAAGCGATCTTAGCCGCAGAGCATCCCGGCTGTTGTTAAAAGGGCAAACGCATTTTGAATTGGTGGTGGTGAAATTAGTCGATATGATGACATTATCGGCTGACCGAAACGGCGAATCACCCGGAAGAAAAGGACCCATGGGGCTATACGACAGACAATACACGCAGGACGGTTACAATTCAAACGCTAAGATGGGGGGCCACATGGGCTTTGCGTTTCCGCCCGTGAGCAGCATCGTCAAGATTCTCATGATGATCAATGGAGGCGTATTTCTGGTGCAGTCATTCGGCCCTGACCGGCTCCTGACGGACTATTTCGCTGTCTGGCCCAAGACGATCGGGACAACGTTGCAGGTGTGGCGGTACGTCACGTACCAATTTCTCCATGGCGGTTTTTGGCACGTCGCCATTAACATGTTGGTGCTCTATATGTTTGGCGGCCTCTTGGAACGATTGTGGGGTGATAGACGTTTTCTAAGATTCTACCTAGTCTGTGGCATCGCCGGTGGTCTGATGTATCCGCTGCTGCTCGGGCTGAACGTTCTGCAGCCCAACGCCTACGGTGTGGTTCCCCTAATCGGCGCGTCTGGCTCTATTCTGGGCATACTCGCCGCCTGTGCGATACTTTTTCCTCGACTGCCGGTATATGTCTGGGGGATTTTCCCTATTCACCTGTGGCTTGTGGCGCTTGGGACGATGCTGATCGCCCTGTCGGCGGTGTGGAAAGACGGACCCAACGCGGGTGGAGAAGCAGCGCATCTAGGAGGCATGATTGCCGGTGGGGTCTACGTCTATTCAGATAAATATCGTCATCGCCTCGTCGGCAAGTTTCAGAAAGGCCGATGGGAGAGGAAGATTACGGCGCAACACGCTACGACTCAGGAGATTGACAGCATTCTCCAGAAGGTTCACCGTTCGGGCATCCACAGCCTGACACACGCCGAAAAGCGTGCCTTGAAGCAAGCGACAGAGACGGAGAAAACCCGTAAGAGGACCTAGGATCTGTATGAAAACTCGATCTGGCTTCCCTTCGGGTCTGAGCCTCAGGGTCGAAGACGAGCGCTGGGTGCCATGCTTACGCTTGCGTAAGCATGAATCTCTGGAAATTGGATGGTCTGTTTCAATCCGCATGCCCACGCAAGCGTGGGCATGGCACCCTGCATCCGGCTCCATCGACGATAAAACCAATCCGCCTATGGCGGACTTCGCCGTCTTTGCCAGGCGAAAAAATTGCTCGCTCTCGGGCCGACGACGGAGTTTTCAGAAAGAGCCTTAACAGGCCTGGGCCAGGGAGGGTTCCATCAGGGCGACATCGATGTGCAAGCCCGGAAACGTCTGCGTCCTGGAAGGGGTGAACATCCGTGAAGGTTTGGCCTGTAGCTGCCAATCCGGGTGACTCTCGAACTCTTGGTAAAGATGCTGAAGTTGCGGCCGTGAAATGTGCCCTAGATCAGCATGATGGGACTGGCCGCCAGGGTCTTGCCATCTTCCTCTGACGATCACGCATTGGGGAAGAAAGGGGACGGTCCTGCAGTCCAGTTCAATGTGGTGACCTCGGCCCGCCATGAAACGCATGATATCGTCATCCGAACAAGCGCTACACATCACTCGAATGTCATGCTGCTCTTCGGCGATCGACCAATCGTGATCTGCAAAGTCGGATAATTCGGGCCTGGCCGCCTCTCGCTGTGCTGAACTGGCAATCAAGAGGGCCATGGTGATGGCTATCAAGAACGCGACCATGACGTGGCCCAGCACAAAGGCCAGCAAGGCTGCCGTTAAAACCGCTACGATCGTTCTGTTGGAATACATGCCTGATTGCTCCTCATGTCCTTTCTTCGTTATCGACTTAGATGAGTGCGTTTCTTTAGCTCATACCTCTATAAGACCGCAATGTTGCCAAAGCGTAACAAGAATTTCGCGGAGTTGTTGTCTTTATTTCAATAAGCGGCCGTACCCAACCCATCTACGCGCTGTGCTCTCCCAATAGAGAGCGGACCTTTACGCGTCCTTAGCGCAGGAGCCTGGTCTCCTGCCCGATTTCCGTCCAGGAGCCTGTCGGAGAATTCGATCTGGCTTCGAGCCGGCCCTTTTTCCCCCTGGCTGCATCCGCCTGCTTCGCCGTCTTTGCCAGGCGAAAAAATTGCTCGCTCTCGGGCCGACGACGGAATTCTCCGACAGGCTCCTAGGCCTCCAGTATAGTGTTTGGCGCAACACCCCTCCTTAGGTTACGCTCCAGCCCATCGCATCGGTGAGCCGGCGGGCAGCGGCCGGTCACCGGGGGCTGGTTGGGGGATGCAACATTCCCGGACTCGGATGACAGACGTAAGGAGATGAGACGAAATGATTAGAGTAGGGATATTGGGTTTTGGCTTCATGGGAAGAATGCATTTCGACTGCTACGCCAGGCGGGACGATTGCCGGATAGTCGCGATCTGCGATGCCAATCCCGAAGGAGTGCAAGTCGATCGAGCCGTCGGCAACGTGGCCCAGACCACCGAATCCCTTGACCTGTCCGGCGTGGAGATCCTAGGGGATTTCGAACGCATGATGGACACGGTCAAGATGGATGCCCTCTCCATCACGCTGCCGACCTTCCTCCACCGGGAGTACACCTGTCGCGCGCTGGACCGCGGCATCCCGGTCCTCTGCGAAAAGCCTATGGCACTCTGCCTGCCTGATTGCGACGCAATGATTCACACGGCAGAGCGTTGTGGCAAGGTGCTGCAGATAGGTCACTGCATTCGATTCTGGCCGGAATACGCCAAAGCCAAGGAGCTTCTCGACACCGGCCGCTACGGCGAGATCCTCTCGTTATCGCTGCGGCGTCTAAGTGCGCGGCCGACCTGGAGTCACGAGGACTGGCTCATGAACACAGACCGATCCGGAGGCATGGAGCTCGACCTCCACATCCACGATTCCGATTACGTGCAGCACCTCCTGGGGATGCCGAAGGCGGTATTCAGTGCCGGCGTCAAGGGCGGCGGAGACCATCTGGACCATGTGACGACCCAGTACCTTTACGAGCAAAACGTGGCGATCAGCGCGGAGGGAACCTGGACCATGGCACCCAGCTTTGGGTTTGAGATGAGCTTTCACCTGGTCGCCGAAGGCGCAACGATCGTCTTCGATAGCACCCGGGATCCTGCCTTCCGCGTCTGCCCGGCCGAGGGGGAAGCCTTCACTCCGAGTCTGGTCCCCGGTGACGGGTACGATTGGGAATTGGATCACTTCCTGCGGACCGTGCAGGGCGAGGACCTTCCCGCGGTCACCACCCTGGAGAGCGCTCGTGACTCGGTGCGGCTCGTTGAAGCGGAGAGGCGGTCGGCCCTCAAGGGCGAGATCGTTTCGCTAGATTCTCCTTGACAGTCATTCTAAACGAAATGACACTTAAGCTTTTGGCTACTATGAACTTAAATCGGGTTTGTGAGGACCAAGGATGAAGAAAGCGTTGGTGACAGGGATTACGGGCCAGGACGGTTCTTATCTGGCTGAGTTGTTGCTGAATCGGGGATATGAGGTCTATGGCATAGTTCGGCGGGCGTCGACGTTTACGACGGGCCGGATCGAGCATCTGTATGAGGATCCGCACGAGGAACCTCGGTTGAAACTCATCTATGGAGACCTGACGGATGGAGGGAATCTGTCGACGATCATGAACGACGTAAGACCGGATGAGGTGTACAATCTGGCGGCTCAGAGTCACGTCCGTGTCAGCTATGACCAGCCCATCTACAGTGTCAATGTCGGCGCACTGGGGACCTTGCGGATGCTGGAGGCCGTGCGGAGCATGGAAAACCCCGCGCGGTACTATCAGGCGTCGAGCAGCGAGATGTATGGGCAGGTGGTAGAAACGCCGCAGAAGGAGACCACTCCCTTTCACCCGCGTAGCCCCTATGCCTGCGCCAAGGTGTACAGCTATTGGCAGACGGTCAACTATCGCGAAGCCTATGACATGTATGCCTGCAACGGCATCCTCTTCAACCACGAGTCGCCCCGCCGAGGCGAGACCTTTGTCACACGCAAGATCACGCGTGCCGCGACTCGCATCAAGGAAGGCCTGCAAGACAAGCTCTACCTGGGCAATCTCGACGCCAAGCGCGACTGGGGGTTTGCAGGCGACTATGTCGAGGCCATGTGGTTGATGTTACAGCAGGAGGGGCCAGACGACTATGTCGTTGCCACGGGCGAGACGCATTCGGTCCGGGCGTTCCTGGACCAGGTGTTTGGTCATCTTGATTTGGATTGGAAGGAGTACGTCGAAATCGATCCCCGGTACTATCGACCGGCAGAGGTAGATCTTCTGCTGGGTGATGCCGGCAAGGCGAAACGCGAACTCGGCTGGGAACCGAAGGTGAGCTTTAAGGAACTCGCCAAGATGATGACCGATGCCGATTGGAAGCGGGCTCGGGAAGAGAAGATGCTTCATGAACACTCGGTTTAGGCCAGCCCTGCGATTGGATCGTCACTCAACGAGCAACCCCTTCGGTGCCACTCCGCCGATCCTTGAGATAAGCACTTGACCATGGACCTCCATGCGAAGATACACATAGCCGGCCATGCCGGATTGGTCGGTGGAGCGATCATGCGCGAGCTTGAGCATCAGGGATACACCAACGTAGTGACCCGATCCTCCGACGAATTGGATCTGACCCACCAAGCCGAGACACTGGCCTTTTTCCAAGAAGAGAAACCGGATTATGTCTTTCAGGCCGCCGCAAGAGTCGGCGGTATCCACGCCAACAAGACCTATCCGGCTCAGTATTACTATGACAACGTCATGATTCAAAACAACGTCATTCACAGTGCCTACTTGACGGGCGTCAAACGCCTGCTTTTTCTGGGGTCCTCCTGCATTTACCCGAAACTCTGTCCGCAGCCTATGAAGGAAGAACACCTCTTATGGGGGTATCTTGAGCCGACGAATCGTCCCTATGCCTTGGCCAAGATCGGAGGCATCGAGCAGTGTTGGGCCTACAACCGGGAGTATGGCACGCGCTACCTGGCGGCGATGCCAACGAATCTCTACGGCCCGGGTGACAACTACGATCTCAGCAACTCGCATGTACTACCGGCGATGATAAGAAAGATGCATGAGGCCAAGGTCCATTCATGTCCGAGTTTGACGCTGTGGGGGACCGGTTCTGTTTATCGGGAACTTCTGTTTAGCGAGGATCTGGCCCGGGCGGTCGTTTACCTGATGAATCTGAATGAAGATCAATACGGTCAGGTCGTGGGGCGGGAGGAAGGCCCGCCCTTGATCAACGTCGGGTTTGGAGAGGATCAGACGATCAGGTGTCTGGCGGAAACGGTGGCGGCCGTGGTGGGCTTTGTGGGTCGAATCGAATGGGACAGCTCCAAGCCGGACGGACCGCCCAAGAAGCTGCTGGACAGTGCAATGATATTTTCTCTGGGATGGGCGCCCTCGGTTTCCTTGCAGGAAGGCGTTCAACGGGCCTATGCGGATTTCCTCGAGAATGCCTGGTGATGTGATCCGACCTTTGGGACGATGAAGGATGGACTGAATCGACAAGATCGCCTCTGGTTTTTCGGACTAAGAAACAATGAAGTATACCGTTGGAATCGTGGGACTGGGTTATGTCGGCCTGCCATTGGCACGCGAGTTTTACTTCGGCGGAGCCCAAGTCCTGGGCTTTGACGTCGATTCGGCGGCGATCAAGAAGATCAATCGAGGCATCAGTCCCATCAAGCACATCCCCAACGCCACCATGAAGGAGATGGTGAAATCCGGCAGATTCGAGGCAACGGACGAAATGGCACGGCTTTCGGAGCCCGATGCCATTCTGATCGCCGTTCCGACCCCGCTGACAGAGAATCGGGAGCCCGATATGCGCTATATCGAGACGACCTGTCGCTCGATCTCGGCGACTCTCCGTCGCGGGGAACTCGTGG
>JADFMM010000431.1 GCA_022563885.1 Planctomycetota bacterium | reverse complement strand
GAAACTACTGCTATTATTAGAACAATGCTAGACTTGGAAGTGTCTACGAGTAGAGCGGCAGGGGCGGTGATTACAAAAATCGTCCGCTGGACAGCCCTCACTGCCAGGAGCCCTGCTCCAACGTAGATCACACTTTTGTGTCGTTTTGGGTCGATGGCCGCGATTGCCATGAATCCTCCGAACGCAAGAAGATATGCTGCGAACGGGTTGATTACCCAAAACATTTGAGGTGTGAGTTCCAGTTTGAAGTTGAAGAATTTTTCTGCAAGAAACACTGTCGTTTCTTTTGCGAAGATTCCTAGAATTGCTAAGCCTGTGTGAAAGACCACCAGCCACCAAAGCAAACCTTTGAGTATCTTTTCTGAGTTTACCGACATGTCTACCCCGCTGAATCTTCAAAGCTAAAAGAGCCGGTGGCAGCGCCTATGCCCATTCGATGTACGATCGGGCAGCAATTCCAAACAATGGTTCAAGCAGCCACCACAGGTGTCAGAACGCTAGTCAAATTCTCGATCACGATCCTCCGGCGAATCATCAGGAACTCACACACCGTCCCTTGCGAAGCACGGTCAGCTCTTGCTGCCGATGCGTGACCGTATCGTAATCTACACTCCTGTCGCATTCACGACCAGAATCTAGAACAAAGAAGTCTAGGCCGCTTTTTTCCGGCGAGCCTGCAGGTGACGGATAGGAAACCTGATTTTACGACCATAGAAATGCTTATACCCCAGAGGGAAAGACACATCAATGGGAAAACAGCCCAAGGGCTGTTCCATGTGGGTCGCATCCGGTTGTCCTACTAAACAATTCATATTAGTTGTATTCCAGCGGCTCATGTAATCTCCCTCTGCTTATCAAGACAAGCTGGGACGACAGCTAAATAGCCTATATCCCCACGAATGTTTCCTCATTCGAAAGGGTGTTACTCGCACCGTCCACTGAATCCGATACGCATCAGTATCTTTTGAAAATGGCATTAATCAGCCCCAAATGGGGGCTTGTTCAGGCTCAATCTTCTCAAAACCAGCATCTGTAGTGTCAAAGTGGATTCATACATGTCAAGATGCGATTTAGCGGTAATCAGGTCGCAAAGAGGGTCACCCAGGGCATAGGCCTCCGACGATCCTTCGTGGTCCCAGTTGACGGCCAGAGCATCGCCGTGCACGGCGAGCGATGCCCCTTCACCCCAGCCGAAGCGTGTGATCATGTCACCCAGATCGCGATCCCAAATCAGGGTTCCATCCAGATCGTAGCAGAAGAGCCCGTGTGAGCCGAACGTTACATAGAGTCGCTTCCCGTCCGTGGTGGGCGAGCCGGAGGAGTAAGTGTTGGTCCCGTGGCGACCTTCATGAGGAACCCGCTCAGCCGCCACGCGCTGCCAGAGAATATCACCGGTTTGGCGGTCCACACAATAGACCCGGAACTGATAGTAATGCCTGGGCCGTTTGGTCCTGTACCCGCCGGGCGGCTCCATCGTCGGCGCCTTCAATTGGTCTACCCTGCGCTCACTCTCGACAGCCGTGATCACGAACACCCGATTGCCCCAAATGATCGGCGTGGCATTGCTCTGACCGGGCAGGTCCAGTTTCCACTTGATGTTTTCCGACTTGCTCCACTTAACCGGAGGATCGGCATGCGGCGCGACCCCATTGACCAGCGGCCCGCGCCAGGCGGGCCAGTTATCCAGAGCCCCGGTTGAATCCGTCTTGGCCCAGCCTACACGGGCAAGGAGCATCACGAGCATTGCAGACAAAACATACTGTTTCATGGATAAACCCTTTCCAGCTTGAACGCCGTGCTTCAATCATAAAACATCCGCACTGCGCATGGAACTGGGAAATGTCCGGGGGCAAATGGGGGCCGTTCCCTTAGCTCAAAACAAGATTCAGGCAATGGTATTGCCGAATATTCTCTTGGTCTCCTCTCCATCTTCCCAGACAATACGTGACAAACAGACACACATTGGGTTACATATGCCCTGTGGATGGTTACAGACGAGACACTTACGTATAAGGAGCGGACGTGAAGACAGCCATAGTACTCAGGTCCATCATCGCGAGTGCTTTCTTATTTGTCACTACCGAGAGTGTCGGCGTAAACGTTCCCAAGCCCATGGCCATCGACATTGACGATCTGGGCTGGAAAGAGGGATGGGACCTGCACGAGTCGGGCGGTCCCTATCGCTTGGGTCTGCCCCGCGGACGAATGATGACCTTGGAAGATTACGAGGTTATCGTCTCCATCGGCAAGGCGGCGGGAGTGCGAATCAAGTGCCTGTTTATCATGAGCGAATTCGACAGATCCAACATCTGCGCCCAGTACCCGACCACCAACGAACACGGAAGCGACTGGGATAATTCGGCTCTGGTGAACGACAGCGATTTTACGATAATGGACTACGTAAAAGAGAACGCGGCCCACATCGAGTTCGGTTTGCACGGCGTCAGGCATGAATTCTGGGATGCCGAGACGCGCAAACCGTCCAGGGCCGAATGGGCCGACAGTCAGAAAAAGAGACCCTACGACGTCTTGTGGGGTCACATGGAATGCTTCAAGAAACTCATCGACGAGTACGGAATCGACTTTCCCAAGAGCGTTCGCACCGCCGCGGCCAATTACTACTACAACCCCAGCGACCCCGAGGACAGCGGGGCGCTCATGCACGCCTGGGGTGTCAAGTATGCGTGCTTGCCGCCGAACAGGGAATATGTCACCGACCACGGCCTGATGGTTCTCATGCGCACGGGGGGCGTCGCCTGGGATGCTCCGAACAGCGCACCGGATCATTATCCGGAAACGGAATTCATGACCAGTCATTGGACCAATTTTGTAGCCCTGAACCCCGCCAATAACCACCAGGCGGGGGATAAATGGATAAGGTGGTTCAATAAGGTGAAAGATGATCCGGACCGCTACACCGCAAAAAACACCGCTCAACTCCACTCGCAATTTCTGTACAGGAAATTCTCGGACATATCGATCACCGGAAACACCGTTCGAATCGACAACAGCAAGATGCCCGATTGGGCTTATGAGCTCGACCTGCTGGGAAATCTGCTGCTCAAACACAAATTGCGGGCAGGTGAACATGTTTCTTCGGCGTCGCTGAACGCTGGACCCATCGCCAGTTATTACGAAGAACGGGGATCTGCCCACATCGTATTGCCCAGGCTGGAGAAGAAAAAGGTTACCCTGACCCTCACAACCGGAACGTCGGACATGCCCACCTACGTCTTAAATGACGGCACCTACAATGTACAAAAGTTTGAGAGCAGCCCGGACGGCGCCTTAGTTGGGCTCGAGATGTATGGAACGCAGGAAGTGAAGGTGAAGCTGCTGTTTGAACCGCATGAAGTGACCAGCAACAATGCCGACCTAAAGATAAAAGGCTGGCGCTACGAGGCGCCTTTTATCAGCATGGTGATCCATGGACAAAATATGCAAGGGGAAATGGGGATGGTTAGCATAAAGGGATTCAGCACGGGACAGTGATTAGGGACCGGCAAGAAATAACTTGGACTTTTGAATGCCCAATTGCACCCCATCTTTGATCGCTTCTCAATCGCGAAATCCGCGACGTAGGACAGCTACGCCTGTGGTTTCGCTCAATCGGGCGCGACCCAATAT
>JADFMM010000430.1 GCA_022563885.1 Planctomycetota bacterium | reverse complement strand
ATCAGATCACCGGCAAAAACCCGCACCTGGGCGCCGACACCATCCCGATTCGTCAGAACACCTCGGAGCTGCACCTGAAGCCAATGCCCGGGTGAGGGCGTGTCGTTTCTCAACAGTGTGGGTTTATCACAGGAATTGAGAATCACCACATCGATGTCTCCGTCTCCGTCCAAATCGTCAAATCCCGCGCCCCGACTCACGCGATTCACCTGCAAACCCGTGCCGGCACGCTCGGAGATATTCGTATATTGACCGGCCCCATTGTTCTCGTAGAGAATGTTACGTTGTCGGTAGGTGGTACGGTTGTCGTAGTGTTCGATGTGGGGCTGCAAATGGCCACAGGCAACAAAGATGTCCCGGTCACCGTCATTATCGAAATCAACAAGACCGCAGCCCCAGGTCACTTTTGGAAAGGTCCCTTTGCTGGCGCCGCTCTTGAGCGAGATGTCATCGAAAGTCCCGTCGCCCAGATTTTGATAGAGAGCCGCCCACTGGGATTGGTAAGTCGTTAGATAAAGATCCAGCCAACCGTCATTGTTAGTGTCCGCCAACTCTAAACCCATGCTGCCCTGTTCTTCCCCATGATGGTCATAGGCCACGCCCGCAAAGAGGGCGAATTCCTCGAACACACCCTTGCCGTCGTTGAGAAACAGGTGATTGCCCGACATGTCGCTGGCCACGAAGATGTCCGTATCGCCGTCATTGTCGTAATCCCCACAGATAGTGCCCATGCCGGCACTGGCCTGGGTGGTGATCCCCGCAGCGTCGCTGATGTCCGTAAACGTCCCGTCGCCATTGTTGCGATACAGCGTATCCATGGTGTTGCTGTAAATCGAGACAGCGGGCCCGAGATAGGCCGGTCGACCGCCGCGTTTCGCGGGCGCGGCCAGCTCCTTCAGGCTATGGACATAGTGGCATACGAATAGGTCCAGATCCCCATCCTTGTCAATATCGAGGAAACTTGCGCCCGCCCCCATGTGGGGCCCGTCGTCCAACCCGGCCGATTTGGTGACATCCGTAAAGGTGCCGTCGCCGTTGTTTCGATAGAGGACATTGGGGCCGTAGTTATTGAGATAAAGGTCCATGTCCCCATCATTGTCATAGTCCGCGACAGCAACACCCAGCCCATATCCTCGATCCCCGACACCGGCCATTTCTGTGACATCGACGAAGCGCCACCCACCGTCGTTGCGGTAGAGGCTGTTACGGGGCGGTTTACCCGTGGGATCACTATCGTGATAGGCGCCGTTGAGAAAATAAATGTCGATGTCCCCATCATTGTCGTAGTCGAACAGCGCCAGGCCGGCAGACACGGTCTCCACGATGTGGAACTTTCCCGAGGCCCCATTGGTATGGACGAAGGTGATGCCCGAGTCGTCTGTGACTTCGGTGAATTGTATGGCACCCTTCGCGCTCATCGCCAGGAGGCCGACTAACAGAACAAAGCACGCCCAGCGGAGGCGTCTACATTTTTTGCATGATGATTTCATGAAGCTTCTGGTATGTCCCATGGTGGGGTGCCAACGCCAGGGCCTTCTGGATGGCCTGAAGCGCTTCGGGGTAATGACCATTGACATCAAGGGCCCAACACAAAAGATGATAATTGGTCGCATGGGGCTGAAGTGCCACGGCTTTCCGAGCCAGACCGACCGTTCGCGGCAGATTCCTCTGGGTCTTCAGGTACAAGCGCACCAATTCAACATAGCCCAAGCCATTGTTGGGATGCTCCCTGACAATCTGCTGATATACCTGTTCCGCAGGACCGTATTGCCTTAGACGTGTATGCATTCTGCCAATATTAGCAGCAAACATCGGTTGGTCGGGGTCTATCCGGCGTGCCCGCTGATACACGGCCAGGGCCCGGGAATACTGTCGACTCGATACGAAATGGACACCCAGTGCTTCCAGGTAGCCAGTGTTGCCAGGATCGAGTTGTACGGCCCGCTCCAGGTGCGACAATCCTCGATCTTTTTGTCCCACGTTCTTGTAAATGTGATAAACCATCAAATAATGCTGCGACAGACGGGTGAGATAATGCGACAGATCATCAAGCATCTCCTTCTCTGGAAGAGAGGCATCAAAGGCCTTTTTGAGTTCACGGAATCTTGCCAGGGTGGTCTTTGCCCGTTCAGGCTTCTGCGAGAACCGAAAAACGCGTGCCAGACCAAAGTGGGCATTGAAGTGGTCCGGATCTAACTGAATGGCTTTCTCAAACTTGATCCGCGCCTCTTCGTGCTGCTCGAGAGCGCCAGGTAGGCCTGACCTAGCAGATAATGATTGCGTGTCGATCCTGAATCAATGGCACAGGCCTGCTCTAATAGTGGAACGGCTTCGGCGGCTTGGTTCAACTCTATGCAACAATTCCCCAATGCCCAAAGCACCGATGGATTCTGGGGATTGATGATCAAGCTTTGCCTCCAATAGGCCACTGCCTGATCTGGATCTCCCTGATCTTTGGTTAATTGGGCCAGTTTTGCATAGATATCGGCGCGTTTGGGGTTCAGGGAAAGGGCCTTTTGCCAGAGATCGATTTGCCGATCGGTGTCACCCTGCACGCCATAGACATAGCCCAACAAAAACCAAGCATCTTCATGCCGGGGAAACGCTTCTTCTACCAGACGGGCCAAGCGAAGTTCCTCGGCCTCGATTTGTGCGACCGTTTCCGCCTTGCCAAAAAGCCATGACGCGAGATCATCGGCGGTCGTTTTGCTGTCACGGCCCGGCAAGGAGTGGGTGGAAGGGTCGGGCGCTACCTTGCGGCGGGATTGTACCGTGACAGTCACACACAGACCGACGATCAAAACGATAAAGGGGATGATCCAATAGATCTTTCGCGAAACAGTGGGTCTGGAGGCCGGAGCAGGACCCCCTCGAACTCTTCGTTTCCTACGTCGTTCTGTCATGGAACACTAGGCTCTGTCTAAGAACTCCGTCGTCGGCCCGAGAGCGAGCAATTATTTCGCCTGGCAAAGACGGCGAAGCAGGCGATGTTGGTTTTATCGTCGATGCAGCCGGATGTAGCCAGGCGAAAAAAGGGCCGCTCGAAGCCAGATCGAGTTTTCTGACAGAGCCTAGTATACTAGCGCGGATACAGCGATTCAATAAGATGCGATCGCCCTGCATGGTGGGTGCGGTCATGGGTATACCGCCTGTCGTCTGCAAGTATCATGCCGATTCACTTCAGGTGACCCCGCAGCGCCTTGAGGAATTGAATCAGCCGCTCGGGACTGTCGATGAGCAGCCGGAGCACCTGGGATACCCGGCCCTCGGGGAACCCGCTTACCGGCAGCTTGCGCACCCACTCGACAGCGTCCGCGCCATCGACGGCGACCGTCAGCCGAAAGGCAAAAAAGGCAGTGAGGCGGGTCGTGGGCAGGTCGTTCCAGCTCAGGGGCAACGGCAGCGACCGGGCGTTGTCCGCCTTCAGGGAGAGCGGCCACGCCTGGGCCTGGACACCCGCCGGCAGTGCCACTGGCCCTTCGAGGGTCAGGTCCCAGTGCTCGCCGCCAGCATCACGTACGCAGACCAGCTTTAGATCGGCGTTTAGCAGCGCCTGCTCCGCCTCTCGCAGATTCTGGCGCGCTTGTGCGAGTGCCTCTGGAACCGGGTCCTGATCGTGACGTTCGTATTCGACCATCAACTCTTCAAAGCCCGCCGCAAGAAAGCGATTGA
>JADFMM010000013.1 GCA_022563885.1 Planctomycetota bacterium | reverse complement strand
GAGTGTGCTGTTCTTCGACCTGGTTCAGAATCGTTCTCGCATAGGTGCCAGTCCGTGTGCCACTCCTCGTGGTCGTAATCAGCGCAGCGGTTGTCGTTGTCGTAATCGATACCCGTGATTGCCCCAATCCCATGTTTCGATTACGATCACGACAACGACAACGATCGGGAATGTGACCCGGAAATGAACCAGGCCTTTTTTTCAGAATTGTATCTACGCCCTTAGATTGCTTGAGTCTTATGATGAATAGAACGCTACCCTTCCAGATGAGTGGGAAACTGATCTTCGGCAAGGGCGCCCTCGAAGAGCTACCGGAGGCCGTTCGGCGGATCGGCGCCGGCAAAGCCTTTGTCGTCACGGATCCCGGCCTCGTCAGAGCGGGGATAGCCGAAAAACTCCTGGGCATCTTGTCTGAGGCGGATGTCTCAACCGCCTTGTATGACAAGGTTGAACCGGATCCGAGGATCGAGGTCGTATGGGACTGTCATGAAGCGGCTCGCTCCTCTCAATGCGAGGTCTTGATCGGACTGGGTGGGGGCAGTGCCCTGGATACCGCGAAGGTGACGGCGGTGCTCCTGGGCAATAGCGGCGATCTGCAAGACTATTTTGGCATCGACAACATTCCCCACCGCGGTCTACCCACCGTCATGATCCCCACGACCGCGGGCACCGGCAGCGAAGTCACGCCGATCGCCGTGCTTTCCGATAAGCAGGCACAACTGAAGAAGGGGATCGTCAGTGATCACCTCTACGCCGATGTCGCGCTGATCGATCCCGAGTTGGCCGTGACATTGCCCCCTCAGGTAACGGCCTATACCGGCGTGGATGCCTTGACGCATGCGATTGAGGCCTACACCAATAAGTTCGCCCATCCTTTTATCGACACCTTTGCCCTGGCGGCGATCCAACTGATAGGACGGTATCTGAAGAGGGCCGTTGCGGAGGGCTCGGATCTGGAGGCTCGCTACCACATGGCCATGGCGAGTCTCTACGGCGGCATGTGCCTCGGATCCGTCAACACGGCCGCCGTGCACGCCATGGCCTACCCGCTGGGCGGTATGTTCGACGTGCCGCATGGCATGGCCAACGCACTGTTGTTACCCTATGTCATGCAGTTCAATCTGGAGAGCTGTCCGGAGAGGTTCGCCCGGATTGCCGACGCCCTGGGAAGACCAAACGGTGAGTTTGCCGCGGCCCCCTCGGCCGCAGCGTCAGTGGACGCCGTGAGGGAACTGTGTTCTGAAGTCGGCATCGTCTCCCGCCTGGGTGACTTGGACATCCCGGAGGAGTCGATCGATCAGATGGCCGCCGGCGCGTTGAAGGTCACCCGCCTGATGAAGAACAATCCCCGCGCGATGACCCTCCAGGATGTGAAAACCATTTATCGGGCGGCGTACTAGCGGAAGGGCGCATCATGACGCAAACATTCCCGATCTATATCAATGGTCAATGGGAAGACATGGCAGATCACCCGACCTTCGAACAGCGGTGTCCAGCCAATCTCGACGAGGTGACGGGGTTATGGCCCGCTTCAACGCGGGGGGACGCCCAACGCGCCATCGAAGCGGCTCAAGAGGCCTTTGGCCCGTGGTCGCGTTGGACGGTCCAAAGGCGGGCGGCGATTCTCAAGGTCGCCCATGAGGCCATGAAACGCCGCAGGGACGAATTTGCCGAAATCCTGACTCGGGAAAACGGCAAGACACTCACGGAGTCCCGAACCGAGATCGACTCGGCGATTCTAGAGATGGAATTCCAGATACACGAGGGCGTGCGCGTCTATGGCCAGACGGCCCCCTCGTCAATGGACGGTGTCTTCGCCTACAGTACTCGACAGCCCTTGGGTGTCGTTGCCATCATCAGTCCCTGGAATTTCCCTTTTAATGTCCCCGGGAGAAAGATCACCCCCGCGCTGATGGCCGGCAACACCTGTGTCTTCAAGCCGGCCAGCCTCACGCCACAGACCGGCCTAAAGTTCGTAGAGCTTTTTGTGGAGGCGGGTTTACCTGCCGGTGTGTTGAATTTCATCACGGGTAGTGGCGGCACCCTCGGCCACGAGCTTGTCACCCACTCCCTCGTGAAGGCCATCTCCTTCACGGGATCGACCCAGGTCGGCCGACAGATCCATCAGCAGGCGGCCCGGAACATGACCCGGACCCAGTTGGAGATGGGCGGCAAGAATGCCTCTGTCGTCCTGGAAGATGCGGATCTGGATCAGGCCGCCGAGGCGGTAGCCAAGGCGGCCTTTGCCTGTGCCGGACAATGGTGCACCTCAACGAGTCGCGCCATCGTCATCCATGGAGTTGCTGCGGAGTTTCGGGAACGCGTGCTCGAGTTGACGCGTCAAATCAAAGTCGGAAACGGGATGGATCCGGCGGTTGCCATGGGGCCGGTCTGCGGCACGCAACAGCTCGAATCCATCCTGGATTACCTGAAAATGGGAAAAGAAGAAGGCGCCACACTCCTATGCGGGGGTGGCAGGATGACTGGCGGCGAGTATAAAAAAGGCTGCTTCGTGGAGCCCACCCTCTTTGCCGATGTCCAGCCGGAGATGAGGATTGCCCAGGAAGAGATCTTCGGCCCGGTGCTGAGTATCATGGAGGTGGCTGATTTCGAGCAAGCCTTGCAAGTGGCGAATCAAGTCGACTTTGGCCTCTCCTCGTCGATCTTTACCTCGGATCTGCAGAAGGCGTTTACCTTTCTGGAAGAGACCGAGGTGGGCTTGGCGCACGTGAATCTAATGACAGCCGTCAAAGAGCCGCACCTCAGTTTTGGTGGCGTTAAGGCCTCCGGATTCGGCCTGCCCGAAGCGGGTCATACGGGTATCGAGTTCTTTTCCGAACATAAGGTCGCCTATGTCAAATACCGATGACGATATCACCACTACCACTCACCACCACGCTTGAACCGTTCCCGGGCAGCCTCCGCGAATCTTGCCGCGCCTTCATCAATCTCCCGCAATACCTGTTCCATCGGTTTACCCGATGAAGTGCGGGCCGCGGAGATCAAATGTTTGCATTCGTTCGTGTCCATGAAACGAGCCGCATCCAATAGCCCTTTCTCTTCGCCGAAGGGGATCGCCATGAAACCGTGTTTATCGGCATGAATGAGTTGCCCCGGTTGAACGTGACGGCCGAAGACTTCGACCTCACAGCCCCACCGTATCGGGACGGCATGAGCATGTCCGACACACAGGCGCCGAGCCAGCGCCTTGAAACCGGCGTTGCTCATCTCGTCCATATCGCGGATGGCTCCATCGACGATGACACCCACGCACCCGAGTGCCTTGTGGATGTTGCTGTTCACCTCGCCCCAGGCGGAGCCATAGGTCATGGGTTTGTCGAGGTCCTGCATGACGACGATCTTGGGACCTGGAACCGACGCGACATAAGCTCGATATTCAGTCGAGGCATTCGGATTGTTTCGTCGGTGCTCGTCACTACCCGGTTGGATGACGCACGTGACGGCTTGGCCGACCATGGGTCCCATCTGCGGCATGAAATCGTGTGTCTCCTCGATATTGAACGCGTCACGGGCCGGGTTGTGCTGCGTGATCTGCTCCCAGCCGTTGTAGATGGTAGGGGTATTCCAGCGTTTCAATTGCAACAGTTCTTCGTGTGACAGTGGTTGGTTCATTTTGCCGATCCCTACCTAAAGATCGTCGCGGAGAGTGCTCCCACCGCGGCCAACTGTCTCTGGAGGAGTTGCAGGTTTTTTTCGAGGCGGGCGAAGCGGGCAACCAGGCGGTCTTCCAGTTTTTCCAATCGCTTTTCCTCTTTTTCGATGATGCCTTCGAGACGCCTGATGTTGTCTTTGATGCCCTTAGAGGTGATGTCTAATCTGCCATTGGCCTCGACGATGTCATCCATCACTTTTTCCAGAACGCCTCCCACGCCCTGCTTGACAGTCACGGTTCCCGTGAAGGTGCCGTCGGAGCTGAGATCCACTTGCAGAAAGAGTCCGTTTTCCGGGTGGATGGGTCCGAATCCCGTGGCATCAAAGCTGTCGTTACCGCTCACCAAGTTTCCGTCTATGGTCATGTCACGATAAGTGGACTCTGTTCTCAGTTTGATACCGGCTGATGTGACGATGCCGCTGGCCACCGTCACCGTGAAGTTATAGGTCGTGGGCGTGGTATAGATCTTGCTGGCGCTGTGGAATTTGACCGTATCACTGTCGCTTCTCCCCTTGCCGGCGGCTCCCAAGAGTTCGATGACAGCCAGATAGTCGTCTTTGATGGCATCGTTGAACTTGCCCTCATCGAACGTCATCTGACCGCGCCCATCAAAGGCTAGGCCGATGTCGCGAACCTGAAAATAAGTATCTTCCGAGGAAAATCCATCGAGGACTCCCAGGAAGGGGGCTTTCATCTGAGTCTTGATGAGCGTCACGGCAATGTCGTTGCTGAACATGCCCAGCCTCTTAGTGTCCACGTTGTACTCGGTCTTCTCCTTCAGATAGGTCAGGACCGAGTTGTAGCTGCTGACCAGCCTGGTGACCTTTGATTTGACCCCGCCGGTGTCCCGGCTGATGGTAATCTCGATGGGGATGATGTTGCTGTCGCTGTCGGTGTCGTTGACATCCTGCAGGATGAGGGTGGTGCCGGTGAGCGCGTCGGTGATGATGTTGGAATTTCGGCTGACCCATTCCTCGTTGTTGCCGCGTGTCGTTTCCGATACCGTGACGGCGGTAGGACCGGTGAGACTCGAAATATCGATGGTGATCATCGAGACATTGCCCGCCGAGCTGGCGAAGGTGACGATCAGGCCATTCGTACTTTCACCAAGGTCATCGCCAGTGACCGTGACATTGCCGATGGCCGAGATGGTGGATAGCGCGTTAAGGGCGCTTTCGATGTTGGCGGTGGTGGAATTCTTGGTTAGGTTCGATGTGGTTTCACCGCCGTAGGTCAGGGTATAGGTTCCGGCCGTGGCCACGGCATCCGGCGTGAGCGTCTGAACCTCTGCCACGGCGGTGGGGGTAAAGCTGTCGATCTTGACCTGGGCGTTCTGGGCGTTTTGTGTCTGGACGAAATAAGTGGAGGTCAGGGAGGTGAGGCTTTCGGAGATGGAGCCTCCTTCGGTGGAGACCACCATCGTCGGCAGGCCCAGGCTGGCCGCGCTGCCGTTGGCCGCATAGGTGAGGCTCACCGACAGACTGCTGGTCCCCGAGGTGTGATCGGTGAGGACCACCTTGCCGTTTTCCAAGCGGGCTGTGGCAAACCCCTCGAAGAAATAGTTGATGTCTTTGATAAGGTGCGCCAGCGTCGTATCGGCCGTGATGGTCAGGACGCGAGAGGGCAGTATGGTGGTCCCGGCATTGTTCGTGCCACTGATGGTGATCGTCTCTGTTCCCGTGTGGGCGTCGGTCCATTGGTCCAGATTGATGATCTTGTCCGTCAATACCGCATTTTCTCCATCGTCCAGGAAGGTGGGGTCCGATGCGCCGGTATCTGGTTTCCATACCTCGGTGTTCTTGGAGTTGATGGTGATTTGGAAGTCTTCGCCGGTTTCCCGACCATTTAGCAGGAGACGCTGTTTTCCACCCTGGTTGAGGAGGCTGGCCGTGACCCCGGGATTCTCTTCATCGTTGTTGATCAGACCGACAAAATCCTCGAGGGTCGTCGTCGCCGTGGCCGTGATGGTCCGTTCTTTGTAGTTGTAGGAATAGATAAAGGTTCCGGCACCGACGAGTTCCGTCTCGAAATCAAAGGTGGTCGTGTCCTGGATCCAGGTCTCCGCGGTGGCCAACTGATTGATTTCGATGGAGTGAGAGCCGGGGTTGGCCGCGGAGGTCGTCGCGACACCCAGACGATTCGGGTGGCTGGAGGTCGACTTGAAGGTTTCCAGTTTTTCCGTATCGGAGAGCGCGTCGGCGGCCGTTACCAGGGTACTGGCTTTTGTTTTAAGTTCACCGACGGCCGTCTCTTTTTGGCTCAACTGGAGCTTGTCGATCTTGTAGTTCGCCACGCGCCTGCCGTTGATGGCCATGAGCTGTTTGACAATCTGAGTGGTGTCGATGCCGGTCGCCAGGCCGGGAAAATTGATGGTACCCATGGGTCACGTTCCCTCCTGATAGACGCTGACAGTCCGCCTGTGTCTGCGAATGCGCTGTATCCTGTCGGACAAGGTCTGTTGGGAGGCGGCCACGATTAACGTCAACTGCTCAAGGGAGGCCATCACCGCTTCTCTCTGATTCAAGGGAATGGGGTCCGTGCCTTGACGGTTTGACAGGGCCTCAATGAGCGTGTCTACCTCTTGCGACCCGGTCTCGTATCGACTGAGGTCACCCCTGCGCAGATTCATTTTTTGCTCTTCCAGTCGCGCCAGTAACCGTTCCGGGATCGTTTCCTTGTGGTTCGCCATCTCTTGTGCATTCTCGTTTTCAGGCTGGCATTCGCCGAGCGGGACACGCCCTGGGAAGCACGGCGAGAGGCTGTTCGGTTTGGGCCAAATCGTGCTCCACTTCCTCGAGCAGATCTTGCGCGTCGGTGTTGTGAGGATCCCGCGTCAGCATCGCCAAGAGCACAGTCCTCGATTTGTCGAGCAATCCATCTTTCAGGTAGAGGGCCGCCAGTGAGAACATGACCGAGGTGTCGTCCGGATGGGCGGAGAGGTAGAGCTCCAAATAGCGGGTGACTTGGGAAAACGATCCCATTTCACAGGAGGTCTGAAACAGACCGAGTAAGGCGATCAGGTTGTCCGTGTCGAGTTCCAAACTCTTCAGATAGTAACCAAACGCCCCTTTGAGGTCCTGCCGCCGCTGAGCAACCATGGCCAGTCCGGCATAGGCCCGGGAGCACTGAGTGTTCAGGCGGCAGGCCACCCGAAAGGCGACCTCGGCATCGTCCAGTTTGTCGTTTTGCAGGGCGAGGACACCCAAGCCCACATAGGGCGCCGGCTCGTCGGGTTCGAGTGACGCGGCCTGGGCAAAGTGGTGCTGGGCTTCGGCGTCGTTACCGACGGTGGCATGACAGTTCCCCAGCGTCTGCACGACGTCGTACTGATCGTGCCAGTGAGTGGGTGCCCCGGGTTCATCTGGGGGGTGCTTCATGGGTTGTTTTTTCCGACGCACGTTGGCCCTGAGCAAACCGTGTATCCGGCTCAGGACGCAAGGAGTTGTTCATTGAGTTTGTGGCGAACGACCACACAAATGGGTTCGAGAATTTCCTGCTTGGGCTGCAGTCGGAGCGACCATTCCAACATCTCGAGGGCGTCAGTCAACTTGTTTTCATTGATAAAGATGTCGGCCGCCCGATTGAGGATTTCAATATGAATGGTTTCACTGTGCTCCATCTCTCCGAGTAGGGCCTTGGCCTCGTCGGCCCGCGCCTCGGCCAAGTAGGCCTCCACCAAGTTCCAGGTGATTTCGGGATTGTTTCCATCCAGGCTGCGGGCCCGCTGCAGGTAGTCAACGGCATCAGAACTGCGGTCCAGACAGTGCAGAATCACACCGGCATCGTTTATCGCTTCACTGTCTTGAGGCGACTGTTGCAGGTGGGTCTCGAGGATATCGAACGCTTCCTGGTGCTTGCCGGTTTCAGCCAGGCTGATGGCTTTTTCGTGGCTCTGTGACCGAATCTGTGTCGACATTCCGTATCTCCTTTGCCAAGGGACCTTTTATAGGCCCTTCACTGTTTCGCGAGTATCGCAAACCCTGTGCCATCCATGAAAACCCGCCGCCTCCCGGGCCTGCGAGGATCCACCCCGCTGTGGCGAACAGGAATTAGACGGTCCGTCTGTAAAGTATTCGTCTTGGGGCCTCGTCTTCGACCGCCATCTTCAAGAGTCGCCTTGTCCTAGTGATCGACCCAAAGCTGGTTTACCTTAGGAAATCGAGCAGAGAAATGGACAATAATTTGCCCGCCACGTTGAGTGACATCTCGTAGAGGACACTGCGGCGGGCCAGGTCAATGGCAAGCTGGGCGATGTCTGCGTCGCCGAGCTGCGTTTGTGCCTCGACAATGTTGAACTCCATATCGTCGAGTGTTAGATTGAGGTTCTCCAAGTATCCGGTCCGTGACCCCACGCGCACCTGCGTCTGTAGCAGCAACTCACTGAGTTCCCCGGTCCAGTCGATGGCGCCCTGCAAGACCTCAGTGAGTTGGTGGTCTGGCAAACCCCTTTCATTTCTCAAGATATCGCGGATGCTGATCAGGGTTTCAAACATGTCATAGGACCCCGGGAAGCTGATGACATCGGTACCGGTCGTGGTAATGCTCGAGGCGTTCACGTATAGGACTTCTCCATTGGCATTGGTCACTGGGATGTTGGTGATGTCGCCGGCAGCAGCGACACTGATCTTCGTGGCGCCTCCGTCGATGGACAAATCGTAACTGGCGCCATTGGCCGTCACTTCCAGCCACACGTCGCCGCGTACGCCCGAGGTTCCGGAACCTAGGGTGGCCCCGGTATTGTCGAGCACAAACTCCGCGGTCTTGCGGTGGCTTCCCCGAAACACATCGTTCCCGACCCAGTAGACCTCTGTTTTTGTGCCGGCAGCCACCTCCACGCGACGCTGTTCCTGACTGCCCTGGTAGGTCACGGCCGTGATCTCGTGGTTGTTGTCGCGGGTGGCCACAAAGGGTTGCGTGCTGGTCTTGGCCCCGCTAAACAGATACCGATTGACCTGTTGCGTATTGGCCAAGAGCAGAGTTTGTTCCAGATGATCGTCGATGGCAGCCGCAATTCGGTCGCGATTGCTCTGTCCATGGATGCCGCCGGAGATTTGGGTGAGGAGCAAGTTGGTGGAGCGCAGCTCCGCGGTTATCGACTCCAGAATCGTGGTGGCCATTTCCATGGTGTTCACGATGTCGGTCAGTCCATCCTGGTAGTGGATCAACGACTGTTTCTGCGACTCCAAGGAGAGCAGTTGAAAAGCGACTGAGGGATCGTCCGAGATGCGATTGACACGAGAGCCCGTGGTCACCTGTTCTTGCAGGCGGGCCAAGTCCCGTGAGTGCACGGCCAGGCCGTAGCTGACATTGCGGTGCGTATTTTGTATAGAGCCTGCCATGGCCTATTTCCTTAAGACTTAACCGCAATCATAACAGCTCTAGCAAGGTTGCCATGTTAGTGTTAACGCTGTTTATGTAGCGAGCCATGGCCTGAAATATCTGCTGAAACATCAAGATACGGGCAGCCTCCTCGTTGACATCAACGCCGCTCGTGTCACTACGACGATTGCCTAGATTCAGGAGTATGGCCTCCGTATTTTCATGGCGCAGTCGCTTGTTGCTGATATCCTGGCCGATTTGTGTGACCATGGAGTGGTAGAAATCCGTGATGCTGAGGCTTTTCAAGGCGCTTTGGCTGCTGTCTTGGAGTTCGGCGATCCGCAGGGCGTTGGCGTTGTCCACCAATTCACTTCCCATGGCCGTGGCAATGCTACCCGGTGCGTCGGCGATGTCGGCCCGCAGGGCAATCGTACGGGCTTCGGTGCCAGACAGAAAGGTATTGATGCCCGCTGCGGCCAGGAGACCCGATGTGTCGCTGTCGGCCAGGGCGGTGACCTGAAAGGTGTCGGCGCCGGCCAACGTGCCCGCATCGAAGGCGATGCGGAGGCCATTGCCCAGTTTGAGTTCCGTCCCCACGACGTAGCCGCTGCCCACGTTCAGCGTCGCAATGGTGGAGCTGCCGTCGGAAACATCAATACTAATCGTGCCATTGCCGAGCGACCCGGAACCGGACACGGTAAAGGTGAGCGTCTTGTTGGCCGATCCGGTAAAGAGTCCCGATAGGTGAACCTTACTGGATGAGTACCCGGAGCCAAAGGTGGGCGCCGGAGAGGGGTCGGGGTTGGGCAGGGGCGCGGGAATAAAATCAAATTTGTAGCCGGCGGCGGCGTCGATTTTGAGTTTATTGCCGCTGTTGAGCGTCGTGGCTGTCACGTTGGAAACCGCACTGCTGATGGCGGTGGCGGCAGCGGCCAAATTGGCATCCGCATCGATGGTGACAGCGGTCCGAGTGACGGCGCCGGTCGTGGTGTTGGTGACGCGGACATACAGAGTCCCATCCTTGACAGCGGGACTCAGGGAAGAGAGGGCGGTGTGATCCGTCACAAGGATCCCTGTTTTACTGGAAAACGCGCCATCGGACCCCACGCCCTGGACATGGTAGGTATTGACGGCATCCACCAGGGTCTTGGCCAAGGCATCCAGATCGGCGTGAATATCGGCAACGATATTGTTTCTAAGCTTGATCAAGGCCGAGATCTGGCCCCCCTCAATCCGGGAGTTGAAGACCGAGGTCCCTTTTGCTCCTAACCCGAGGTCGGTACTGGTCACGAGACCGACTTTCAGCTCGGTCGCGATTTTTCCTAGCACGATGGGGACGCCTGCGGCGATGACGTTGACGACACCCAGGTCTCCCCGGGTGGTGCTGATGCCGATCAGCTTGGAGAGGGTGGATATGCGTTGATCACGCTGGTCCCTCAGGTTGTTGGCGTTTCCATGGACGACCTCTATCTGTAGAATTCTGCCGTTGAGGTCGGCCGTCTCGGCGCTGAGTTCGTTGATCTGATCGACAACGGCATTGGCTTCGGTCTGCAGGCGGGCTTCGATACGGTCCAGCGATTCGCCCAGGGTCCTGAATTGAAAGGTCATGGCCTCTGCCGCGCTCAGGAGTTGGAGTTGCCAGATGACTTCATCGGGATGGGCCGATAAATCGCGTATGGCCGCGAAGAAGTCGTCGAGGGTCTTGCTGAGACTACTGCCGCTGGCCAACTCGTTAAAGGTACTCTCGATGGTCTTGAGCGTCGACAATTCTTTTTCGACCTGGCTTCCGATCGCCTGCTGCTGCAGAATCTCCTTTTCCAGTAGATTGTCGATGACTCGGACCACACCCGAAATATCGACACCCGTGCCCCATGCGAATCCATCGCGAAAGGAGGTGAGGCCGGGCGTGAAGTTGAGTCGCTGCTGGTGAAATCCATCGGTGGCCGCATTGGCAATGTTGTTGCCAATGACCTCCAAGCCTTTCTGTGCGGCGGCGATGCCGCTTAATCCAATATCCAAACCTGACATGGTCTACCTCTTCTCTTAGAACTGTAGGCTTATCATGCTCTGTCCGCGCTGCTGCTGCGTGGTGCCCTTCACGGTGTAGGTCAAGGCGTTTTCCTGACCGGGGTGGAACAGGGTATTGAACAGCACCGTATTGAACCGGGCGCAGTCCTTGAGGAGCCAGCGGGTACTAAGGCACTCTTTGTGTACCTGGCCGGTGAGTTCTCTCAGTTGCCGCTTGCGCCGGGCCAAGGTGTGATTGAGGGGAGGGGGCAGCACCTGCGCCAGGCTGGAGAGCGTCAACTCCTGCACGTCACAGGCCAACAAATCGGCGATTTCCTGGCGGAGCAAGTGACGTTTGCTCTCATGCTGCGCGTAACTCTCCGATTCAATGCGGATCGTGTCCAGGAGCCGGCTCAATTCCTGGTCCTGCCGTTTCACGACCATGCTGCGAAGTGCGTCCAGGCGCGCCAAATTGGCCGTAAGGTAGTCGACATCTCTATCCAGCAGAGTGACGAGTGCCTCGACTTTTTGGACTAGGAGGATTGGGCTCGTGGTGTTCATAACTTCAGATCCAGGCCTTTCGAGGGTGTAATCGGCATTGTGTCATTCATGTACTCATAGATGTTCTTCCATAATCCAATGCCTCCCTGAGCGCCCAATTCCTCGGCCAGGTGCATCCAGAAAATCCCTTGAACCTGTTCTGAAGCGGCATCTTCCTCGAAGCCCCACTTGCCCACTGAGTTTCTCATCTGCTCCAGCAAACGAACCAGCAGAATGGACTCGAACGCTTTGGCGATTTTTTTCCGCTCGGAGTCGCGTGCCGCAGATTCCGGAGCACCGACCCCTTGCGACTGAGCCGTCTTGGGGATCGGTTTGAATAGATCAACGCCTTCGAGAGGCATGCTGTTGAGTCCAAGCGTGGCATCCATGCGAGTCGGGCCTACATGATGATGAGTTTGGCCTGTAGCGATCCCTGTCGCTGTAGGGCCGCTAGGATGGCGATGAGATCGCCGGGGTTGGTGCCGATGCGGTTCAGTGCGTTGGCCAACTCGGACACCGTGACGGCATGGGGCAGCAGAATGAGTGAGCCCGTCGCCTCCTCTACCTCCAAGTTGGTCTGGGGGCTGGCGACCGTTTGGCCTGGGGAGAAAGGTCCGGGCTGAGAGACGTTCTCTGTTTCGGAGATGCTGATCACCAGCGACCCGTGGGCGATGGCGGTCGCAGAGATGGCCACATGTTCTCCCACGACGATGGTGCCGGTGCGTTCATTCACCACCACAGTGGCTTCCATGTCGACGGTCACGGAGGGCGCCTGAATCGCGACCACGAAGCCCGGGATTTGACTGTTCTGCATATGATCGGGAATGGCGACACGAATGGTGCCGGGATCCAGCACCACGGCGCTCTCCGGATAGGTCTCGTTGATGGCTTCAGCGATACGGATGGCCGTGGAGAAATCGTTGTTTCGCAGTTCAAGTGTCACGATCCGTTTGCCACCCAGGAACTCGAAGTAGGAGGAAAGCTCTTCCAATTCCACCGTGGCGCCCCCCGGGATCCGTCCGACGGTCTGATGGTTCTTGGTCACCGAGGCCTGTTCGCCCGTGGCGATCCAACCGGCCAAGGAAATGGAGCCGGCGGCGACGGCGTAGGTTTGACCGTCCAACCCCCGCAGGGGCGTGGCCACCAGCGTCCCGCCTGACAGACTTTTGGCATCGCCAATTGCCGACACGTTCACATCGAAACGAGACCCCTCGCGGGCAAACGGTCCCAATTGTCCCGTGACGATGACGACGGCATTATTTTTTCCTTTGAGGACAGAGGGAGGCAGGACGAGGCCCGTCCCCCGCAGGATGTTGGTCAACATCTGTTGAGACATGCCGCCCGAGTCGCCGTTGTCTCCCAGACCGACGACTAACCCAATTCCGCTCAGGGGGTTGCTGCGGATGCCCTTGATATCCACGATGTCTTTGATCCGCTCCGCCCGCAGGCTGGACAGGGGCCAGATGAGAATGGTCACCAGCAGGAGATGGGTCTGAAGTCGGAAGCGCGATGGATTTGTCATTGTCAACCTATGGGACCTCACTAGAAGGGCCACGCCACGTCAAGGACCCGTCCGAACCAGCCGGGCTTCGTATAGGGATCGGAGATGCCTTTGTGGACGGTGACCAGACAGAAATTGGCAACCTGATGGCTTTGCACGGTGTTACTAAAGGAAATATCGCTGGGTCTGACAATGCCGCTGACTTCCACGGTCTGGATGTCGCCGGCGATGTCGCGGCGACGCGTGCCGGCCACGATCAGATTGCGGTTGGGCAGGATATCGATCACCATCACCGTGATCAGATCCACGAAGCTGCGTTCGTCCTGGTAGTCGGCTTTGCTCCTGAGATCGTTTTTCCCCTTGGCGTTGATGTTGATGACGGGCATGGGCGGCAAGAGATTGCCGGTGGACTCTGTGATCCCCATGAGGTTGGCACTGCGGTCCGTCGTCTTTTGCAGGTCTCGCTTGGCCTTGTTGTCGATCTTGCTGGATTCGCTAATCAAGATGGTAATGACATCTCCCACGTTGCGGGCGACGTCGTCCGTGAAGACGTCCCGGGCGTTTTTGTTCCGTTTGGCCCAGATCGAGCCGGCCTCGGCGTGACTGGTGGTGATACCGAGCAGCAGCAGGGCGATCGTCAGACGACGGTTGAAGGGTGACATGGCGTTTCCTTTCTAGATGAGGGGCTCGACAGTCCCATCCGATTTGATCGTGCAGTAAATGATCCGTTGAGAATCAATGTTCTTGACTTGGATCACATCACCGGTGCGACCCGCGCTTTCGGTGATGCCGTCCACCGTCACTTGAAAGCCCGGGCGCTTGATTTGGATAATCACGAGTTTATGAGCCTTCAGGGTAATGGGCGGCATAGACGGGGCCGGGTCCATCACCAGCGAGGAGGTGATTTCCTTGCCCGCGGCGAGGGGGCGTCTGAGGACCTTGCCGTAGGGGGGCTTCCAGTCGGCCCGTTGAGGTCTGGGGGAAAAACGGGTTTCTATCGCGGTGTTTTCCGGTGTCAGTTTGGTGCCTCTCTCCAGCGCCTCCTTGGCCACGATCCGCGACGTCTTGTGCTCGAGTCGGAAGGAGACGTCACGGGTGGCCACGGCTTGGCCACCGGCCATCGCGGTAATCGTCACACGCGCGTAGCCGGGACTGGTGCTGGGCTGCAGTTTACGCACAAAATGGACTTCCTTAAGCTTAGGATCGATGTAGATGAACTGGGGGACTCGAAGCGCTTGAATCTTGATTTTGCCGGGAGGGCCGAAACTCTCTTCCAGGAACCTTTGGGCCAGATCGGTCAATTCCTGTCCGCTGATGGCCTTTTGGTCCCGTTGCACGGTGACCTTGGATGCACCGGAGATGGTGACCTGACGGTCGGTGATGCCGTGACTGGCCAGGCGACTCAAGATGGTGGATCGACTTAAGACCACCTTTTGGTTGGGCACGAACATGCGTCCCAAACTGATTTGACTGGCCGTGAGCGCCAATGCTTTGTCCCCGCGCACGATGGCAATGTCGCCTAGCCGTAGCAGGCTGTTGGTGATCTTGATCTCCGTCGGCAGGAAGATTTTTAAGGAGGGGCTTTCGGTTCCCTGTCCCTGGACCGGGACCAGGAGGGCGACTGGGACCCACAGGACAAACTGGGCCAAGCGTGCCAATTGGGCCAAACTGGGGATTCTCTTCGGGCATGCCTGTTTCATTGGGGTTCACTCCTATCGGACAATCTCATTGGCCGTTCGTAACATGTCGTCACCCGCCCGGATGGCCCGTGAATTGATCTCGTAAGCCCTTTGGGCCTTGATGAGGTTGACCAGTTCTGTGACCATTTGCACGTTGGACTTTTCCAGGAACCCCGATTGCAGGCTGCCAAAACCGGGTGAGCCGGGTGCCCCCGTGGTCGGCGTTCCGCTGGCATCATTCTCCTTATACAGGTTGTTGCCCACGCTCTGCAGGCCGGACGGATTAAGGAATCGGGCCAATTCAATGCTGCCGACGACACTCCTACCCGTCGCCGTGAAGCTATTGACGATCCCATCGGGACCAATCTCGATCTTTTCAGAGTCGGCTGGAATGGTGATCGCAGGCTCCAAGGCATAGCCACCGGCGGTGACCAATTGCCCATTGGCGTTGAGCTGCAGCCCGCCGTCGCGCGTGTACTGGATGGTCCCATCCGGCAAGGTCACTTGAAGGAAGCCGTCCCCCTGGATGGCGATGTTGAGGGGGTTTCCGGTGTTTTCCAACTCGCCGAGTTGGAAGACCTTGATCGTGCCTGCCACCCGAACCCCATTGCCCACTTCGACGCCTCCGGGACTGTTGACCCCGGCAGCGACTTCAGCCCCGGCGACAATCATCTGGGTGTAGAGCAGGTCCTTGAAATCGATCTGGCTGCGCTTGAACCCCGTGGTGTTCACGTTGGCCAGGTTATTGGCGATGACGTCCACCATGGTTTGCTGTGCCGTCATGCCGGTGGCTGCTGTTGAAAACGCTCGTAACATTGGTCAAGACTCCTTGTACTATCGGATCCGGCGGCGCCGTGATCCTATCCCATGGCCACGCTCATCAGGCTCGCGCCTAGATCTTTTTTTGCCGACAGGAATCTCATGTTGGCCTCATAGAGGCGAGACACCGTGATCATGCCGACCAGTTCTTCCATAATCTTTACATTGGAGGATTCCCGAAATCCCTGCTGAACGACCGCGTCGTCCAGGGTCGTACTGCTCAAACCCGCAGGCGCGATGAAGGTGCTCGCACCCACCGGCCGGAGTTGGTTTTCGGCATCCCCAAAATCCTCGATCCGCAGGGCGCCCAGCACGACGCCGTCATGGCTGATGCTGCCTTGCGGCGTCACGTGAAGTTGCCTGAGGTCCACCCCCGGGGGTATCAAGATCGGACTCACGTCCTTGCCTGCCACCAGATAGCCTTCCGAGTTGACCAGTTGTCCCGTCGCATCCGTGCTGAACGTGCCATTTCGTGTGTATTTAAGTCCCTCGGCCGTCTCCAGCACAAAGAATCCCTTGCCCTGAATCGCGAAGTCCAGGGCCCGTTCGGTCCGTTCTAGCGGGCCCTGGGAAAAATCAATGGCCTGGTAGACTTTGACGTCGGCTGACGTCGCTCTCGTCGCCTGGGCCATCTGGGCGTCCAAGGCCGCCGCGAACCCGTTCACGCGCCGCTTGTACCCGGCCGTGCTGACGTTCGCCATGTTGTGGGCGATGATGTCAAAGTCCAGTATGAGGGCGTTGGCGTTGGAGCTGACTAGGGGTGCGATCTCTGCCATATGGGTCTACTGTTCTTCTGCCGCGACCTGGGCCATGACCCCGGTCGCCTCCGGCTGCTCGGCCTGGGGCTGTTCCTCGTTTTCTTTTCTGGAGACCATCGCGCCCAGATTGGTCACTTTGACGAGTTCATCGATGTTGGTGTCGGACAAACCGATCAGTTCGATGCCGATGCTGCGTGTGTCACCCCGGGATTCCACGCGTCGGACGATACCGATGTCTTCGATGATGCGCGATCCGGGGGACGCCTCGCCGGCAGTGCCCTCCGCTGACACTGGCTCCAATTTAAACACCACCAGAATACGTTCATTCATGCTGACATCGAGTGGGGCCTCCACACGCAGGCCGGGGCCGGCCAATTCCGTGACGACAGCCGGCACAAATTCGATGGGTTTCCAACCTTCGAGAGAATCCGTGGTTATCTCTTTGGTGAAGGGAAACTTGGAGATGAAGGCGATATTGTGGGCCGGGACACGGACAAAGCGGCGGCGGTTGATGAAACGCACGTCGTCGCTGTGTTTCAGGACCAGCCTGTCCCCGTCGAAGCTTATCACGGTCGTGTCAAACTCCCAGACGGAGGCCCCAAACTGGTAGTGGGCCCGCCACAGCTCGCCGAAGGTGACCTTTATCGGGGCGTCCAGCGTGATTGTCAGACTCATCTCGTCGTTGTCGACAATGGTGGCCCGGAGTTCATTGGACGTCGTCCCCAACCGTCGGGTGATCTTGAGAGGCTTGCCCAGGGGGATGTCCCGCGTGGTCAGTTTGTGTTTCCCCTTAGTCCGGGTTTTGGTCTTGGGGCGAGGCAGTTCCGGTTCGGCAGTTTCCCCACCGCCAAAGCCCATCTTTTCTTTGAGAAACTCCAGTTCGGCCTGGACACGCGTCTCCATGGCCTGACCATGTTCAGCGACCTGATCGGCCACCACCAGAGCCGAGCCCCGTTCGAAGGCCTTGATGTCCTTGAATATGGCATCGTGATGCCGCAAACCACTCTTGGCGTAGATTTCACGCAACATATGATACTCGCGTACGCTGAGGTGGTGTCGTCGGACGTTTTCAACGAAGCGTTCTTCCGCTCGGACCTTTTTGTCTTGGATACGGTTGTAGCCGACCTTGACCAAGACCGCCACGAGGACAATCAAGAAGATAGCGATGAAGATCATGAACCACTGGCTGCCACCCATGGTGTCCGGTCCGACCTGCCTTAGCGCGGACCACTTTTCATGCGGACTCAGTGCTAAGAGAACTTGCGGCAGGTCAGAGAAACGATGGGCCTCTGGGTCGGGTAATGCGACGTAGGACATGGGGGCTTTCAGGTTAGACGTTACCGAATCAGTTGTGTCAATTCCCGCAGGATGTCATTGGCCACCCGTATCGTTCGGGCATTGGCCTGGAAGCCGTTTTGGGCCTGAATCAGGTTCACGAATTCAGTGGCCACATCGGCATTTGATTTCTCCAGGGCACTGCCCTGTATCTTGCCGGCGCCCCCGGTGAGTGCTCGGGTGCCCACGGCCGTCCCGGAGTTCACGGTGGGCGCATAGTATCCCTTACCGATGGCTTCTAAACCGATGGGGTTCCTGAATAGGGCCAGTTTGAGGATTGCCACGTTTCTCTTGATACCGTTCGAGAAGGTGCCGACCACGGTGCCTTCGCTGTCGATCGCTAACGACGAAAGGTCCCCCTTTTCAAAGCCGTCCTGATCGATCGCCACCGCCGTGGACGCACCACCCACCTGGGTCAGGCCGGTGAATTTACCCACGGTCCCCAAGTTGAAGGCCAAGTTTTGGGCAGTGGCAGCCCCGTCGCCGAATTGCACGGTGAGGACATTATCAGTCGTGCCGGGAATGCCGGTAAAGGCACCATTGTCCGGATCGAAACTGATGCCGTCGATGCGCCTGCCTAGGTTGGTGATGGCATTCACCTGTCCGGTGACAGACGTGAGCAGAAAATCCCAGGTGTTGGCGGTGTCGGTCCGCACTAGGGCAGCCGTGAGAATGTGGGGGATACCAGTACCGTCATATACTGTGATGCTGATGTCTTTGACCTCTTCCCCCCCGACCGTGGTCATTTCATAATAGCCCGGCATCTTCAAGGTCGTATTACCGGTGTCGGCATAGGTCATATTGAGGTCCATCTTGCTGTAGCCCGAACGGCTGTCCTTGATCTGAATCCGGCCGTCTGTCAAGGCCACGGCGACGGTGGTAGATTCTCCCGCCGCGCTGATGGCGCTGTTGACCGCCGTTTCAATGGCGGTGAGCAAATCACCCATTTCGTCTGTGAAGCTGAAGGTGGCCGTGGTCGAGATAGCGGTCCCGGCGTGTGTGAATCCGGTGATGGCCAACGTGGTGGTTCCGGCGCTGGCCGATGAACCCGTAAAGCTCATTTGATCCAGATCGGCCAGTTCCGTGGCGTTCGACGCCTCGATCCCATTCCTGGTGAAGGTGATGTTCGAGGTAATCATCTGGGTATGCGCGGTTTCGAAGGAGAGGTTGGCACTGAGGTTGCCGGCGAGATCCACTTGGGTGGTGGCTTTGGGTTGCATGGGTTCGTCAAAGGGGATATGAATGAAATTGTCGCCGGCGGTCTGGAAACCCTCCGCCTCTCCCGTGGAGGTGGTTCTCTGGATACGGTACCCGGTGGAGACGTCGACCAGCGTGGAATTCTGGTCCACGGCGAAGGTCCCGGCGCGGGTGTAGACCTCCTTTTCGCCGTCGAAGGCCACGAAATAGCCCTCTCCTTCGATGGCCACATCAAGCGGGTTTCCCGTCTTGACAATGTTTCCCTGGAGCGTGTTCCGGACGATACTGGAGACGCCCACACCGTTACCCATCTGGTGGGGGTTGGTACCGCCCACGGTTCGCGTGGGGGCCGAGGCATTGACTATGGTCTGGCTCAACAGTTCGGTGAAGTTCACCTTGGTGGCCTTATAGGCCGTGGTGTTCACGTTGGCGAGATTGTTCCCCGCCACGTCCAGCATCTGCTGATGGGCCTGCAGCCCCGATACGCCTGCTGACAGTGCAAGACTCATGCGTCGTCTCTCCTTGCATGGTCACGGACAGTTTTGGTTTATCCTCCCTGTCGTGACTGTTGATTCTATTGGGTGATCGCTCTAATTTTGTCGAGTTCGACAACGTGACGAGTCCCTTCCACCTCCACATTGACGGAATTCAACCCCGTGTAGGGATTGGTCTCCACGGACTCCACCCGACCGCTGAGTTCTTCCAATTCCCCGGTGGCCGGATCAATCAGCTTGCTGAAGCGAATAGTCTTGCCGACCAGGGAACTGGCGAATTGACGGTTGGTGGCATTGCGGATGTCCAGGAAACCGGCCCCATCGGCATTGACCATGGTGACATCTTCCAGAGGCACCGTATATTCGATGGGCTTAGACTCTACCAGTCTTAAATAGGATTTTCCGGTGTAGGGATCATTGACGAGTTCGGTCGTCTCGCCACCGGTACCCTCGAGGACCTTGAGTCGGGTCTCGCCGGTCGCGGGATTGGTGAGGATCTCACTGACCACCGCCGTCTTGGTCACGCTGTTCCCTTGGCCGTCGTCGATGGAAAACGACACATTCTTGCCCAAGAGAGAGCCGCCGTAGCTCTGCTTCATCGACGCCAACACGCCGTCAAAGCTTCTGCCCATGGCCGCAAGTTGTTCCAGCTGCGAGAACTGTGTCAGTTGAGCGGTCATATCGCTATTACTCATGGGCTCGAGGGGATTCTGATTCTGAAGCTGTGCGATCAGCAGCATCATGTAATCCGCTTGGATTTTACTCGTTGTTTGTGTTGGCTGGACTGATTCCATGTTGATTGGATCCCATGACGAATTCGACCATTTTGACCACTTGTTCCCCACGGGGTGACAACGAGATCACCGAACGTGTGGACAAGGACTACGCAATAGGCGTGCCACCATCGGAGAGGTGACGTGGAACGCTTGTTCTCGGGGCCTACGACCCTTATTCAGAAGAATCAGGTGGTGACGTCGAAGCGAGTGACAACCTCCCGGGCGGTAGAATTTTCCCCGGAGCCGGCAGATCTTGCCGCTTGTCTCCCAGGCTCTGTCTGAAAACTCCACCTGGCTTCGAGCGGCTTGTTTATCGCCTGGCTGCATTGACGATGGAAGCAACATCGCCTGCTTCTCCGTCTTCGCCAGGCGAAAAACGCTCGCTCCCGGGCCTGACGATGGAGTTTTCAAATAGAGCCTAGTTTTGTCATGGGCGTGACATCTTGATCGTCCCATAAATAAAACGAGGGCTCGAAGAAGCAGGATAATAACTCAGCAATCAGTCATTAGACCGAACCGACTACTAATTACTAATTACTAATTACTGAATTACTAACTACTGACCCACTGACCCACTGCGTGACACAGAAGGGTCCCATAAGGTTTTTTCCCTTTCTTGAAAAAGATTAGAGTCCGGTAATCGAGTCTCGAGGTTGACCCATCTTTCCTCTGTTGATACGTCGCGTCGGGTCACCCGTTGCCTGTGACATGACACAGTGACATTATCGGGCAGTCCAATAAAATAATTAAAGTTGCCCATTCTTCTGAGTCGATGTCTGCCGTAGTCACGCTAGAAGTGCCACATGAACGACCCCCTAGGAAATAGACAAACGCAGACACGATGAGCCTCCTTCAGCGAACATTGGTTGTTAGCAAGAAGCATCGGATGCAACAATTGGCCCAAGAGGTCAGTCGGCACATTTTTATGGCCGACGATCTCGGTGAGGCCGTGGACTTGGTCGGCACCATTGATCCGGATCTGGTGGTCTTTGACGAGGTTTACACACCGGATCACGTCGAAGCGTTTTTGAACAGGACCGATAACACCGAACGGCCCGTGTCAGTGGTCGTGGTGGGGGACACCGGCGCGTCCGATAGGTTTGACGCGATGGGTGTGTACCGGTGCCTGGAGGATAGTGAGCAACTGAAACGCATCGCGCACGAAATCTTAACCAAAACAGATGACCCGGTAGGCGACGCATCGACGAGCCGGTACTTCTGGGATCCTTTTGCCGCCTCCATCCCCGTCGTGGGTAAGAGTGCGGCCATGGGCGACGAGTTGCGGATGATCAAGCTGGTGGCAAACAGCCAGTGCAACCCGATCTTGATCGTCGGGGAGACCGGCACCGGTAAGGAGCTGGCGGCTCGTTCCGTGCACCAGGTACGTCATCCCCACGAAGTGTTTGTGGCTATCAACTGTGCCGCCTTGACCGCGGGTCTGCTGGAAAGCGAGTTGTTCGGTCATGTGAAGGGGGCTTTCACCGGGGCGGACCATGACAAGGCGGGGCTCTTTGAGTTGGCGGGATCGGGGACAATTTTTTTGGATGAGGTCAGTGAAATGCCCCAGGACCTGCAGGCAAAGCTTTTGCGAGTCCTGCAGGAGAAGACCTACCGGAAGGTTGGCGGTGTCGAAGACCTCCAATGCCGTGGGACTATCGTTGCCTCGAGTAACCGAAATCTGAAAGAGGAGCTGGACGCCGGCCGTTTTCGGCGTGACCTGTACTATCGCCTGAGCGTCTGCCCCATCGTGCTGGCGCCGCTACGATCTTCGCGCAGACGAGACGATATTCTGCTACTGGCGGAATACTTTCTGAGACATTCGGATATCTGTCCCCCGAAGCAGGGCAAGATTCGATCCTTGACCCGATTGGCCTCCGAGGCCCTGAAGAGACACGATTGGCCCGGAAATGTGCGTGAGCTTCGCAATGTCATCGATCGCGCTATTTTGCTGGAAACGACCGACAAGGTGGGGCTCAGTAGTATCGTGATCGACCCCGAGGCGAAAGAACACCACGGCCAAGTGGGCATGTTTGCCAACGAAACGAAGGACTTCTCGCTCTCCAAGGCGGAGCGCGAACTGATCGCCCGTGCCCTCAACAAGACGGGATGGCAGAAAACACAGGCCGCCTCGCTGCTCGGTATTACGCGAACGACACTCTACGCCAAAGTGAAACAGTACAACATCGAGCGAGAGGGCGGACCTGCCGTCCAAACAGGCGCGATGGCCCCCGACCGCGATTCCCAAGCTGTTCTCGGTTAGGCCCCACCAAAGATCTCTCAGCGGTCCCGTTGGCGTTCATGTGCCTACACATTTCCGGGCGCCCTCTTTCAAGAACCCAATTCTTGGCTTGGTTCACAAGAGTGTGCATAGGGGTAACAGTCTGTCCGAACTGTTTTCGTGCTCGTGCTCAGCGAAGGGGTAATCGTAATCGAGAACGCCGAGAAGCCGATTACGAGCACGAATGCGATTCCTACGTCGAGTCGTGTAACCCAGAATTGAACCAGGCCCAATTCTTCGTCCCGTACCTCCTCCAGTCCCAGGTAGCTCCTGCAGCACGCAAGAGAAACCCTGTCAAGTAATTGTACGGCCGGGTTGCTCGCTTTTGAGACGAGTCGGAAGGTGACTCAGTCATGCGACACGTAGAGACGAGGAGGAACAAGTTGGCACAGTTCTTGCGGATATTATGGCCTGCTCTAGGAAATGACGTTCAGTAGGACCTAAATGGCCGAAGAAAAACAGAGTACGTTTTATCCGCCGTCCTTCAGCGACGTACCGAACATCGATCTGTTCACGACCGAGATGCCGCGACGTTCGGGCGCCGAGGACCTTTTCACCATTCCCTTCGAGCCCTGCGGGGAAGTGGGAGCAGAGCAGGGGCTCGATCCAGAACTGAACTATGCGCAGGGGATGACGGTCCAGCCATCCAAGCGGATCACGAACCGGCAAGTCCTGCTGGTGGTGGGCCTCGGGATTGCTGTGGTCGCAGTCGCTTGCTTCTTCTGGGCTGCCCCGGTGAAAGATGAAGGTCTGACACCGGCCCAGGCTGTCGCGACGGTCCCTGCGACCGAGGCCCAAGGGGAGCCGAGGACAGATGGGATCCTGCCGTTGCCGCAGCTCCGAGCGGGCGAGAGGCCTGAAGAGGCCTTGTCCATCGGCCGGGCGGAAGGGATGTATGAGGAGCAGGACTTCTTCAATGCCTACCGCATCTTCTACGAATTGCACGAAGGCATGCCTGACGGCCGCCAATCCAGGGCACAGAAGGCCTTCCTGCTCTATCGGCTGGCCCTCTGCCAAAAAGGCCTGGGGCAGTTAACGGCCGCCAGCCGCATTTTTCGAGAGGTGGTGTCCGAGACGCAGGTCCCCTTGATTGTGGCACTCGGACGATACCACCAGGCCCTGGCGGAACTGCACGATGAGAATTTTTTCACGGCCGCCCGGCGAGCCCGCCAGGCATTGGCCCTCATCGATGTCGCGGAACGTGAGCATGTTTGGATCCACGCCTTCAAGAGAAGTTGCGGGTTTATCGAGAGTAAGGCTATGACGCTCTATTGCTTGGGTCTGCACGATGCGGACCATGGGCTGCCTCAGGTGCTCTTCGATGCGCCGGCCGTGGCAGACCCCTTCCTCGGTCGCGACGACGAATCATTTATGACCCTGCTGGCCTCCGGTCAGGAGAAGTACGACGAAGCCCTCCTGGGGCCCCGTATTGCCATGGTGGACGGGTCCCTGGCGGTACCTTCCTGGGAGCTGGTTTGTCGAGGCGCCTCCGTCGGGGACCTCATCCAACGTCTTGCCAAGAAAACAGGGCTGGACGTGGACTGGTCATTTGATCCCGAGGCCGAAGTCGACCGAATCGGCTCGGCTGTCAAGGAGCGGCCGATCCACTTGTATCTGGCGGGCGTGACCGACGCCCAAGCGATCGCCGCCATCGCCGGCGCCGCCGGGCTCTTTGCCCGTCGCGACGCCAACGACGTGGTCCACATCACCGATCCCCTGGATGAGCAGTCGCTCACGGCCCGTCGAGAAAACCTTACGCGGTGGACCATTTCTCTCTGGCGGTCTTTAATCGGCACGGCCGACGAGGAGTCGGTCTACCTGCCCAAGGCCCATTTCGCCCAGGCGCTGCTCTACGAGCAGACCGATCAGACCGCCGCCGCTCTGCAGGAGTATTTCCAGGTATCGAATCGTTTCAGGCAGTCTGATCTGGCCCCTTATGCCCTGCTAAACTCCAGTAGGCTCAAGACCAACACGGCAGACTTTGACGGGGCGAGTGAAGATCTCGAAAACCTCACTCAGCAGTACCCTGATGTGGAGTTTTCGGGGAACGCCTTGATCTATCTGGCCGACGCCAAACTTAAGGCGGGCCAGCCCCGCGAGGCCGCAATAGTGTACCGGCGGGTCTACCTGCTGGAGATGTCTCCCAAATCCGCCATGGAGGCGGCGTTTGGCGCGGGCCTGTGCGCGTCTCTGGCCCATCAACACAAGGAGGCGATAAAATGGTTCGGCTACTATCATCGCGCCCGTGCCAAGAAGCCGGATGACCAGGTCACAGAGGCCTATTTTCTACAGGGAAAGGCCTTTCTGGAGCAGGAACTCTATGACAAGGCCGAGGCCGCCCTGCTGCAAGCCCTGGAGAGAGACGTCATGGGCACCTTTTACGTAGAGGCACTGGACAGTTATGTCCGGTCCCAGATTGCGTTGGGACACTACGTTGCGGCGCTGGAGCAACTCCTGATGAAGCCCCAATTTAGACTCTCGCGTCAGGACGGCAACAGGATCATGATCCTCAAGGCCCATATGTTCCGCCTGATGGGGTCCTATCCCACCGCCACTGCCCACCTGCTCGATGGGTTGACGTCTCTCCAGGACAACGAGGAGCGGGCCCTAGCCTATGTCGAACTGGCCACCTGCTATGAATTGAACAGCGAGTTGGACCGGGCTCGACAATGGTACACCCAGACCTTGAATGTCTTGGAGCCGGGAATCGAGGCCCAGCGGATGCAGTACAAGATTGCCGAAATGACCCTGGCCATGGGTCATGCAGACAGGGCCATTGAACTGGGTGACCAACTTCTCAAAGGGGACCTTGACGACTCGCTTCATCCCCAGGTGCTGGAGATGTTGGCAGGGGCCCATGCCCAGCGCAGGGAATTCGGCAAGGCGGCTGAACTCATGCTGAGGCGGGCACGAAGGCTGCTACCCGAACCGCACGCGTCTGAAGCTGATCCGGTAAATGGGGGCGTGTTGGCCCCAGAGGTTGCACCATGAGTGTGCCGAAGCGCGGGCGTTCTTCTCCGCTGGGATATGGCGGTAGCCTCTGCGCGGCGCTGGTGCTGCTGGTCCTCCTCTCCCACGGGCGTTGGGCGGTGACCTCCGCTACGGCCCCAAAGACCGCCTCTCAGCCCGGTGACAATCTGCAGCTTGATGAGAAGACACCAAGAATTCCGAGTCAGTACTGGAAGAGCCCGGCGGGTCTGGCGGACGAGACACCTCAACAACTGCGGGAAAAGGAAAAACTCTTGCGGCTCATCGAGCGGGTGCAGGCCATACGTCTCAACCGAAAGAGACAGACCCCGTCTCCGCCGACAGAGTCGACAGAGGTGACAGATGTAAAAGATGCGTCCAAGGCTCCCGAGCCCAATGGGGTCTCATCCTCCGATCCCAACCAGACGCAATCCGAAATCCGTTCCAGTCCCGTCCCCGGTCCAAGTGCGCCGAGGCCCACGCCTCCTCCAATGCGACCTGCGGTGGAACCGAACGATACCGTTAAGAACACCCTGGCCCACCTGGAAGCGTTGTCTGGCCACGCCGACGAAATGGACAGGCCCTTTGAAATGGCCGAATTGTTGCGGGAGAGCGGCTTTCTGCAGGAAGCGGCCTCCTATTACCGAGTGGCCTTGAAACGTATGAAGCAAGACGATCCGGCGGTCAAACGCAGACGTGCCTGGGCGATCTTTCAGGCCGGCAGTTGTGTCCGCCACGGGGACCCGGCCGAGGCCGGTCGGATGTTTCAGCAGCTATTGACTGAGCATCCTGATTCCATTTGGAAGGAGACGGCCGAGATCTGGCTGGCACTCGTGGACTGGTATGCGACGGAAAAACCATGGGAACTCATCGAATCCCTGCAGCAGGTGAACGACCCCACCGAGACGGCACACGATTGACACTAAACGGACGATGAGAACGCAGAATACCAGCAACGTACTGATCATCGATGACGACCTGGAGGTCGCCAAGTTCATGCTGAAGATCTTGGCGAAGCGGGGAATCCGTGCTCACAATGCCGACGGACGCAGCGCCGCGCTGCGTTACCTGGATCGCAACGCGTGTGATCTCATCTTCGTGGGACCTTGTGCGACAGACGGGACCCGACGCGGTCTGGGGCTGGATCCTGAAACATTAAGGCAGCTTCGCAGCAACAGCCCGGAACTGCCTGTGATCCCCATGGTGGGATCACACGAACTGGCCCGGCATGATCCGCGCCAGGGCCAGGCCGAGGCTGATGCCACCGCGGTGCTTAGGACCACCACTCGGATGGTGCAAGAGGCCATGGCGATGGGCTGCAATGGCTTCCTGATCAAACCGCTCCAGGCCGACGAGGTCACGCGGATCTTGGAGACACATGTGCCCAATCACGGTGTGTCCAAACTGGCGGCTGCCCAGGAAGGTAGCAAGAGTCTCTATGCCATCGTGGGCAAGAGTCCCTCAATGCTACATGTTACGGAATTGGCGGAGCGGATCGCGCCCACCTCGGCCCCGGTGGTCATAAGTGGTGAAAGCGGCACCGGCAAGGAAATCATCTCCGCCCTGATTCATCACAAGAGCAAACGGTCTATGGGGCCCTATGTGCGGATCAACTGCGCCGCCCTGAGTGACTCGTTGTTGGAAAGCGAACTGTTCGGCCATGAGAAGGGGGCCTTCACCGGCGCCTACGCCCAACGCAAAGGTCGTTTTGAAAACGCCCACGGGGGCACGCTGTTGCTTGACGAGATCACTGAGACACCCCTCCATTTCCAGGCAAAACTCTTACGACTCATCGAACAGCAGGAATTCGAGCGGGTGGGAGGAAACGAGAACATCAAGGTCGATGTCCGTATTCTCAGCACCACCAACAAGGATCTGTTGCAGGAAATACAGGCGGGACGGTTCAGACAAGACCTCTATTATCGGCTCAGTGCCACGCGCTTGGTGTTGCCGCCGCTGAGGCAGCGAACCGACGATTTGGTCGATTTGGTTTGGTATTTCGTGAACACCTACGCCCGCGAGAGTCAGCGATACATTAAGGAACTGGACCCCACGATGTTGGAGATCTTTGCGAAATACAGCTGGCCCGGCAATGTCCGACAGTTACGCAACGTGGTCCGCACTTCCCTGATTCTGGGTGCCGGGGAGATGCTCTCTCTGGCAGACGTCTATTGGTTGTTTGATGGTGTTCCTCAGGACCCAGCGGCCGAGGGGCCCGCAGTGGAGAGGAGGGCCCCGGACATTCAAGTCGCACCGCAGGGCGCGGGTCTGGGACTGGGGTCTATGCTACGAGAAACCGAGGATTTGGGCGGGCTCTCGCTCGATGTCGTGGAACGGCGGGCGATCACCGATACCCTCCGTAAAATGGCAGGGAATCGCAAAAAAGCGGCTGAAGTGCTGGGCATATGTGACCGAACTCTACGTGAGAGGATTCGACGCTACAAGGAACAGGAGTGCCTTGTGCCCACATGATTGGCAGGGATGCACCTGAACCCATACGTCTGCGAGGTAGATGATGGCTAACGACGACGTCCCACAAGAAGGAACAGGCGAAGAGAATGAGGCGAAAGAACAGTCGGTCAAGAAGAGCAAACTGCCCTGGATACTCCTGGGCGTGATCGTCCCTCTCTGTGCTGGGGGCGGTTATTTCTTGGGACGCATTATTGCCGCCGGTAATGATGTTTCCGCGGATGCCGCGGCAGTTGAAGAAGAGGATGAAGAACCGGATTATGTCAAGATGCTGAATACCAAAGCCAAGGAAACAAACACATGGGTTTTCGACGTGCCGCCGGTGGTGGCGAACCTGATGGACCCTGGGGCTCGGCGTTATCTCCGAGCGGGGTTCAAACTGGAGATGAGTGGCCAGTTCGATCCTGTCGGGGGAGAGGCACACATGACCAAAAACATGCACAAGATAATCAACTGGATCATGATCTACGTTTCAAATCTGACGGTCAGCGAACTACAGGGGGAGAAGAACCTCAAACGGGTGTTGGCGCACGTTAAAGATGGACTCAATGAGTTACTTTTTCCCGACGTGAAGCCCCTGGTTATCGACGTACTCTTCAGCGAGAGGGCCATACAGTGACGGTTCTGACGACGAACCCCCTTGACCGTGCCAACTTGAATCATCTGATCCAGGCGGTGGGATCTGTGCCGTCGGACCTCGTGCAACCGGAGTTTACGGCGCATGACTGGAAGGCCTGCCGAGTCTTTGCCGGCGATGCCTGGACCGAACTGACCGAAGCGACCGGAGGGTTGGCCGAGGCCTTCGCGGCGGTCTTTTCCGAAGTCTGTCAGGGACAGGTGGAAGCGACGGTGGAATCGATGAGCCAGCGTTACGCCAGTGAAGTGATCAAGGACTTTGGCGACTCGGACAATGCGGGTTACTTCCTGCCGATCCGGTCGGCGCCGGAGGCGGATGTCTGTGGCTTCTTGGCGATTCCACCGGAGACGGCCCGAGGGTGGGGCAAGCTTTTGCTAGGCGAAACCCCGGAACAAGTCACCGAAGGGGAGGGTGAACCGCTCTCGGTTTTGGAAGAATCACTCATCTACGGCATATCGAAGGTCTTGGTGGACAAGGTTCGGCTGATGCATGCCAGTCTCGATGTCACAGCCAGTGAAGAGATGGTCATGGACAAGTTGCCCGTCACATGGCCCGGAACCGAAAGCCTGCTGAGTGTCACGATAGGTATCAAGCCCTCGGAGGCGGACGCCACTCAAGACGTCACGCTCGTAGTGCCCTGTGATCTGTTCGGGCCGCTGGTGGGCTGGGACCCACAGGTGAACCGACCGGGTGAGGGCCTCGAGACGATAGACTGTTCGGAGGCCATCATGGAGTCCGTTCATCTGATGACTGTGCCTCTGACCCCGGTGCTGGGCACCGTCGCTCTGAAACTGCCGGAACTCATGAGTTTGAGAGTCGGTGATGTGCTGGTCTTGGATCAGGCCGTGCATCAGATGATTGACATCCATTTCGCGAATAGGACCGCGTTTCGCGGCATCCCGGGCAGACGGCAACAACAGCAGTGCGTGTTGATTACCGACGCCTGCACCCAAGCCACCTGACCCTGGTGCCGGGCCGGATTGTTAAGGAAAACAGCATGGCGAAAGCAACAAAGGAAGCCACCGCCGAAAAGACCCCGGTGCAACCCATCGAATTACCCGAGGTGTCGGAACAGGGTGTGGCTCCCTCGTCCGGGCAGTTCGATCTTCTCCTCGATATTGATGTGGAAGTCACCGTCGCTCTGGGCACCGTTGAAATGCCCGTTAAGAAGCTGCTACAGCTCGGTCCGGGTGCCGTACTGGAATTGGGCAAGAGCATCGATGCTCCCGCAGACCTCTACCTGCAGGGGACCAAGTTTGCCGAAGGCGATGTCGTCGTGGTGGATGACTGTTTCGCGATCAAGATCAATTCGGTGGTTGGACTGGACGCGCCTGGAGGCGATGCACCGGTTCCGTAGGCCGGCACCTCCTTCTCCCTGACGCAACAGAACGGTATGGCAGATTCAAAACAAACAACCCAGCAGAAAGAGCTAAATGATCCCACGCGGAGATCGCCCGTTCTGACGCACAGCAATACCCTCATGGCCGCAGGGATTGTGGTCGTGCTGGCCACCCTGATCATTCCTCTGCCCACCTGGATACTGGATTTTTTCCTGACCTGCAGTATCACTTTGTCTATAGCCGTGCTCATTGTGACACTCGCCACGAAAGAGGCCTTGGAATTATCCACGTTCCCTTCCTTGCTGCTGTTCGTGACCCTCTTTCGCATGTCCTTGAACGTCGCCTCAACCCGACTCATCCTCTTGCACGGGGAGGCAGGCGATCTTATTAATACCTTTGGTATGTTTATGGCGGGCGGCAGCCTCGTTGTCGGCCTGGTGATATTTCTGATTTTGGTGATCATCCAGTTTATTGTGATCACCAAGGGTGCCGAGCGGATCAGTGAAGTGTCGGCTCGATTTACGCTGGACGCGATGCCGGGAAAACAGATGGCCGTTGATGCCGACTTGAATGCCGGCATCGTCACGGAAGCTGAGGCCAAGGAGCGACGCGCTAAGATCGTCAAAGAAAGTGAGTTTTACGGGGCGATGGATGGTGCCAGCAAGTTTATCCGGGGGGACGCCAAGGCGGGGATCATCATCACCATCATCAATCTGATCGGCGGCATCGCCATGGGCTACTTCAACGGCATGGGCTTTGCCGATGCGGCCCAAACCTATTCGATCCTCTCCATTGGGGACGGATTGGTGAGTCAGATCCCCTCCATGATCATCTCGGTGAGTTCCGGTTTTCTGGTCACCAAGATCTCCTCGCAGATGAGTGTGGGAGAGGATCTATCTTCCCAGTTTTTGACCGCGAGCAAGCCGTTGTTGACTGCGGGGATTATTGTTGCTGCCATGGCGTTTATACCGGGGATGCCCATGGTTCAGTTCCTGATGCTGGCTGCGGGGATGGGGGTACTCAGTCAGTTTGCCCGACGCGCCCAGAGCGACAGGGAGGCCCCGCAAGCGGAAGACGCGAAACCCAAATCCAAAGAAAAGGAGCCCGTCGAAGACCTCTTGGATATGGACAGAGTGTCGGTCCATGTGGGCGTTGGTCTGATTGGCATGGTGGATCCCCGCAAGAATGACACCATTTTCGAGCGAATCGGAGCCTTGCGACGCAAGTTTGTACAGGAGCTAGGTCTTGTCATCCCTCTGGTGCGACTGCGAGACGACATCAACTTGGAGGCCAATGCCTATCAGGTGCGTCTCAACGAGTTACGCATTGCCGCAGGGAGTCTGGAGCCCAGCATGTTTTTGGCCATGGATCCCGGCGGGGTCATGAGTCCGGTGAAAGGGATTGAGACGGTAGAACCCGTCTACGGTCTACCGGCTCTCTGGATTGCGCCGGAAAACAAAGAAGAAGCGGAGCTTAGCGGATACACGGTGATTGATCCCGAATCCGTGTTCATGACACATCTGTCCGAGAGTCTACGGCAGCACGCAGATGAATTGCTGACCCGAGAAGACGTACAACAGCTCGTGGACCGTCTCCGCAAAGAACAACCTTCCCTGGTGGGAGAGACCTTGGGTGCCGACGGAGTCGTCACCATTGGATTGCTGCAACGCATTCTCAAAAACCTGCTGAAGGATGGTATTCCCATCCGTGAACTGACCACTATCGTGGAAGCCTTGTCAGAGCATGGTTCCAAGACCAAGCACGCCGTCGCGCTCACGGAAATGGTGCGTAAGTCGCTGACCCGCACGATTACCGATATGTGCCTGAGTGCAGACAAGAAGGTGAAGGCGATTACCTTCGATCCGGTTTTCGAGAATCACATGACCACTCTTTTGCGTCAGGAGGGGGGCGAACTGAGCCTGGCGTTGCCCACCGACATGGCGCTCGAATTGAGTCAGAAGGTGGCGGCTGCGTGGAAGCAAGCCATGGACCAGGGGCTGGATCGAGTGGTCCTGCTCTGTGACTCCCGGTTGCGATACAACATCTCGGAGTTGTTGGCACGTACTGTCAAAATGTTGCCCGTGATTGCCTATGATGAGATTGTGTTGGGAGTGGACGTGGAACCTATTGAGACCATTAGCCTGCCAACCGATCAACCTGTTTCGATGCAGGCACCGGGTGTCCCGGTAGGAGCCGCCGTTTGAAACCAGGCATGAGCATGCCAACCCTATGAAATGAGGATCGTTCGCTATGCTGTTACCTATCCGACCGATTGCAATACGTTGCGCCGTCTACTTTTTTTTCGCGGTCGCCATTCTGGGAACCTTCAGCGGGATTTCACCGCTGACCTGCTCTAAGCGGGGCATGGTCGGGGCCATGGTCGTTTACCTGGCCGCTAACCTTTTGCTGAAAGCGGTTAACGTCATTTTGACCAACGCCGTCGTCGAGCGCTACGTCGAAGAAAACGAGGGACTCGCGGGTGACCACGAAAACTGATCACAACGTGGCGCATGGAAGTCCATATGACACGGCCTCGCCGGCAGCGGGGCCGTCGATGCACCTGAAGACGGTCGCATTGCGCACCTATGGGCGGCAACAGTCGCCGAGATTGACAGATGCGGAAATCACCGAGTTTCTGCCGATGGTGAATAGCATCGCCCGTAAGGTGGCGACCTACTTGAAGCCGCCGCTTTCGTTCGAAGACATGGTCTCGGCCGGAACCATCGGCCTGCTCAAGGCGGCTCGAGATTTTGATGCCGCCCATGGGGCTCAGTTCAAGACCTATGCCTACATTCGCGTCAGGGGTGCGATGTTGGACGAGCTGCGAAGCGCCTCGATGCTCCCGTCGGGTCTCAGTCGCCAGGTCAAAGAGGCCATGGCACTGAGCCAACGCATCGCGACCGAGAGAGGAACCGCGCCCAACGACGCGGAATTGGCTGACAGGCTGGGCATCACCACCGAAGAACTGGCGGGCCTCTACGATAGTGCCAGGGCTCAACATTTCGTGTCGTTAGACAGCACAGAGGGTGAGGAAGTGCCCTCCCTGCTGGGATCCTTGGCGGCGCCCGAACAGGGAGGACCCGAAGCTCAAGTGGAGCGGGCCGAGTTGGTCGAGAAGCTCTCCGAAGCGATTACGGAACTCGATGGGAAGCGTAAGCAAATAATCGTTCTCTATTACCAGCAACACTTGACCATGAAACAGATTGCAGACGTACTCAATATCACGGAATCACGCATCAGCCAGTTGCACGCAAGTGCCTTGTTCAACTTGTCAGCTAAATTACGGGAGTGGAAAGATGGACGGCAATGACTTTAATCTCATTACGCCAATCAGCGGTCTTCAGAACGTGAGCAGCATGTCAGATGTTGAACGACGGAAAAAACGAAGACGGAAAGGCAAGCAGAAACGTGAACCGGGAGTACAGCAGCAGAACGCAAAAGAGGAGACCGACGATGTGGGTCGCGATACTGAGGGCGACCCGGACAACTCACACCGACTGGATTTTCGGGCTTGACCGGCTCTTGCAAGTCGAGTTCGACAGAAGAGGCCCCACTATGTGGAGACGCAATGGCGCACATCATCAGACGTGCTGAAGTACAGCTAGAAGACCCCTATGTGCTGGACTTGACCAAGGTTCGGTGTGAGGGGCAGCAAAGTTCTCCTGAAGATGTCCCGGATCGTGTACGGGTCGTGGAAAGTGACTCTCACTTTACCATTTTGGAAGTGACATGTGGTTGCGGCCAGAAGACCTATGTACGCTGTGACCACTGAGCTTGTCAGTCGCACAAAACTAGAAGGGAGTGTATCATGACAAGACATGGATGCAAGGGACATTGGCTCGGTAGCATGCTACCGCTGTTTGCCTGCTTGACCGGTTGCACGGGGTCGCGGGATCCAGCCCTGGTCACCGGGGGCGACAGGGACTCGGTGGCCCAACGATTCGACCAACGGCATGACGAGGGGACACGAACGGTCATTGAATCGGCTGTGCAGCTTTCCGACAAGTATGCCCAACTCACGGCCAAGGCCGCGGATTTGCACGAAATAAACCAGGAACTGACCCAGGAAAACGAACAGCTCATGTTGCAGGCCGCCGATCTGAGGGCGAAGTTGAAGCAGGCGCAGTCCGAGTTGACCAATTCGAATGAGCTTCTCATGGATCTGATGGGAGAGCTGAGCCTGTGGAAACAGGACATCTTGGGGTTTCGCCACGAGATGAGAAAGGCGAACAACGCGCAGTTAGAGGCCCTACTAAAGATCTTGGAAGGGCTGGGTGGGGAAGCGGAGCTGCCGGAGGATCAAGCAGCGCTCACCATGTCACTCGCGCGGTAAACCACCTTTGCTCAGGAGATGACCCCCATGTATCGTGACAGGACCTACGAGAATTTTCAGACAGAGCCTAAAGTTTCTTGCTGTGCACTCGGGTGGGCGCCGTTCGCCCTTCTCTTGGCCCTCATCCTCTTGGGGTGCCGGAATCAGACTGTCTACGTCCCGATGGCAGGTTCTTACTACCTCAACCCAGATGTGGACTTGAGCAAACTGGGGCGAGTCGCACTCGTGGAATTTGACAATCGTTCCAGCTATCCGGAGATGCCTGCCGCCCTATCAGATGGTCTCTTTGTGGCCCTGCAGAAGAAACAGCGATTCGGGCTGTTCGAAGTTGGTAAGAACGAGCCAGTATGGCGTAGCTTGCAATCGGACGTTGAAAGCGTGTGGAGTCCTGAACTCCTTATGGAGATGCGCCGCACCTTAAGGTGCGATGCCGTGTTGACCGGCGTCCTCACACACTACGAGCCCTATCCCCATACAACGGTGGGTCTGCGCATGAGACTCATTGATCTACGTGATGGCAAACTCCTCTGGGCGGTTGAACAGGTCTGGGATGGTACGGATGAAAGCACCCGTGCGAGGATCCGAAAGCATATGGCGCGGAAGAAGGGTATAAGTGAGGCTGCCGGCGCTGAGGAGTTGGTTGTGGTGAGTGGCCGCAAGTTTATTCAGTTCGTTGCCTATGAAGTCGGGGAGACGCTCTGAGGGACCGGCAATCTTCGAAAAGCCCTAACGTTTTTTCGGAGATCCGCGATAAGACATAACAGAGATTGGATATAGGATCAGAAACCGATGATTAAGCACATACAGGCCAGTCAGATACAAGAGGCGTTGGCACAGCGGGTTCCGAGGAGAGAGAAAGACCTCCGGGCAATGCCGCAATTGGATCCGGACGTCGATGTGCAAGTGGCGTTCGGCGATCTTATCGGACAGGCGCTGGTTGCCTCCGAAACGACAGGGAACGCCGTCGAAAGAGCCAAAGCGTTGATTGCCGCAGGCGAGCTTGACAGTCCCGCTCGGATCAGAGAAGCCGCCACGCATATGCTGGATGCCGGTTTGTAGTTATCCCAATTCCCCACCCCCACCCTTGTCGCCCGCATTACCCCCTCTACATTAAACCGCACTAAACTGGTCCCAGGTCTCCCCTGAGGATGACGCCTAATACGAAGGGCCCCGGCTCATATCGCCTGGGTAGTGGATGCCGTTGGGAGGGACATCGAATCGCCGCGATAGGGCCTGGACCAGGGAGTCTACCCGTTTGATCTGGCAATCGGTGGGGTGACACGATTCCCCCGAGGCGATCACACAGACTCGAATCGTCTCCTCTCCGCTATACCAGTTTCGCAGGGGCTGGACAGAGGCCTGCTCTTGCCATTTTTCGGTGGGCTGAATCTGGCCATCCTTGCCGCCATGCCCATTGCAGATCACAAAGTGGCAGTCCAACTCCTTGGCGTCCTTGAATCCGTTAATAGACGCTAACCACTCAATTCCGCCCATTCGCGTTTCGCTGTAGAAGATTTCGATGCGTTTCCATCGATCATGAGACTGGGTGGCTTTGGAATGAATGGCGGTGTCTGCGGAAACCAGTCTGTAGTAACTGGAAAGACAGAAGGGACCTGCCGAAAGCGGGCCCGCACTCAGTGACATTAAGAGGATGGCACCGCTTGTCATCGAGATCAATAATACGATTAAGACTTTCCAGACCCGTAGTTGATTCGCCATCGTACCGTCCTTGACATACTTATTTCGCTGAGCTTCAATGCAAGATAGTTTCCCAGCCTGACAGGCGATCGAATCCCTTTGCACTGCCAGAGCCGGCCACTATAGTTAAATAGATCGGCTGCAGCAATCAAAAATCTCTACACTTTCCACGCACATTTTTCATGGCCACTGAAGAGAAATTTGGGCCTGGCTCAATTCCGGGTTATACGACTCGACGTCGGAATCGTACTGGTGCTCGTACTCGTAATCGGCTTCTCGGCGCTCTCGGTTACGATGACGAGTAGCGCTTCGCTGAGCACGAAAACAGGCCAGACGGACTGCTACCCTTATGCACATTTTTGTGAACCAGGCCGAAGTTTGACAAATTGTGTCAGCTTATCCTTTGGGAAGAATTGGCCTCTGAGGGCAGGGGAGTCGGAGGTGTTCACAATCTGAAGCGCACTCAACAGGTATGCCTTACTACGCCCTTTTGAAAAGAAGTGTCACTTGGGCCGGGCAATCCCCGTTTAAGATACTGATAACACCCTTCGGTGTAGTGCGCGTGGGGTCGCAGACGGAGCCTAAGACGAGGTGATTTGTTGGAGGCTGGCATCTTTCTTCATGACGGCTTCCTGTTGTTGCGCTTTGAACAGGCGAAGTTTCTTGGCCAACGCTTTATCCGCTAGAGCCAGGATTTGCACCGCAAAGATTGCTGCATTCTTGGCGCCCGCTTTGCCTAGGGACATGGTTGCCACCGGGACACCCGGAGGCATTTGCACCGTGCTCAGCAGCGCGTCCATGCCGCCTAGACCCAATCCAGAAGGTAAGGGGACGCCAATGATGGGAATCGTTGTCCTGCTGGCGAGGGCTCCGGCTAGATGGGCAGCCATGCCGGCTGCTGCGATGATCACGTGTATGCCCTTGTCGGCAGCCGACTTGGCGAAATCGTCCGCCACGGTGGGTGTCCGGTGGGCGGAAATGATGCGCACGACAGGATCAATGCCAAACTCCCGCAACTGCTCCACGCAGTGGGTCATCGTGCTCATGTCGCTATCGGAGCCCATCAAGATTGCCACTGACGTCATCTGCTTCGGTCTCCCTTGGACTTCGGTCGCCTGCTATGGCCAATGCCGTGCGCTCTGACGGCATCGGGCAATTGGCAGCGAGCACTGTACCCGTCATCAATTCCGAGTGCAAGTCAATAAGGCCGTCACACGAGATCATGTGGCGCTTTGTAGATAGGGACAGAAGAGAAAGTTCCTGGCCTGGACCGACACGAGTGGTCTTATCGGACGAGGCCTTTGCTGCTATGCACGGGCCCACTCGTGTCGGCGACAGGGCGGCGGGATGGGCTGCTGCGATGTCCTAATTCAGTGCAGTAGCGGGCCGTCAAAAAGCGGTTGAAGTGCATTGACAGGTCCAGCCAATTCAATTATATATGGAGCCGTTGCCGTTTTATACCACGCCACTGTCGGAGCCAGCCTGGATTGTTCAACGCATGGGGAGCTAGTGAAATGAGAAACATGCTGTTTTGCGTCGCCATCGTGTCGCTGTGTCCCGGAATCGGAATGTCTGGGTCCAAGGACAGCGAGTTGCTGGGATACGGAATGGATGTCCATGGGTCTGTCGAGGTGACTTATCAGAGTAAGTATATCTGGCGCGGGTTTGACGTTTACGACGACGACCCGGCGATGCAAGTCACGGCCGGACTCACCGATATCATGGGCAGCGGCGTTGGGGTGGCGTTTGCGGGGCACGTGGCCACGGGCATTGGCCACACAAACGAGGAGCGCCTGGACTTTACGGTCTACTATGCCGATTCCATGTTTCGCGGGGAGATATTCGCCGCGGCCTATAGGATTGGGTGGGTTCACTACAATTACCCGGGGCTGTACAAGAAGCAGATGGACCTAGAGGAGGTGCATGGCATGCTTTCCTGGCCCAACTTGACCGGCATGAAAAACCTTGTCCCCAGCTATGCACTCGTGGGGATGTGGCCCGCCTTTTCAGGATCGTCCGGCGTCGGGTCCAACGCCTCAGGTTTTCTCCATTTCTTGATGCTCGATTACAGCTTTGCCGTTCCCGGCGCCCTCCCGGATACGCCGGAACAGATGTTCAAGTTACACTCTGAGTTGGTCTACAACGATGGCGTCAGTCCCTTCAACGCAGACGTCGACCACGGCTGGTCCCACGCGGTGATCGGGGCAACGACGGACGTTGATCTCGGCTATGGCGTTGTCCTGGTCCCTTCTCTCAATTATCAGGTCAGCATGGAGAGGAGCGTCAATCCACACAACGAGGCCTGGGCCACCGTGGGTGCTCGTTACAGTTTCTAAATCGTGGCCTGCCGTTGGCCTCACCTGCGCTAGGCCGAGGTCCGTGCGTATTCTTTTCGCAGCTTGACGCAGTCCTCTCATTCCCGAGAGCCAGTGAGGAGGCCAAGGGTGGCGTTTTCCGATGCTGCCCGTGGAGGGTCCCTGCTTGTCAAGAGGGGATCAACCGGGGGGATGAAGAGAATGGGGATCTTCAGCTCAACAAACGAGGTTTTCGTTTTCTTTTGTACTTGACACTTCCTCACCTCTTCGTTAAATTACCTCGAAAAGGCAAAATGGATTGCCTTTTGTCAAAAGGAGTTGGCTAATTTAAGAAGGAAGGGATGAGAATGAAGGATCTATTCACCACAGGAGAGGCAGCTGAAGTCTGTCGCGTCAGTCAGCAAACCATCATTCGTTGTTTTGACACAGGCCGCTTAGAGGGATTCCGAGTTCCGGGTTCGAAATTTAGGCGGATTCCACGTGTGAGCTTGCTCAAGTTCATGAAGGACAACAACATTCCCCTCGACAATCTCGAGTCGGGAAAGAAGAAGGTGCTCGTTGTCGATGATGATGTCGAGATCGTGGAGTTGATCACCGAGGTCTTGACACGTGACAGTCGTTTTGAGTTGCGGTCGGCATCGAGCGGATATGAAGCGGGGATCGCCACCCAACAATTCAGACCGGACCTGATCCTCCTGGACTACATGCTGCCGGATGTCAATGGCAACGTCGTCTGTCAAACCATCAAGAATGATCCCCAGTTTGAAGACATCAAGATCGTGATAGTCAGTGGTGTGATCAGGCAGGAAGAGATCGATCAATTGCTCAAGTCCGGGGCTGAAGACTTCATCAGAAAGCCCTTCGACATTGACACCTTGCTAGGGAAGATTACAGAGTGTTTGCAGTTGGTGTAGGCCACTCGTGCTTCGTAACAGGCATTATGATGGGTTGTCTCGCCGTGCCAGCAGGTGGCCTACTGCCACAAGAGAGAACCCGTCAGAATGAATGTTGCACGGCATTAGCAGAGGCGGTGTGATGGTCGATAAGAGTGGCCCCGCAGAGGATGCACGTAGGGTTAAGCTTGTCCTGAGCGGGCTCAGTTCTCTTGCGGTGCTTCCCAGTGTTGCGGCAGAGGCCACCGCGATCCTTTTTGAAGACCCTTTTTCCTCGACGCAATTGGCCGATCTCGTGGAGGTCTCGCCCGCCTTGGCGGTGTGTGTACTGTCACTTGCTCACGACCTGGGTGTGGATGTGGAGCAGCGGGGGTTCTCTCTCACGCAGGTACTGGGTCGCCTCCCGGAAGATGAGGTCCGCACGGCGGTGCTTTCCCTGGACCTCTACCACATGGACACACCGGATGATGTTCCAAGCGACTGCCTGGTGTTGCCCCGCGAGGACCTGGTCCTTCACAGTTTGGCGGTAGCGGTGTGCGCCCGGAAGATCGCCCAGGCCATGGTGGTGGGAACGCCTGTTCGTCTGGCCTACCTGGCGGGTCTTTTGCATGATATCGGCAAGATGGCATTGCATCAGTTGATGCCGCTGGGTTTCGCCGGCATCGTGAGCCAAAGTCTGCAGGAAGGGACGAGTTCCGTGCCTCTGGAAAAGGCGTCCTTGGGGCTGGATCATGGCGTGATCGGAAAACACCTCGCGCGGCGATGGCAACTGCCTGCGCCGATACAGACGGCCATATGGCTCCATCACAGTGACATGGCGCTTGTCGCGAATCCATCGGGCTATGCCGATATGGCTCGTATCGTCTACTGCGCGGATGTCATGGTGAAATCTTTGCAGATCGGCAGATCGGGCAGCTTCGACCGGGCGCTGGATTTGCGACGCCTCGCAGCCTTGCTGTCGGTAGACAGTTCTCTCCTCACCGAAATTCACGACAATTTGGAAGATGCCGTGAAGGAAAAGGCAGTGTCGCTGAAACTGGATATGCGGAATCCCTTCCAGCGGCTGTCGCGTTTGTCCATCCGGGGAGCAGCTCGGCTTAGCAGAGAAAAGGTGACCATTTCCCAACAGAAGGCAGGCCGGGACCGGGTCGAGGATCAACTCGAGTTCTTCATGGCGTTTTTAAAGGGCATTCGCGGGGGTATGGATGCCATCGACCTTGTGGAGGAATTCGCCCGGCGCTGGCAGCGACAGTATCAGACCGGCAAGGTGCTCATCTTTTTTGAATCGCCGGCATCACCGAGCCTGATCGACGCGGTCCTAATAGATGAGCTAAACGGCGCCCAACGGTTGCTCCTGGAAGGCGATCAAGACTATGAACGCCTGTTTCGGCGACTGGGGCGGGGTGCCTTGTTGCCGGAAGACGAGGAGGCGTTGGAACGAGTCTGGGATAGGATCGGCAAGGCGTTTTCCCGGGACCGATCGGAGTATGTCGTCTTGTCGTCGGAGCATCGTTCCGGCCTCCTCTTTGAGCTAGGCTATCCGCGAGACGCGGACGATCTTGCGCAGCGTTTTGCTGAGAGCGCGCACCTGGGGCAAAAGGTCTTGCAACTCGCATTGTCACGTGACGAACAAGAGCGTGTTGCCGAGGAGTTTTCTTCCCTGACGCGGCCGGAGACCCTCCGGCCGCAACAACCCGAGCGGTGTGGATGGTTTAATGCCATGGCCGAGATGGCCGCGGGTTTTGCGCATGAACTCAACAATCCACTCTCGGTCATTTTCGGACGCGCCCAACTGCTGCTGGCTTCCGAGCGTGATGAGGAGCGCGTTCGATCCCTCCAGCAGATAGAGGAGAACGCCCAGGAGATGTCCGAGATGGTCGAGGATCTGATGGCCTTTGCCGAGCCCCCTCCGCCGCGGCCGCAGAAGATCGAGATCGCGCAGGTCATTGAAGAGGCCGTGCAGTTGGCTGCCTTCAAATCGGGACGAGAGGAGATTGCGGTGTCGCCGACTCTGTCGGAGTCGGTTGATCGTATCTACATCGACTCGGGGCAGATTGTATCGGCGCTGGCCAACATCCTGGTCAATGCGGTCGAGTCTACTCCGGAGGAAGGCGGGGACGTGAGCCTTGATGTCACGCCCGGCGCATCCGGTACCGAAGTGCAATTCTCGATCCGCGACCATGGGTGCGGCATGGATGCGCTGACCCTGGAACATGCGACGACGCCCTTTTTCAGTGCGAAGTCTGCCGGACGTCAACGGGGGATGGGACTGGCCTATGCCGCCCGTGTGATCGACCTCAATAGCGGGACCCTCTCCCTCTCCAGCCAGAAAGATCAGGGCACGACCGTTACCGTGACACTCCCCGTATCTTGAAAGGTCCCTCACCGCGGCAACGACCCTCATCCCGCCGACGCTGAGGCGCCTACCGGAGCGAGTGTCGGCAGCTTGATTGATGCTTGTTGGCCTGTGTGCAAGTCCTAGAATGGGCTACCCTCATCACAGAGGGTAAGGGGATCGCAACGCGTTCGCTCTTGCGGCAATTCGCCTGATTCGACCAGATCTGATGCGTTGCTGTTTATCGGGCTCAAGCGGATTCTCTCGACATGCCTGTTTAACTCTAAAGGACACCGTTGTGCGTGCCGAGTTAGTGGATTGAGGAGCCACCCAGTTTAAACCATGTGAGGTGTTGATGCATCACCAGAGCAAAAGGCACGCACGCTTGCGCCGCATGATTCGAGAACTCAACAGGGAACGCAAGATACAGGCGAAGAAAGTTGACATTCTATGTCACGATCTGGTTGACGCGCAGCGAAGTTTTATCAGCCGGCTGGAGACCCTCCGTTTCGCCGGCGCTTTTTACAGGTCCCTTCTGGGGGTGTCGGACTTGACCCAGATACTCCGCACGGCATCCGAGCAGATAGGGGGGGAACTCCCCCAGGTATCGGTGTCTTTCTTTCTGCAAGGGTCTGAGGGCTGCAAGGAAGTCCCTTACGAAGCACAGGCGACCCAGTCGAGCCGATTGGAGGCCCTTCTAGAGGAGTCGGTGTGTAGAGACATCTGCAGTGCCAACCGGATCAATTCGCTGGAGAATCTGTTGGCGCTGGGGTTGCAGGTAAACGCAGGCGTGACCGGAAAGTACTGTTTGGCAACCATTCCCCTGTCTTGCGGGTGTCGTCCCCTGGGATTCATCTTTCTCCATCAAGAGGGACCCGATTCGCTGCAGGCCGAGAATCTTCAGCACGTGTACGCCGTCTGTCCGGGCTTTTCCGAGGCCATTGCGGCAACCGGGCGATTCTCGCGATTCAAACAATTATCTTCCAATAAAGGGCCTTGAATCAGACAATAGAGCGTTTATCCAGGGATGGGGTGCCATGAAGAGGTGTCAGGCGATGAGTGACAATTCGAGTGAATCAACGGACATGGTTGAGGTGACAGATGCTCTGGAAGCCATTGCCGTATTTCGGGGGTGGAAAAACGTTTTTCTGACCCTCTTGATCTTGTGTCTGTTGGTCGTACAAGGGGGTTTCTGGCTCATCGATCAGGGAATCATCAAGCCGAAGCCCAAGCCTGAGGCAGAGGGGCTCGACGTGTCGGCGTTTGTCTCACCCGAGGCCCTGGTTGCAGACGCCAATGCGAACCCAGCCTATCGGTTCGGAAGTCGCCGAGCCTAATGAAGCGTCCGATCCTTCGGCGCCGAGTTTTCTGAACGCATTCAATCTGGCTTGCTTGACAAAGACCCTTAGGATCGCGAATGGACTCATGTTGTTGAGCGTATTTCTCTTTTGTCTCACCTTGCTCTTCAGCATGACGATCACCATCGTCGGCCGTCTCGGAGGGATTCGTCATATCTGCCGGGCCTTTTTCATGTCTTTGATCATGCTCGTCTTACTTCTGCCCTGGCATGTCATCTTCGATTCGCTTGTGTGCGGGTATCTCTATCGACCGGAGGACCTGGTCCTGGCGTGCGAGCGCAAGTCGACCGAACTCTTGCCCTTGATCCTCCACTATCTGCGTTTCGCCGGCTTCTGGCTGGTGGTCTGTGGATTCTTGATGGCGGCCCAGTTCCACTGCCGCCGTTGGGCCCATTCCATCCGACGCAGGCTTCAGATTATCTAGCAGGTAGCTCCAGCCCATGGTTGACCATCAGCATCGGGTCCAGCATGATCCCGTCCGGTGTCCCGTCGGCGACGGTTCGTCCCCCATCTATTAGAATGACCCGGTCGGCAATGGCGTAGGCAAACTTCATGTTGCAAGTGGCAATGATGAGGGTCTGCTTAAGCCCGGTGAGCAACTCGAGCAGCGCGTTGCGCTGTCTCGGGTCCAAGCTGCCGTCCGGCTCGTCGAAGGTGAGGATCTTGGGATCCATCGAGAGCACTGTCGCCAGGGCCGCGACCCTTTTCTGTCCCGCCGACAGATGATGGGGTGGCCTGTCTGCCTGCGCCAACAGACCGACCGCCGAAAGTGCCTGATCGACTCGCTCTTGAATCTGCTCAGCCGAGAGCCCCATGCTCAGAGGACCAAAGCCCACGTCGTCCCGCAGCGTGGGCATGAAGAGTTGATCATCGGGGTTTTCCAGGCAACAGCCAATGACGCGACGGATGGTCTTTAGGGTCTTCTTGCCTACCTCTACACCATCGACCCAGATCTGGCCCTCGCCCTGGGCAAAGCCGGCCATGCCCAGCAGGAGAGAAGATTTTCCCGCTCCGTTGGGGCCAATGATGACCACCCTTTCGCCGTGGCGGATGGTCAGCGAAATGTTTTTCAGAGCGACCGTGCCGTCGGGATAGTGGTAGGAGTAATTGACGATCTTCACTGCCGGGGTGCTCATGGTGTGCTCTAAAGCATGGTGCCGCGAAGAAGTAGAATGAGGCCCCCAACAAACGCCAGAGATAACCCGAAGAACCGCCAGTCAGCAGGTTCCAGTCTAGTTGCAGTGGTGCTGCCCCACTGCCCCGAGAAGCCCCGTGCGTGCATGGCGAGGCCGATGCGTTCCGCACGATCCAGGCTGCGAAAGAGTAGGGAGCCCAGCATGGATCCGGCAACGGAGATTTCCTTGCTCAATCCCAAAAAGCCCATGTGGCGGGTTTGACGCGCCCGTCTTAGGCGATGGGCCTGGTCCACCAGGACAAAGAGTTGTCGATAGAGAAAGCCCAGTTGCGTGACCAACGCCTGGGGCACCTTGAGCCTTTGCAGGCCTATGAGCAGATCGGCAAAGCGGGTGGTTGAAGTCAGGCAGAGCAGGGCTAACATGCTCACGCAGTATTTGGCGTAGATAGAACCACAACGTATCCAGCCGGTGGTCGTCTCCCAGGTGAGCGGGCCGAAGTCGACGCGCATCGGGCTTCTGTCGTAGTAGGGGCAGGCGAGTCCCAACAGTAGCACGAATGGGCTGGCGCGCAGCGTCTGCTTCATCACGGCGCCGAGAGGTACGTCGGCAAGGACCAGCAGTGCAAAGGGACCCACCGCAAAGCAGAGCACCGGACTCACCGCCAGCCGCGGCAAAGAGAGGATAACCCCGGTGAATAGCAGGGTGACACAGAGCTTGCTGCGCGGGTCCAGCCGATGCACGCAAGAATCCTGATAGGCCATCCTGTCGATGTGGGTGTGGTGCATGTGAAGTGCGGGCCTACGAATGTGCGCCCTGCAGCCGACGTCTCTTGAGGAGCCGTCCACCCGACCAGAGCAGCAGCATCAGGGTCAGCGTGCCCACCACGCCGGCGAAACTGGTCCAGCCCGCTTGGGGATTCGATCCCGGTGTGTTTGCTTGGCCTAGTGGAGCGTTCCTTATCCCGTAGTTGGGCAGTGGAGCAAGTCTCGAGTGGAGGTCAGCCAGGGCGGCCACTGTTTGGCTTGGGGTGTTTTGGGGCGACCCGTTCTGCGCCGGACCGGCGTGTCGCGCATAGCTCCACTCCAATCCATCCGGTCTGTTGGAGGCCAAGAGAGAGGCGCCCCCACCCAAGAGCAATGCTCCGATGGCAAAGCCGGCCACGGCCTGCCTGCCCCACAGACGATCAAACGGGAGACGGTCGTGTTGGACCAGATCGGGTTTGACCCGGCGCAGGTATCGCAACACCGCTACCGTCAACAGGGCTTCCAACACACCCACGGCCAGGTGGACGCCCAGCATGCTGATGAGGAACGATCCGATGGGGAGCATCACCGTGGAGGACAACTTGACTTGCCCGACGACCAACAGGGCGCTCAGTTGGACGGTCACCAGAGCGGCCACCGCGGCGCCTGCGTCGACGCGCCAAACGGCAGCGGACCGAGCCCTTAACAAGCTGTATAGCCCGTATCCGACATAGGCGGGCAGAATCGCCAAGTTCATGAGGTTGCAGCCCAGGGCCAGCAGTCCTCCATCCTGAAAGAGGAGGCATTGCACGACGACAACGGAAGACATCGCCAGGGCGGCGGCGTGCGGTCCCAGCAGGATGGTCAAGAGCACGGCGCCATTGAGATGTCCGCTGGCCCCCGCCAGGCCTAGCAGGGGAACGTTGATCATCTGAGCGGCAAAGACGAAGGCACCTAGGACGCCCATGAGCGTCATGGTGCGCACGGGGACAGAGGTCATTTTTCTGCAGATGCACCCCAGGGCACCGGCGGACAGCGCCATCGCGCCGGTGGCTACAGGAATCGAGATGAGTTCATTGGCCATGTGCATAGTGATTGCCTGCCTCAGGACGATCGACAGCGTGCGCATAAGAATATCAATTTAGTAACACGATGGCAAGCACCAAATCGGCCCTTTTCAACAGAATCATAACGACTAGAATGGCGGGCGTTACCTCCAGTAGGAGACTCCTCATGGACAAGGTGGAACGAATTGGTGTATCGCTGGAAGCCGACTTGTTGGCGGCATATGACGGTCTGATCGCGAAGAAGGGCTACAAGAACCGTTCGGAGGCACTTCGGGACCTGATTCGGGAAGAACTCAGTCAGGCGCGGAGCGAGGATGATGATGCCCCTGCCCTCGGCGTGGTGCTCTTGGTCTATGACCACCATGTGGCCAAGCTGACCGAGCGGTTGCTCCACCTCCAGCATTCCAACCTGTTGGTCACCATTTCCACCTTGCACGTGCATCTGGACCACCACCACTGTCTCGAGATCATCGTGTTGAGAGGAACGATCGCGCAGATCAATCTCGTCGGGGGGCAGATGGTGAGCCTGAAAGGAGTCCGGCTGGGACGTGTGAATCTGATCCCCGCCTCTTTTTAGCTAGAAGCAATGCTTGGGCGTACGCAGCTCGAGAGGTGTGAACACCATGGGAAAACAGACCGAAACGCACCGCATCACACATCTGCTGTCGCAGGTCGCCGAGGGACACGAAGGGGCCCGTGACGACCTGATCGGCGCCGTGTACCAGCAACTGCGCAGGATCGCTCAGCGGCGCATGGCCGCCGAAGGACTGAACCCCACCTTGCAGGCAACCGAACTGGTTCATGAGGCCTACCTGAAGCTTGAGCCGGGCATGGGGGAGCGGGGATTTCGCAACCGCTACGATTTTTACGGGGCGGCGGCGGAGGCGATGCGGCGCATTCTCATCGACCACGCCCGACGACGCCGGGCGGCGAAACGGGGCAGCGGCCGGCCGGCATTACCCATCAGCAATGTCGCTCAATTGGCGGATACGGGTGACCCCGAGGCAGTCCTGGCATTGAATGAAGCCTTCGAGCACTTAGAATCCGAGAATCCGGAGTTGGCCAAAGTGGTACGCCTGCGTTTTTTCGCCGGATTGAGTGTTCAGGAAACCGCCAAGACGTTGGGCATTTCAGAGCCGACCGTGAAACGACGCTGGCGCTTTGCCCGGACCGTTCTTTTTGAGTCCTTGGAAGAAAAAAGCTGAGAAGTGTGATCCCCACCGGGGCGGTTTTGCGCCGTTAGTCCTAGTGCCGGTTCCCAAGACAATTGAGATTCGTCCCGATACCATGAATGATCGAGAATCCAGCGAACGCGTCGAAGCCATCTTTGCGCAAGCCATCGAGCTGCCCGAGGGCGAGCGTGCCGCCTATTTGGAGCAGGCCTGCGCCGGTGACCGGGGGCTGCACGCCCGTCTGAAAAAGCTGCTGGCCGCTGAGGCGAGGGCCGGTGGTTTCATGGAGGACCCCACCGTGACCGACCCGCCCGGAGCGTCTGCCGACGGTCTGGTCGGATCCCTCATCGGACCCTACAAATTGTTGGAGAAGATCGGTGAGGGGGGATTCGGCGTGGTCTACATGGCCGAGCAGCAGCGACCCGTGATACGCAAGGTCGCGCTGAAGGTCATCAAGCTAGGAATGGATACCCGCAGCGTGATCGCCCGCTTCGAGGCCGAACGCCAGGCCTTGGCCCTCATGGATCATCCCAATATTGCCAGGGTGCTCGACGCCGGGGCCACCGAGACGGGCCGGCCCTTTTTCGTGATGGACTTGGTCCGCGGCATTCCCATCACCGAATTCTGCGACGAAAACAGGCTCTCCACCGC
>JADFMM010000429.1 GCA_022563885.1 Planctomycetota bacterium | reverse complement strand
CCCTGGCCGGGAGCGAGGGTTACAGGCTTACTCTACCCCAGAGAGTGTGCCACTGCCGCCCGGCGCCGGAGACTTGCAGTCGCCTTCGGTCAAAACGAACAACTGGTCAACCTCGACATCTCTGCACACATCGAGACCACCCCCTATCCAGCGGACTTCAATCCGGTCAACGTGGGCGTGGGATCCCAAACCGAAGTGTAATCGCATGCCATAGTGGCTTTGATACCCGCGGCCGCTGTGGACTTCATCGGTCTGGACCAGATCCCCCGCGACGACCGTGACGCGGGCGCCCACTCCGTCGCGGTTGGTCCGGACACCCCGAAGCGCGACCTGTAACCAATGCCCCTGCTCGCTCGACTCATTCCGTAGCAGCGTGGGCGCGGCCCGAGCATTCAGGACCACGACATCGATATCGCCGTCGTTGTCCAAATCGTCGAAGGCTGCGCCCCGGCTGCGCCCAATGGCCTGCATGCCGTCACCGCTCCGCTCTGAGACATCAACGAAGGTTCCCTCTCCCTGATTCAACAAGAGGACATTGCGGGTGGCCGAGGCGGCCGCGTTGTCGTAGCGCTCGATGTTGTCCTGTACGTGGCCCGTGGCAACGAAGATATCGCGGTCCCCATCGTTGTCAAAATCGACCAAGCCGGTCCCCCAGGTCACGTAGGCGAAGGTCCCGCTCCCCGCGCCGGTGAGCAGGGTCACGTCCGCAAACAGGCCATGGCCCAGATTCCGATGGAGCGTGGCCAGCTCTTTGGTGTAAGAGGTCTGGTAGAAATCGAGCCTGCCGTCGTTGTCGAAGTCGGCGCATTCGACGCCCATGCTGGCCTGTTCGTCGCCCTGCACGTCGTAGGCCAATCCCGCCATCAGACCGACTTCCTCAAACTTCCCGGTTCCGTCGTTTCGAAAGAGATAGTTGGCGTACACGTCATTGGCGACATAGATGTCGGTGTCTCCGTCGTCGTCATAGTCGACACAGATGCTGCCCATGCCCCAGCCGGCGTGTTGGGCGATTCCCGACTCCACGCTGACATCGGTAAATGTGCCATTTCCGTTGTTGCGAAACAGGGTATTCGGCATGGGCGGGAAATCCGTGGGGCCCGCATACTTGGAGATCCCCTGTGAGGTTCGCTGCAGGTGGTTGTCATAGGTGAAACCGAGGTAGTTGGCGACAAAGAGATCCAGATCACCATCCTTGTCCATATCGAGAAAACAGGCCCCGGCCCCGACTTTATGGCCATTGGCGACACCGGCCTCTGCCGTCGCATCGGTGAAGGTGCCGTCGCCGTTGTTTCGGTAGAGCACGTTGGGCCCATAGTTGTTGATATAGAGGTCCAGATCACCGTCGTTGTCGTAGTCGCCGGCAACGACGCCCAGCCCGAAGCCGCGGTCGCCCACCTTGGCCTGCGCCGTGACATCCGTGAAGCGCCAATTGCCGTCATTTCGGTAGAGCCTGTTGGTGGCGGCTGCATCCGCCGCAGTTCCTCGGAGCGGCGCACCGTTGAGGAAATAGATGTCGATATCGCCATCCCCGTCGAAATCAAAGAGCGCCAGGCCCGCACTGACCGACTCGACGATGTAACGCCGGCCACCACTACCGTCCGTGTGGCGAAAGGTGATGCCGCTCTCCCGCGTGACATCCACGAATTTGATGCCTCCCACCGCGGTCTCCCGGCCCCCTATGACGCAGAGCAGCAGGAAAAGTATCAGGCCCCACTTCAAGGTTATGCCACCCATTGCCATTTTGATTTCACCTCTTCCATTGCACAGAATGCAACAGGCGGACATACGTCTGATTGCCAGGATCCAAGGCCACCGCCTGTCTCAACGCCGGCAGGGCCATTGCACCGTCCCCGGTGGCGTCGCAGGCCCAACCGAGGACGAAGTAGTTGGCGGCGCTTGCCTCCAGGGAAACCGCCTTCTCCGAGAGCCGCCTGGCCTGAGCCAGGTCCTTGCCGCGCTTCAAATGGATACGGGCCAGTTCGCGATACCCCTCCGGTTTGGTCGGGGCCAGTGTCACCATGGCCCGAAAGGCCTCTTCCGCATCGTCCCAATGCCCCAGATGGGCGGAAAGGATGCCAATCATGAGGTGGGGGATGGCGGAACTCGGCTGCAGGTCACGCACGCGCTTGTGCATCTGCAGGGCCTCGACTTTCTGCCCCTTCTTTTGGTAGAGAGAGGCCAGTTCGAGGAAGCAGAAGACATTTTGAGGATCGAGTCCTGCCGCACGTTTCAGCAGAGATTCTGCCTTCTCAGGATTCCCTTGGTCTCGGTACATCCGTCCCACGTTGATGTGCGTAATCGCCGCGTTCTTCTGCACATCGCGAAAGTCATCGAACGCGCGTTTGCTATCCTGGAGATCTCGACGGGACTCGGCCTTTAGCTGCCTGAACCGTTCCCTATATTTGGCCGCCTCCTTCTCCCGGCTCATGCGACTGCAGACGGTGGCGAGCCCATAGTGACCGCTGGCGTAGGTCGGCTCGATCTTGATCGCTTCCCGGTAGTGGTCCGCCGCCTTTTCGTAGTCCTCCAGTTGGAGCAGGGCCTGTCCCATCAGGTAGTGGGCAAAACTGGATTTGGGCGCCAAGCGCAGTTCGTTCCGCAGTGTCTCCACGGCCTCCTTATGGCGGCCCAGTTTCATCAGGGCATCGGCCATATTACTATTCACATCTGCAAGCCGGGGATCCAGGGCCAGGGCCTGCTCATAGTGCGTGACAGCTTCTGCGAATCGGCCCTTTTTCAGCGCATACCAGGCCAGAGTGGTATAGAGGTCGGCCCGGTCCGGATTGACCTCTAAGGCCCTCTCTCTGAACTTCACCGACTCGATCGCGTTACCCTGTCGATGGAATACATTGGCCATGATGACCAAGGCCTGTTCGTGCTCGGGATACTCCTCCAGAAGGTGCCGCGCCAGCGCGACTTCCGTCTCCTTCAGGGCGAGCACCTCCTGCTTGGAATGGAGGGGTTCGTAGGGCGGCAAGACCACCGGGTCTTCGCCTGGCGTTTGGGCAGAGTTAGGGACACTGTGCCCATCTTCTCTCGAAGGGAGGGTGCCGAAGAAGATCGCTGCAGCCAGGCAGAGACAGACTGCCCCGCCCAGCCAAAGCACGCGGCCCCACCTGAATGGGGAGACGCGAGGTGCGGCTGGAGGCTTCTTCACTCTCCTCCGACTCGGTTTTCGATGCTGTTTCGTCACGCAGGGATCCGTCTGAAAACCATCGTGGAAATAGTGCAAGAAAAAAACGCCTTAGGAACTTCGATTTGTATGAATTAGACCAAACAAAGCCGTGGCCTGCAACCGTGTGGGTCATTCGGATCCTGCCAATTGCGTCTGATCAGACTCCACTCCTTTCTTAGGGGGCGCGCCACAATAAATTTGACATTTATCGCTCAAAATTGCGTTAGATTCAGTCGCGCTCGATTGAGCGAATCCGCAGGCGTAGCTATTCTACGTCGAGGAATTCGCGATTGAGAAGCGGCTGAAGATGACGTGATTTTGAGATGAGAAATGGTAAAGTTATTTTGGCGTGTCCCCTTAGGAGGCCCGTCGATGGGGAGGTCTCTCCGAAGCCGTCACGGTCTATCTTCGCGAGGGCAGGTACTTTCCCACACAACTCTTTTCGATATCCAAGCGCTCCGCGCTCGGCGTCAAGCGGGCGAGCGTTTTCTAGCCTCTC
>JADFMM010000428.1 GCA_022563885.1 Planctomycetota bacterium | reverse complement strand
GCTCCGCTCCGGCCTTGGCGTCGAATCCCGCTTGGCGTATGACCCCACCCTGCCCCCACTCCACGATGGAGAGATGCAGAGGCCAACCCCGCGGCGGTGAACGTCGCGGGGTTGTTTGTTTGTTATGACCGGAAGCTCTCACAGAGAGACACTGTCAGTTTCAAGCAACTCCCACACTTCGGCCGGGCCGACGATGCTGGGGCGAACTTTACTGACAGGTGAAGTTGCTCTCAATCCAATTGGCCGGATTGTTCTCACCGCCAGCAGGGCCCGTATACACGGCCCGCTGAGGGTAGGCGCAAACACGCCTTTCGTTGTCCACGACCCCATCGGTGCGGTGAGTCGCGACGATGAAGTTGGGCGCGTTACCGTTTTCCACCCAGTCCACGAGCGGCGCCAATTTGTCCCACCAGTTCGGGCCTGGCCCGCCACCGCAGTGACCCATCCCCGGCACCATGAACAGCCGGATTCGGTCCCTCGCCGCGTGCATGTCGCCCTTGAAGGTGGTTGCCACAATGTCCTTGTAATGATCCAGAGTCGGTTCGGGGGGGGGCCCCGCATCACCCCATCCGTGGTAGAGGATCAGCTTACCGTTGTTGTCGATAAGAAACCGCGTCAAATTAGGGTCAGTCGCGTCGGTGATCGACATCATAAAATCGGCTCGACCTGCGGTGAAATCATCCACGTTAAATTCCCACCAGGCCCATTCCGGCGGATCGCGTTTCTTGTCTGGAGTGTGGGAGAGATCTGTGGGATCCGGGACCGGGACACCCGGGTCGGTCTCGTAGAAAAGATAGTTCAAACGATCGTGGAGCAAGATAGGGGCCATTGAGTTGCCTGCGTGGGGAATGATCCACCACGACCAACCAAATTCCGAACCGAACGCTTTCCCCTTGTAGATGGAAATCCCCGCGCTGTCACGGGCGCCTGCATACACGTCCTTGATTGTCTGCACTTGTGCCGCCGTGAAGCAGTCATCGGCGTTCACGTCGCCCGGACACATCCGGTCGGCGAGGTCGGCGGCCGGATCAAAATCACAGCCGAGCGGATTGTCGATCACACCGTCAGTAATTCCGTCATTCGTATCGCATTTCGCCAGCACGGCCTCCTGCAGCATGGTCAGCTTCGTCAGGCTGTCGAAGGAGCCATCGCCGTCCGTGTCGAAGGCCAAGTTGCCTGCAAAGTCACTTCGGAACAGCCGCTGCAACGTCCAGGCGCTGTTCGCATACATGGCCTGAAGGAAATTCACGGGCGCACCAGCCACGATCCCATCAAAGTCGGCTGGATACCGCTGGGCTTCCATCAAGCCCTGAAGACCGCCCGTGGAGCACCCCTCGTGGTAGGAATAGGCCGGATCCTTATCATAGTAGACCCGAATGATACTCTTGGCCGCATTGACGGTCAGGTGCACGGCTCGGTAGCCAAAATCGATTTCCGCCTGCCGGTTGTTGAAGGCGAACGAGGCGCCCGGCTCCGCCTCACGGTCATGGCCGGTATCGCTGTTGGCCACCGCGTAACCTTCGGCCACACGGCCATCGGCGAAATCGAGATCCCCGTCCATTCCGCCATCTCCCCAATTAAGAAACCGGCCGTTCCAGTTCTCAGGCAGTGGAAGTTGGACGTGAAATCGGATTGCAGGCGAGATGATTCCTTTGACGTAGCAGTACTGAACGACGTCGTAGCCGAGGCGCAGAGCTCTCGACTCGTCGACCTTCCTCAATTCCGCAGACGTAATTGCAAGATTCCGGATATCAGTGAGTGCCTCGCACGCCGTCTGCTGCTGTGACAGGCCTGCCGTCAGTCCTACCCAAGCTGCCAAAAGCACGGCTAGAGGCGCTGTCGAGAACACCATCGTGTATCTACGTAACATGATGACCTCCGCTGCAGAGAAAGTTCCCCAAACAATACGAGTCGATAGCCACCGCTGTACCCAATACGCGAGCGCTTCTGAAACCATTGATGATGAAGGCCTTGAGTTTCAATGCGTTATTCCACGATCGCCGCGTGAACAAGATTCACAAAACGCCATCTTGTTTGGTGGCCCCGTGACTGAGTGAGGTAAATGAAGATCAGATCCTGTTGAGGATCAGCCCAGGCATGCGTACCTAGGACGCCACCATGACCAAAGGATCCCGAAGATGCCAGTCCCGGAATCAGACGATACTTATCTGTTAAAACCCGCCAATGCAGGCCATAGAACCTCCACGTCTCTCTTTGGTTTCTCAAGACAAACAGGCTCGCTGCATCGTAGACGTACTCTGAGTGCGGGCTGGTGGCCAACTTCACGGTTGCCGGGGATAGGAGCTGCCTTGTCCCAAACCGGCCACCGTGAAGCATCATGCTCATAAAGTTCGCGTAATCCATGGCCGTGGAGAGTAATCCCGCCGAAGGCCAGAAATACTGGGCTAGGGGGAATTCTGAATTATCAAAACGTCTGTCCCAGTTGCCGGGCTCGCCAGGCGAGAAGCCCTTCGGGGCAATGCCTTCCCTCTCCTCGATGAGTGCGCCCAGGGCTCTAGCGCGGTACGCGGTAGCAATCCGCGACCTTCTTTGATCTTCGGGGCGTGTATGATTAAAAAAGGAATCTTTCATCTGAAGCGGGTCCAGAATGCGCTTCTGAATGAATTCGTCGGCCGGCATGCCGGAGATCTCCTCGACGAGTGCGCCCAGGACTCTAGAGCCACGGTCGCTATATTGAAAATCAGTCCCGGGTTCGAGTAAGGGACCCATCCTACCGAGTTGGTCAACATCTTCCCGCAAGGAAGCATATCGTTTTCTCTGGCTAAAGAGGCTCGACACTCTCAAGTCCCCCGGCAGCCCGGAGGTATGGGTGAGTAGCTGGTAGACGGTGATATTTTTCGACCGAGGATTATCAAAGGAGGGAAGATACTGGGATACTTTGTCGTCGAGTAGCAGACGGCCTTCCTCCATCAGCATGAGAACAGCCGTTCCCGTGAGCGGCTTCGTCATGGAACGCATCTGGACAATGGTCCCCCGCTCCATAGGAATGTTCTTTTCTCGGTCACTCCAACCTACGGCCTCATGCAATACGACCTTGTCATGACGTATGACCAGCATGATCGCGCCGACAATCTCGTCGTTGTTCACCCACTCTTGCACTGTGTTGACGACGTGGCGGAGTCGCTCCGAGGACATCCCCACATCTTCGGGTGAAGATTGGGAAAACGGTGAAGCATGCTCTTGCGCCAGAACGGGTAGTTGGAAACTAAGCGCAAGGGCCAGAAAGAAACTGAAAACGAACAGATATTTGCCCTGTTTCATCTTTTCCTCCTGCAGCGATTCGCTGACACAATCCTTGAGCAAGTTGGCCATTAAGCTAATAATCATACCTCGCCGCGTCCCGCGCCTCGTCGAGCAGGTCCGTCACCTCCAACTGACTTTTAACCACGGGCAGCTCGAGGAAGCTGGGGTGCTCAGCGTCGTGGTAGAGTGTGATGTGGGCGGTGCGGGCGTCCTTACCGGACTCTTCGGCCACCACGCCGCCGCTGTTGTAATTCTTCTGCCAAAAGATCGAGTTTGGCGACCGCAGCACGAGGCGCAGCCGGCTTCCCTTGGCGATGCGCCGGGCGAAAAACCTGAACGAGTTGAACTCGTAGCGGTTGATTTCGCCGGGCTGGACTAGCTTTTCCTGCCGGAGCGATTCTCGGTACCGCGCCCGCATCAGGTCC
>JADFMM010000427.1 GCA_022563885.1 Planctomycetota bacterium | reverse complement strand
TGAGTCAGACCTACTACTGGCGTGTCGATGAGGTCAATGACGCCATGGACCCTAGCACCTGGACAGGCGATGTCTGGAGCTTCACTACAGTCGATGCCATCGTCATCGACGACATGGAGAGCTATGCGGACGCCGAATTCCTCGAAATCTGGGCGACCTGGGTCGACGGATTCGATGATCCCGCCAACAACGGTTCCCTGGTGGGCGGCGCCTCAGGCACCCCGGAGACCGACATCGTCCATGGCGGCAGTCAATCCCTTCCCATCGACTATGACAATGGCGCCGCGGCCCAATCCGAGGCCACCCGCACCTTTGCCATTTCGCAGGATTGGACCAGAGCAGGCGTCACCCAATTGGTGGTCTGGTTCCATGGTACGGCCGGCAACACCGGGCAGCTGTATCTCAAGGTCAATGGGACCAAGATTCCCTACGATGGTCCGGCGGGCAATATAGCGCTGGCAGGATGGCAGGTATGGAATGTCGACCTCGCCTCGCTGGGAATGAATCTGCAGAGCGTCCGCAGCCTGACCGTCGGTATTGAAGGCAATGGCGCCACTGGCACCCTGTACATCGACGATATCGTGCTGGTACAGTCGGCCGCCGCGTCCATCAATGCGTGGCGGGTCTCTGCCGGCAGTGATGATGCCGAAGAGCATATATTGGACGGCGGTGTCATGGAAAGCCTGACCAGCAGTGACCTGGAACTGGGCTATGAAGGCAATATGGCCCCTGCCGCTCTCCAGACGATCGGCTGCCGATGGGTCGGTATCGCCGTGCCCAGGGGTGCGACCATCACCGAGGCATGGGTGCAGTTCAGCGCCGATGATATCGACAATCCTTACCATGTCCTGCCCGTTTCTCTGGTGATCGTTGGTCAACTGTCCCCGAATCCTGAGACCTTCGTTGCAACGGCCGGTGACATCAGTAGCAGGCCGACGACCTCTGCGCAGGTCGTGTGGGACATTCCTCAATGGATGACCGTGCACGCCATGGGTCCCGAGGAGCGTACGCCTGACATTTCCAGCATTATCCAGGAGATCGTCAATCAGCCCGGCTGGTCGGGCGAGGGGATCGTGTTGATGTTTGGAGACAACCCGGCCAATCCCTCTGCGGGAACCCGGGAAGCCGAGTCGTTTAACGGGAGTGCCGATGACGCACCACTGCTCCACATCAGCTTTGAGTAGAATCGCATTGGCAGACACCAGGCACCACGGACGAAGGATGACACCGTGCGGTCACGGTTTTCCGACGACAATGACCAGGGGTCTGTGCCTAACGGCGCAGGCCCTTTTTTTCTGGACTCAGACCTGGATTGGGGATCTCTTGAATTCCGATCCTAATCGAGTTTGACGTTGATCGAGATGGCTTCAGTTCTCAGCCCAGAATTCAGCCAATTCCTGGTGATTGACTTTGTGATTTGAGGAGAAATGGGTACAATAGACCTTAGGCTCGGAAAACTCGATCTGGCTTTGAGCGGCCCTTTTTCTTGAATTGCTGTACCAGCCGCTGTCGCAGCTACTGTTGGATCAAGGCAGCCGCTGTTGTCCGCCTGGCCGCATCCGGCTGCATCGACGATAGAACAAACATCGCCTGCTTCGCCGTTTTTGCCAGGCGAAAAAACTGCTCGCTCTCGGGCCGACGACGGAGTTTTCCGACAAAGCCTAGTGTGCTCTAGCATAACCCACGTGAGTGTAGGGTTTTCTGGAAGGAGGCTATTGCGATCAAGCAAGCTACTTTTCCAGCATTTTCATCCAGGCTCGTTCCAGAAGCGACCCCACTGACAGTCCGTGTTGTCTGTGTCAATACAAGGGGCGATTGACTCCAGGATACCATTCAAGTGACGGGTAATGACTCGTCGAAGGACTTTTTTCCTTGATAAGGAGGACAGCTATGTGTCGCAAAATGTTTATCAGTTTGTTTCTAGTGGTGATTGCCACCTGCCTGGTCACTGTGGTTGGGGCCGATGAGATCCTCGTCTACTCATTTGACGAAGGATCCGGTACCACGGCCTTCGATCAAACGGGCAACGGCCGCGACGGTGTGATCAGCGACGCGACCTGGCAGGCCGGCGGCTTCAACGGCAGTGGATGGGCCCTGTCATTCGGCAGCGGTGCAAAAGTCGAGGACGATGATGGCGAATCTTATCTCAACGGTCTAGAGGCCCTGACCATGGCCGCTTGGGTCAAGTCCAACATCCTCAGCAGTGATCGCGGCATCTTTAATGGGGAGACCCCGGACGGCGGCGACAATGTCTGTACCATGCGCTACGACTCCTCTGGCGCAAGCTTTGGTGGAACGAACGTCATGAAGATGGCGGTGACTGCCGGTGGTGCTGAACAGCAATTGGAGAGTTCAAGTAATGTTCAGACCACGGAATGGCAGCATGTGGCCATGACCTGGGAGAGTGGCGGTCTGATTCGGCTCTACATCAATGGCGAAGAGGACATGGGGGCTCAACGCTCGGGTCCCAACAATTCGGGTACGATTGACGGGTGTGACACCTTTATCGTCGGTCAAGGCGCGAAGGATCAGTCGGATGGTTGGAACGGATTGATTGACGAGGTCCGCCTCTTTGACACGGCCCTGACTGCAGAAGAAATCCAGCTTGTGATGCTCGGTGTGGCGCCCGATGTGGCCAAAGCACCGGTCCCGGAGGATGGCGCAACGGACGTCGATCGCGATTCAGCCCTTGCTTGGGGAGCGGGTGACTTTGCGGCGACGCACAACGTGTTCCTAGGCACAAGCTTTGACGATGTCAATGACGCGACCGTCGGTGTCGGGCAGGGTCTGGCGGACACGACCTTCGATCCGGGTCGACTCGAATTCGGTCAGACCTACTACTGGCGTGTGGACGAAGTGAACGCTGCTCCCGATTCGACGGTCTTCGCAGGCGATGTCTGGACCTTTATGGTGGAGCCCTTTTCGATTCCGATCACGGGTATCACGGCCACGGCCTCCAGTTCGTTCGGCGATTCCGGGCCTGAAAAAACCATCGACGGCTCCGGCCTGGCGGATGATCTCCATGGCACCTCCGCAGGCGACATGTGGATCAGCGCCGGCGTCCCTGCCACCCTCGAGTATGCCTTCGACAAGGCCTACAAGCTGCACGAGCTTTGGATCTGGAACTCGAATCAGCTCATCGAGGGTTTCGTGGGCTTTGGCGGTAAGGATGTTGTCATCGAGCACTCCCTCGACGGCGAGAACTGGACGGTTCTCGACGGCGTCGGGCCCTTGGCCCAGGCTCCGGGTACCGAGGGCTATGCCCACAACAACACCATTAATTTCGGTGGCGCCATGGCCCAGCATGTTCGTCTGACCGTCAACAGTGTCCAGGGCATCGCACCTCAGACCAGCCTGAGCGAGGTACGGTTCTACTATATTCCCACCTTTGCGACTCGGCCCAATCCGGCATCCGGTGCCACCGATGTGTCGCCCGATGTCTCCTTAGCATGGGGCCGTGATGGACGGGAGGCGGGTAGCCACGACGTATACGTCGGGACCGATGCCGGTAGTCTGTCCCTGGCCGGCAGTGTCAGCGAAAGCAGCTTCGACACCTTGGCCGTGGATCTTCAGCTGAGTCAGACCTACTACTGGCGTGTCGATGAGGTCAATGACGCCATGGACCCCAGCACCTGGACAGGCGATGTCTGGAGCTTCACTACAGTCGATGCCATCGTCATCGACGACATGGAGAGCTATGC
>JADFMM010000156.1 GCA_022563885.1 Planctomycetota bacterium | reverse complement strand
AAGACATGGATCCGAGAGGGTACAACATCGGTTCGTGGATCATGGGTTTCAACCCAGACCGCTGGATTGATCCCTTGGCGGTATGGCACAAGGGACAGAGTACCCTGGGATTCGCCGACGGGCGTGCCGTTTTGCACCGTTGGGAAGACAAGAGTTTTCTGGATTGGTCGTATAAAGCCACCTTTGAACCCCAAACGTTCAGCTTTGGCATGACTCCCCCGGGCGATGAACGGAACGACATCACCTTCATGAGCCGCGGTTATCCCAGTAAATCGCATCAATGAATGACGATGCATCGCTGTGCGCCCATGTGCGAATCGTCCTGCGGCATATGTTTCTTCAGCGCCGAAACCGATCCACGTGGCTTGAACATTGGCTCTTCGGTGATGACGAACGCCGATGCTTGGTTTAGGTTGACTTGTGACACAGCAAAGAACACGGGCTGTCGTGTGCATGATCCCGGCATTGTTTGCGCCGCTCTGGGCGTCCTCTGAAGAACCCTTAAACTTCGCCGACGACGTATTGCCCATCCTGAGGGACAAGTGCTTCGCCTGCCATGGTCCGGATAGCGAGAAGCGCAAGGCAAAGCTGCGCCTGGACACCAGGGAGGGGCTTTTCAGTCCTAGGCCTTCGGGGGGCACACCGGTGTCGCCCTACCAGCCGACAGAAAGTGCGGTGATTGATCGGATCAGCGCCCAAGACGAAGACCGGATGCCACCCCCCGATTCTGCCAAGCCCTTGGCCGCGGCCCAGATCGCAACACTCACGCGTTGGGTCCGGGAGGGGGCTCGGTGGTCGACCCATTGGGCCTTTGCGGCCATCGGGAGTCCTCAGCCACCGGCCGTCGACCCCGACCCGTGGGTCCGAAATGGGGTTGACTGGTTCATTCGAGACAGGCAGCGCTCAATGGGACTCGTTCCCAGCGGCGAGGCGGATAAACGTACCCTGATACGTCGACTGTACCTTGATCTTCATGGATTGCCTCCGAGTCCGGAAGCCGTCGCGGCATTCGTGTCGGACAAGCGTCCCGATGCCTATGCAGCGCTGGTCGATAGCCTGCTTGCCTCGCCGCGCTACGGGGAGCGTTGGGCCCGCCATTGGCTCGACGTGGTCCACTATGGTGATACCCACGGTTATGACAAGGACAAACGTCGGCCCCATGCCTGGCCCTTTCGTGACTATGTGATTCAATCGTTGAACGAGGACAAGGCCTATGGGCGATTTGTCGAAGAACAGCTCGCAGGCGATGTGCTGTTCCCCGACGATCCCCAGGCGACGGTGGGCACGGGCTTCATCGCCGCGGGTCCCTGGGATTTCGTGGGGCACGTGGAGCTTCGCGAGGGGACCGTGGATAAGAAAATAACGCGCAACTTGGATCGCGACGACATGGTGACCAATACCATGGCCACCTTTACGAGTCTCACGGTTCAGTGCGCTCGTTGCCACGATCATAAGTTCGACCCCATTTCACAGGAAGACTATTACAGCCTCCAGGCCGTATTCGCCGGGGTTGAGCGTGCGGATCGGCCTTACGATGCCGATCCAACGATTGTGCGTAAGCGGGCCGTTCTGGCGGCCCGGCTGGCGGCGCTCGAACCCGCGGGCCAGGCGCTGCGGACGAAGGCCGATGCCCTGCAATCTCCGCAACGGACTCACTTGGAGAAACAGGTCAGAGGATTCGAGAAACGCGTCGAACAGTACGAGAAGAAAGACAGTCCCTCGAACGGGTATCACAGCGCGATCGAAGCGAGTGACAATAAGGTGAAGTGGGTCCAAATTGACTTGGGCGAATCCTTCATCATTGATCGCCTGAAGTTTTATCCCGCTCGTCCCACCGATTTTCCTGACACCCCGGGCTTCGGTTTTCCCCGCCGATTCAAGATCGAGCTGAGCGAGGATCCAGCATTTCAGACGCCGGCGATTCTCGTGGACTATACCGAAGCGGACAGCCCCATCCGCACGGACAAGCCTTATGTCCTCCCGGTCGACAAAAAACCAGGTCGCTATGTACGTATGACCGCGACGCGCCTGTGGAAACGCACGGGCGACTATTGCTTTGCCTTGGCTGAATTGGAGGTTTGGTGCGGGGACAAGAACCGGGCGCGGAATGGTGACGTCTCCGCCCTGGACAGTATCGACGCCGGGCGCTGGCATACGCGACACTTGATAGACGGTTTTGATAGTCGCCGACGGATCGGACCCATCGTGAAAGAGAACGCGGCCGATAGCCTGGCACAGTCCCGGCGATCCATCCAGGCCGCGCGGGCTGAACTGGAAGCGCTAAAGTTAGCGGCGCTTTCGGCGGCTGAACGGAAGACCCTGGCCGCGACAGAAACGAGCATCGCGAAGACCCGGCAGGCCCTGGACGACCTGCCCGAACCTAGGATGGTCTATGCGGCCACCGCCCAGTTCAAGAAACAGGGCAACTTTAAGCCACCCAACGCCATTCGCGACATCCAGTTGCTTCGTCGTGGCGATGTCGGTCAGCCCGCGGGCAGCGCGCGACCGGGGGCCGTCGGCTTGATCGCGACGCTACCCGCCCGCTTTGACCTGCCCGAGGGCAGCGGGGAGGGCGCAAGGCGTGCTGCCCTGGCCCGGTGGATTACGGATCAGCGGAATCCCCTCACCTGGCGATCGATCGTGAATCGGGTGTGGCACTATCACTTTGGCAGGGGAATCGTCGATACACCCAATGACTTCGGTCGCCGGGGGTCGCCCCCCACCCATCCCGAACTGCTGGACTGGCTGGCCCGCGGCTTTCTGGAGAGCGGGCAATCCCTGAAATGGCTTCATAAGATGATCCTCACCAGCGCCACTTATCGACAGCAGTCGAACCACAACCTGGAATTCGCAGAGATCGACGGCGCCAACCGCTACCACTGGCGCATGAATCGCCGGCAACTCGACGCGGAAGCGCTGCGCGACAGCGTCTTGATGGTCAGCGGCATGCTTGACCTGACCATGGGCGGGCCGGGCATCGACTACTTTCGATTTGAAGACGACCACTCGCCCCGATACCTCTACGATCAGTTTGATCCGAATGCGGAGGGTGCCCATCGCCGATCCATCTATCGCTTCATCGTGCGTAGCGTCCCCGATCCGTTTATGACCTGCCTGGACTGTGCCGATCCGGCGCAGAGTGTGCCGGTGCGCAACCAGACATTGACGGCGCTCCAGGCCCTTGCGACGTTCAACAACCCCTTGATGATTCGACAGGCCGTTCATTTTGCCCATCGTCTTCGGGCGCTGTCCGACAATGCCATTGAACAGATCGATAGCGCTTTTCAGCTTGCCCTGGCTCGGCACCCGAGCACCGCAGAGCGCCGTGTTCTAGACGATTACCGAGCGACCCACGGCCTTGCCGCCATGTGCCGCCTGATTTTTAACAGCAACGAATTCATGTTTGTGGACTAAGGCCTATGAAAGCGACAGATCACTATCACCGACAAGGTCCCACGAGCCCCCCGATGAGTCGCCGTTCCTTCCTCTGGAACTATGGCGGCGGATTGGGAGGCATCGCACTGGCCTTTCTGTTGGGCAGGACGGATCGCGGGTTGGCGGCCGCCGCGACCCCGCCTCGGCCGGGTCCACACCACGTCCCCCGAGCCAAGCGGGTCATACAGCTTTTCATGTCCGGCGCCGCCAGCCAGGTCGATACCTTCGACTACAAGCCGCAGCTCATCAAGCGCAACGGAGAACCCTTCGATCCCGGAGGAAAGGTTGAACTCTTTCAAAGCGATCCCGGCGTCGTCATGGCATCACCTTGGAAATGGAAACAATACGGCGATTCGGGCAAGTGGATGAGTGGCCTGCTGCCGCATCTCGCCCAATGCGTGGATGACATGGCCTTTCTTCCCGCCATGATTTCCAAGTCGAATGTGCATGGCCCGGCGACTTTCATGCAGACCACCGGCTTCGTGCTGCCGGGCTTCCCAAGTATGGGATCCTGGGTGAGCTATGCTCTGGGTAGTGATACGGATTCACTGCCCACCTTCGTGGTCTTGCCCGATTCGCGGGGCTTCGGACCCGGCGGACCCAAGAACTGGGCGGCGGGATTCCTGCCCTCCAGCCACCAAGGCACCCTTATCCGTCCTGCCGCGGAGAATCCCATCGCCGACCTCTTTCCACCCCCAGGGGAGTTTGTCACCCGGGCCATGGACCGGGACGGGCTGGTCGCGCTCACCAAACTCAACCGCATCCATGAAGCCGCTCGACCGGGAGATTCCCGCCTCGACGCCCGCATTCAGAGCTTCGAACTCGCGGCCAAACTGCAATTGAGTGCGCCCGAGGTGCTCGATCTGCGGGGAGAATCGCGGGCCACGCGCCGACTCTATGGTCTAGACAACCCCATCACCGAGGATTTCGGTCGCAATTGCCTCATCGCCCGTCGCCTGCTTGAACGGGGTACCCGCTTCGTGCAGGTCTGGAGCGGGGCGGACAACGCCTTTCCACGGCGCAACTGGGATTCCCATGAAGATCTGAAGAAGGATCATGGAGACATGGCGGCCAGCATGGATCAACCTGCTGCCGCGCTCCTCAAGGACCTCAAGTCCCGGGGGATGCTCGACGACACCATTGTCATATGGACCACCGAATTCGGGCGGATGCCCTGCAGTCAGGGCAGTGCCGGCCGAGATCACAATCCCTTCACCTTCACCTCCTGGCTCGCAGGCGGGGGTATCCAGGGCGGCGTGATCTACGGCCAGAGCGATGAGTGGTCTTACAGAGCCGTCGACAAGCCCACCTACTGCTATGATCTCCACGCCACCGTATTGCATCTGTTGGGTATCGACCATGAACGCTTGACCGTCCGTCACAATGGCATCGATCGCCGACTGACCGATGTGCACGGTCACGTCATCAACGAGATAATTGTCTAAGGGACCGATGCGAGCAAGCATCTTCATCTGGATCTTTCTGATCGGCTTTCAAGCAAACGCCGAAGCCGCCGAAGCAGGCTCGTTACAGAAAGTGCGTGGGGAAATCAGCGATGCCGAGACCGGCAAACCGATTCCCGCCCGCGTCTACATCGAGGATGAGCAAGGCGGCTGGCACCACGTGGAATCGAGCGCAGAGGACGGCTCGGCAGTCAGCTACGAAAAACGTAACTGGGTGAATACGAATTCCGAGGAATTTCACACCACCGTCTCCGCCCATCCCTTCCAGACGCGGCTCGAGCCCGGTCGCTACCGACTCACTGTCGAGCGTGGTAAAGAATACCTGCCGATGAGCAGGGACTTCTCCGTCGCCGACACGCCGGTCTCGTTAAAGGTGTCGCTACGACGGTGGATCAACATGGCGCAGCGCGGCTGGTTCTCCGGTGACACGCATGTGCACCGCAGCTTGAGCGATCTGCCCAACATCATGCTCGCCGAGGATTTGAACGTGGCCTTCCCGCTGACCTATTGGGTGACGCGCGCCTTCAGACCCCCGACCGCCGGTGATAAGTCGTTCGCCGGAGAAGTGCCCGGCGAGTTGATCGAGGTAGACGACACGCACGTCATCTGGCCCCGCAACACCGAATGGGAGATCTTCTCGGTAGGCGAGAAACGTCACACCCTGGGCGCCGTGTTCGCCCTGGGTCACCGGGAGCCCTTCGAACTGGGCGTTCCCCCGGTAAAAAACGTCGCCATAGAAGCACGCCGCCAGGGAGCGCTGCTTGATCTTGACAAGCACGACTGGCCCTGGACCATGACACTGCCGCCCACTATGGGCGTGCATCTCTATGAACTGGCGAACAACCACATCTGGCTGACCGAGTTTGCCTTCACCCAGTGGAACAGTCCGACGCCCGAGTACCTGCGTCCACCGCTACGAGAGCAGTCCGGCAACGAGCGGGAATGGATCCAGTTTACGATGGCCAATTACTACGCCCTGCTGAATTGCGGCTTGAAGATGGTTCCCACCGGAGGCACCGCCAGCGGCGTCCACCCCGTACCGCTGGGATTTGGTCGCGTCTATGTGAATCTGCCGGATGGTTTCAGCTACACGCAGTGGAAGAGAGGTTTGGAGGCGGGCCGCAGCTTCGTGACCACCGGTCCCATGGTTTTCGCCCAGGTGAATGGACATCCGCCCGGTGAACGTTTTGAGGTGAGGGGTGATTCGTTTCAGGCACACATCGAGGGTGAGATCATCAGCGAACAACCTCTGACCTTCGCGGAGGTCATCCAGGACGGGCGACCCGTCCGCACGATCATGGGGCGTAACGAACGCACCGACACCGGGGCCTACCGCACGAGCTTTCACCACGACGTGACATTGTCTCAAAGCGCTTGGTTGGCCCTACGCTGTTGGGAGGACCGGGCAGGCGGTCGAGTCCGCTATGCCCACACGGCTCCCTGGCACATCAGCATTACCGGGAAACCGCTTAGACCGCGGGCCGCAGAACGTGACTACCTGGTGGAACGAGTGCAGCGGGAGCTGTCGCGTAGCCGCGACCTGCTTCCCGCCGATGCGCTTGGAGAGTACGAGGAGGCGCTGGCCTATTACCGAGAATTGCCGCTACGAGATGAGAGTCAGGAGGCCATTGATGGAGATGCATCAGATCCATCCGCCTGGATCGGGACGCCCGGCCGTGTCCGCATCGCCCCCTACGCGGGTGGCCGTCATCCTCGCATCGGCTTCCTCGAGGGCGCCATCAATCCCCAGCGGGAAACCAAGGTCACTGTTTTCACCCCTTGGGACCCGGCCAGTTACCTGGTCGTTGATGTGCCGGAAGCCATCTGGTCTAACCTGGGACTGACCTACCTGGCCCACACGCACATCGACACAATTTGGGACAAACAGGGTATCACCTTGCCCAAGCGTGAATGGACCCGCCATGCGGACGGTTCTCTCACTCACAGCCGCACCCTGCCCAACGGCATTGAGTTTGGTGCGAAGGTGATTGCTCACGAGAGACACGTGGAGATGGAGCTGTGGCTTAAGAACGGCACGGACAAGCACCTCACCGGCCTCCGCATCCAGAACTGCGTGATGCTCAAGGGGGTCGACGGCTTCAATGCCCAGAGCAATTGGAACAAACGACTCGAGAAACCATTCGCTCTCGCCCACTCGCAGGACGGCCAACGTTGGATCATCACGGCCTGGGAAAACTGTCAACGCACCTGGGCCAACCCACCCGTCCCCTGCATGCATTCCGATCCTCAATTCGACGATCTCGCCCCCGGCGAGATCGGCCGGATCAAGGGTTGGCTCTGGTTTTACGAGGGGTCGAGCGTCCAGGACAAGCTGATGGAATTGCGGCAGGCGTTTAAAGGCGCACCGTTGAAGTGAGCCTCGGGGCCAAGCCCAAAGAACTGGCAAAGGCCAAGGGGTCCGGATGTAAGTATTTGAGCAAGTGACACTACGGTTATGCTACAATCCGAGGACCGCCCACCCGTCCCTCTTGGCTTTCCTTAGGACATGGAGTGGGAAAGTACCCCACTAAAATGGACCAGGAGTGCACATATTTAGCTTGACCCAAGCTCGTAGCGTACGTATACTATCTCTACAAATGTTACGTATAGGAGCGACCCATGGCTAAGTTGACCTTGAATGCCAATCCTGAAATCATTGAGCAGGCCAAACGCCTGGCTGCAGCCAACGGCACGAGTGTTTCTGCCCTCTTTAGCCGTTTCATCAAGGCGCTCACCCAAGAGACAGCGCAAGGCGAATCCCTGGGAAAACTGACGCGACAGGCTGCGGGTACTATTCAGTTGCATGAACAGTCAGAGAAGGACGTTTTGGCTGATGCTCTGCGGGACAAGTTCGCTCTTAAAAAATGAAGGTTTTGTTTGACACTAATATCCTGATCGATGTGCTTGCCAGGCGAGAGCCTTTCTTTGCAGATTCGGCACAGGTATGGACGCTGGCTGAACGTGGCGCTGTCGAGGGGCTTGTGTCTGTCATAAGCTTCAATAACATTTACTACATTGTGCGCAAGCTTCGCAGCCGTAAAACTGCGGAACGTATGATGATCTTGTTGCGAAATACCTTTACTACCGTGGCATTGGACGATCAAATCTTGAACCAGGCAATCGATGCAGGCTTCAAAGATTTTGAGGATGCCATTCAGCATTTCAGTGCCATTCGAGCCGGCGCGGACTGTATCGTCACACGCAACATTTCTCACTTCCCACATGCCGACATGGCACCTCTCACGCCCAAAGAATTCCTTGCATCCCGCTTCATTTAACTGTCCGCGCTTGGGGGCGCTTGGGGGGCAGACTTGCAGTTAAAAAAAAGCTCAAAGAACGGGAGAATCGGTGGGTCAGTCCCCGGATCTCGCCTCGAGACTGGAACCCGGGGACTGACCCTTAAAATGACTGACCCTTAAACTTGAGTTTCGGGGTGGTCATGCCGCCAGTAGCCAGTGAGGTAGCAGTTCGTGGAGTTTCTTCGCAACCGGTCTGAGAAGGGGGTTGCGAGAAAGTCGTGCGACCCAGAGTTCACGCCGCACAGCAGCGAGCATGTCAATGAAGGAAGGCCTCTCTTTGTGTCGATACCAGGGCGCCTCGCGTCGCACTCTTGCCACGTCCTCTTGCCACGTCCTCTTGACAATTGCCATTGTGCAAATACCACACAACGACGATGGCGTAGGCCGCAAAGGCCATCGCCAGCGTATGGAGGATCGCTTTTTCTCCCTTGCGACCTCGAGGATTGGGACCGGCTTTCTTGTCCGGTTGACGGCTTCCAGATTTGCGACGCCACCATCCGTTCTGCGGGTCCTCTACGCCCATGGCTTGCTTGACGTTTCTGAATGCGACCTCGATTTCCCACCGCCGAGCAAACTCAATCAAGATCGCCGCAGCGGACTGTTCGTAATCGGTGCTGAAAAAGGCGCGGTCATTGAGGGTGCCCGACGGATCTCGGGTTACCACCATTCGCACCTTTCGTGCCCCAGCGACCGTGTACCACAGGCAGATTTGCGTCTTGACGAGAATCGTCACTTCTCGTCCGTAGATCGTCACCGTCAATTCCTCCCACGGTATCGATTTCCTGGCAGCCAGCGCCGCTGGCGAAGGAAGTCGTTTTCCCTTGCGACGCCTGCGACCTCTTCCGCCGTAGAGCCCAGGCTCGTCATAGAGAGCGGCGTTCATGGTCATGGGGCCCGTGAAATGCTGATTTTTGGCAAGGTGGCGTACCACGGTTTTACAGGCGTATTCCGAATCCCCCACCAGGCGCAGTGCGTAGCCCTCTGGAAGACAGCCGGCGAGAATCTTCACCAACTCGGACGCAAGCTCCGTGCGTTTGCGATACAGCGTCTTGGGGCAGGTTTTCCTCGATCGGTAGAGTCTAAACAGTATCGGAACGGCCAGTCCCCCCTTCGCCTTCCATGGCAGCGGAACCCAAACGGCAAGAACGACCCAATTGTGGCCGAACGCGAAATATTTCTTCGCACCAACGCTAGTACCGCGTCCGTAGGTAGACCTCGACGCATCGTAGTGCATGCCCGCACCAAAAAGGTGAGGACCACACCTTTCATTGAGAGTATCGTCTATGAGTGCCGTAATACGTCGGGACAGAAACGGTAAAAGCAGGTGAAATAGAACCTTCCCGACAGAATCGGCAGTCCACTTTCCCACCGACAGGAAGCGGTAAAGGCATGAGTGGTGTTTGGCATTGTCCGCATCCGAGTTGGCCTGAATCACGCGACTGATGCTGTGCCGACCTTGACAGAGAATCCAGCCGATTAGTAAGCGGGAAAAATTATCGAAGCCAGGTTTGGTAAAGCAGCCACTGAATTTGAGTAGCAAGCTCTGCATACTCATAGGGGTCGTTGGATCGATCAAAGTCATTCCTCCTTGAATTTTGACTGTTTCAATGAATGCCTCCACACCCCCGTGCCGGCTCGGCTCAGGGGCAGAGTCTCTGACGGAAGTTTTTCGAGAGAGGATAGAGAAAGACGGCTTTTTGCGGCAACGCATGAAGATGCAGGCGGTCAAGTTTGCCCCGTCCCTGCGTTTGTCCTACATGAATCCAGTTTGCCGCCCGATAGCAGATCCCCCGGAAGAGGTTCAGGACGACAAACGTTTCCAGAAGCACAGGTTCATAACCGTAGCGACATTTCCAGTCCAAAGGTAGGCGTTTTGCTGCCATGGAAAGGATTCGAGAGGCCAGGTTTCGTGACGTTACCCAAGGGAGAATCAAGAAGCGAGCGTTGTTGACGACCAGATGCAGAGTCTGTTTACGCTGCTGGGGACTCCAGCCAATGAAACGGTCTCGCGGAGCGCCTTTCCACGCCGAAGCGCCAAATCCCATAGCGGCCAGAAGGCGTGGTCCGCTGTAGACGAAGTACCTCAATTGTGCGCCAGGCAGCGGTTTATAGCCCAGGTAGTGATAGCGTTCAATAAGTTCATTCCACAATCGTGAACCGTTCTTGCGGTCCACTATCTGGAAGGTAAGGGGGCTCAACTTTCCCGCCGGCAGGGAAATGGGCTCTTGGGGGTCTGAGGCGGCAGTGATAAGCGGAGGTTTACGATCGTATCTGTTTGGGTGCAGCGGTTTTGGCAAGGTCATAAGGCCGTCCCTCTCCATTCGCAACATGGCCACGCGGCATGACATATCTTTGCGGCGGCCATCCGGCCGTAGCCAGCCGAGCTTATCGCAAACATCACGAGAAAGTTGAGCACGGTGGCTCTTGGGCTCGGCAGCGATTAGCTCACGGATCAGCTGAATCTCAGCAGAGGTGAAAACTCGGCCACAGTATCGGTGGTTCTCTGAACCGTTTTCGATCATACCGAGACAATAGCCGCTGGCCTTCCACGTGTCCAGCTTTTTTTTGCATTTCTGTGGGTCGAGCTTGAACTATAATTCAAAAACCGCGAAACTCCAGCCTAAGAGCAATCGCTTCAAACATATGCCATTCACCATCAGGCAAAACTGTACTATACATCAGTAGTCTTTAAATATCAAGGGTGGCATATGTCGGGCCTAAGCCTAAGCGTTGTTAAGGCAATAGCTTATGGCCCAATTGAGATGTTTTGGTAAGGGCGGAGGGCCTGGGTCTGAAGTATGTTTTCGTTGTTGGGGGCACCAAGGGGCGGCGCGAGACATGGACCTGAAGGGCTTTACGGTGGCGCTCAACTTTACCTGCCGGGTGGTGCTCGGTGACTCGTGAAACTGAATCCTTTCTGTTTTGCGCCTATTGTGTGAAATGGCTACGGTGGAACCGAAAATTTCGAATTATTGCGTAGGACACCGTCTGCGCGACTGAACGTCTCACTCACAGCGGCTCGATTTTTAAATGCCGGGCGACCGTTTCGAACTGTTCAATAACCATCGGGTTGATGGGGATGCCGTGCACCTCGCGGTCGGCTTGGTGCGCTTTTTCCGGGTCGCCGGGCACTAGGACCGCTACTTCCGGGTCCTGCCGGGGTTCGCGGCGGATACGATCGGCCAACTCCTGCAGCCGTGTCTTGAAGCGCTCGGTCTCTTCGAAGGCGTCGATGCGCAACGCGCCGTAGAACTGGCCGAGGTTACGCTTTTGAGACATGGGATCCTCAAACATATCGGAAACTTTGTCGCCCGTTGGCATACCGGTCAGCAGGCCGCTGAGAATGTCGACCATCATGGCGATTCCGAAACCTTTGTAATCGCCGATCGGGAGCAGTTGGGCGACTCGATCGGGAACCCTTGTTTCGATGCCGTGCTTGTCGGCGCCGCAGCCTGATGGCAGTTCGAGGCCCCGGTCGCCATACAGTCGGATCTTGTTGGCGCTCATGACTGTTGTCGCGCCGTCGTAGCAGAACGGACCTTCCGAGACCATGGGTGCCGCCATGCAGATGGGATTTGTGCCAAAGAACGTTTCGGAGGCATTGGCCGAGCGCATCTTGGGCGTGGCGTGGGTGTACGCCGTGCCAATCATATCTTCCGTACACGCCTCGAGCGCGAAATAGGCCATGGATCCACAGTGAGTGGAATTGCGTACGGCGACGTGACCCGATCCGGCCTCCCGGGCCAGCTCCATGGCATGGCGCATGGCACGGATGCCCGCTGCGTGGCCGAACCCATGATCCGCGTCGAAGCGTCCGGTCGACGGGCTGGTCTGTTCGAAGCGAAATTCCGGGTTCGGATTGATACGGCCGCCTTCGACTGCCTTCAGATAATGCGGCAGAAGGCGAACGCCATGGGAGTCCACGCCCCGCAATGACGCCTGCCAGAGACCAGTTGCCGTTGATTTCGCCCCACTTTCTTCTACCCCGGATTTAAGGAGGGATTGTTCGACGAAATCATAGACTGCAGCGGCCCGATAGCGGCGTTGGTCATTTTCCGGATTCAGAATCTTTCCTTTCATATTCGATTGATCAGATGTCACTCTCGGATTGCGCCAAGGTACGTGAGCAATGCGACTCGAGCGGCCATGAAGCCTATAGCGAGCACGCTCAACCAGAGAAACACGTCAAATCCTCTTGAGGGTGTCAGTGCGGGATCCGTATTGCGGTACCTGAATACCAGGGCCTGGTAAGCAACCACCAACAGGAAAATGGAATTGGATATGCCAAGGACGATCACCAGAGCGATGGGCTTTTGCACCACGATGTACGAAAGACACCAGAACACAGGCATCACCCAGGCCAGGATAGTGAGCAGCCGTTTCCGGGTCGCGACGTTGGAGGAATCGCAGATGCGGGAAATCCCGAAGAAATCGACCCACAATCTGGAATGGCCCGCGAGGTTGGAGAAGGCGGTCGAGAACAACACCAAGAACGCCCCCACCATGAAAAGAGGCCGCGTTTCACCGCCGATTACGCTGATGAACATCTGCGACAATTGTCCTATCACATTGCCGCCATCAACCACGTCTCCCTGGGGTTGCAACACGGCTGCGCCGAGAAAATAGAAGGATACTGTCGCCACCGTGTAGACGGCGAGCGAGACGAGGGCGTCGTACGTCATGACGCGCATCCAGCCACGAGCCCGCGCGGCCCACTCGGGAGAACCGTCCCGTGGTCCTGCCCATGCGGCATAACCCTTTTCAATGCACCAGGACGGATAGACGAAGATCTCGCCCGCCGACAATCCCGTGATGCCAAAGGCTGTGAGGGCAAGAGTCAGTGCCCCTGGCGGCACCTGCAGGGAAAAGCCCGCCGCAATGTCGTTCCATCCGAAAGCAAATTCGGTGCGCTGCACAGCGAATACGCAGTACAGGACGAGCGATGTAAAAAGCACGTTGAACAAGGTCGCCAGAACCTCGATGTGCCGGTAGGTCCCGCGAAAGACAAGCAGCGCCAGCGCGACGGCGATAGCGACAGCGACGACTTGCGTGTGAGCGTTGGGAAACTTGGACTGGACCGCCTGTACCGCACCGCCCAAAACAGCGCCCTGGCCAACCAGCATGCTGAGCAGATAGATGAGTCCGAAATAGACCGACCAATGGAGTCCGAAAAGCCTTGTTCCCTTGCCCGCATTCCAAGCACTGAAGGACGCCTGCCCGTGCGCGATCGCCTGACGGCCGTACTGCAGTTGCACTGCGATCTTGAGAAAACAGGCCAAGAGGATCACCCAGAGCACGGCGAATCCCGCCTTCGCCCCAAGCGTGGTCGTCGCAATGAGTTCGCCGGAGCCTACAACGGCCGCTGAGAGAATCAACCCTGGGCCAAGGTATTTAAGCGACGAGAAAAACCCGCGGGGAGGTTCGAGGAAAGGCTGGGTATGATCGATTTCCATGGACGGCCAGTGTTGGTTACAGAATGTGGCGCACCGGTTTTGGTAGCGTTGACGAGAATCTCGTCGGGGCCTGAACATTCTCAGGCCGGCATTTCCGCCTGAAAGAGCGTAATTTCCATCTCCAAGTTTTTCTCTTGCTCTTCGAGTTCTCTAGCGATGCCCATTGAGAGGCGGGTGCCGGTCCCTTCTAACTGAGCGGCTACGTTGCG
>JADFMM010000426.1 GCA_022563885.1 Planctomycetota bacterium | reverse complement strand
GAGAGCCATGGCCGGGTAGAAGAACCGTCCCCCCATACCGCTCGCCAGGGGGACCTTATCCATTTGGTATGTAAGGTGCGACCCTTTATCGCCTTGAAACAAGCTCTCTTCTATTTTCTTCGCTACAGCTATCGCTTTCACGAGTAGAAATGCATGGAGCGCAGCGAGCAGAAATATTCCAATGCTAACCGCGGTTAGGCTGGCCTCAATAGTGATGCGTACTTCCTGCGGAGGTCTAGTATCGCTGCTGAACATGAATGCGATAGGTCCTGCCAGAACCAGGCTCTGGAAAATGAGAGTCATTCGAACATTATCTACGCCGGCAATCGTCTGCCGTACGGTGCTGTGATATTGGACTAATTCTGAATGGTCCATCTTCGTCGTGTCTCCTCCCGCCGGAACAATTACCGCGGTGGTCCGTGCTTGAGAGCGGCGATGAATGGCAGATTGCGAAACTTCTGGCGGAAGTCCAGCCCATAGCCCACCACAAACTTGTCAGGCACCACGAACCCGCAGTAATCGATCGGCACCTTGGGCAAACGGCGCGCCGGCTTGTCCAGCAGCGCGCAGACCTTCAGGCTCGCGGGGTTCCGCAAACGCAGCGTCTCCAGTAGCCAACTAAGCGTCATCCCTGTATCGACGATGTCCGCAACGATGATCACATCGCGACCCGCGAGCGGCTCCTCCAAGTCCTTGACGATCTGCACCTCGCCCTGCTCGCCGTCGTAAGAGGAGATCGCCATGTAGTCGGTCGTCAGCGGCAGCGAGATGTGGCGCATCAGGTCCGACATGAAGCACGCCGCGCCACGCAGCACCCCGATCAAGAGCGGCTCGCGGTCCTTGTAATCGCGCGAGATCTCCGCCCCCAGCTCCTTCACGCGCCGCTCCAGCTCCGCGGCGCTGATCAGCACTTCGTGGATGCCCGCCACCTCCAACTCGGAGAACGGGCCGAACCCGTACTTCGCGAGCAGGCTCAAATAATCGGAACGGTTCAACAGCTTGATCTGCACGTCCGGATAGCGCTCTTGCAGGAGACGCACCTTGCGGTGCTTCTCCGTCACCAGCTTCTGCTTGAGCGTCGTCAGCTCAACGTAGAGATCAAGGTCCGGCAGATAGAAGTCGGGCGTGAATGCCAGCGCCAAGCGGCCGTCCTTCTCCTCGAGTGGGAACGTGCGCGGTTCGTACTCCCAAATCACACCGTAGAAATCAAGGATGCGAGCGAACTCCTCTTCGCTCTCATGGGCGAACCGGACGGTGGCGCTCTGTGGCTGTCCGCGCGGCGGGGCCATGCGGGTTCATGCCCCATCCGACGCCAAACTGAAGGCCATTGACACCGTCAGGCTGGAAGACCTCTCGTCATCCGAGCCGGTCACCGTTGAACAGGCCACGGCCGAGATGCGCGTTCATCTGGCCGACGCCAATGCCCCCGGACCGACGATCTCGCTCACCCTGGAGCAGGTGCGGGCGGACACGCTGAAGAACAACCTGGCCCTGCGGGTAGAGTTGGTGAGCCCGACCATTGCCCAGACCGGCTTGGAGGCGGAGCGGGCCAAGTTCGAAGCGACCTTCTTTGGCTCTGCCGGACAGGGACGCACGGAAACCGTGAACTCCAGCACCATCACCACTTCCAATGCCTACGAGGTGAGCCTGGAGAAACCCCTGCCCACCGGTGGCTCTATCAACGTGGGCCTACCCCTCAGCGATAGCGACACCAATCTGTCCGCCGGAGTGGCTCAGGCCCAGGCCACAGTCTCCTACGTCCAGTCTCTCTGGCGCGGCGCTGGGACGCAGGTCAATTCGCACTCGATTCGCATAGCCCATCTGCAGAGCCAGATCGTGGATGCCCGTACAAAGCAGACGGCCATCCGTCTGCTGGCCCAGGCCGACATAACCTATTGGCGGCTTTACGCGAATCAGCGCAGTCTTGACGTGGCCCGCGAACAGTACAAGCTGGCCCAAAACCAGTTGAAAAACGCCCGCGGGGCGGTGGCCAATGGGGCCCGGCCCCGGATCGAAATTGTGCGGGCGGAGGCTGGCCTGGCGGGTCGACTGGAGGCCGTGATTGGCGCGGAGACTTCTGTGCTCAACACCGAACGTGACCTCCGCCGCATCATGAACAGCCCGGCACTGCAGGCGAATCCTTCGGCAAAGTTAGCCCTGCTCAGTGAACCGCGCCCGCTGGGACTGGAGTTGGATGAAGAGCAATTGATTGAGCAGGCCTTCGCCAACCGGATGGACACCATTCGCCTGGAGCGGCAACTGGAGATCGATGATCTCCAAATCGCCTTGGCTCGCAATCGCACCCTGCCTGACGTCACCTTTAGCGGTTCCTTCGCCGCGAGATCGCAGGCAGGCGGGCTGTCGGAGAGCTACGAGAACCTTCCCGGTCACGCCTACGGCAGCAGTTTCTTTGGGCTCTCCGCAAGCATTCCCATCGGCAACCGCGCTGCCAAGGCCGCCGTGCTGCGGACGCGGCTGGTCCGACTCCAGGATAGAGTCCTACTCGACGAACTCAAACAGGGTATCCGGCAGGAGGTCTTGAACGCGATGAGCGCCCTGGAAGAAAACTGGCGGCGGATCCTGTCCGCCGAGCAGGGGGTCCTATCGGCCTACCGGGAATATGAGGTGGAGAAATCTCAGTTTCAACTCGGGGCTCGTCTCAGCACCGATGTCCTGCTGGCCGCCGGCCGACATGCCAATGCCCAGCTTCGTCAAATCCAGGCCTTCACGCGCTACGAGATCGCCCAGATCAATCTGGCTCGGGCAACGGGCACGCTGCTAGGCTACGGTCGGATCGAGATCACGCCGGTGACCTTGTCGCGAAACGAAGCGTCTCGCTACTTTACGGCACAGTAGACGAAGGCGGGGGGGACATTGCGCCAGACGGTCCTGGTCGTCGTCACGCGGTCAAATGTCGCTTTGAGTTTCTTGCGAAAACGAAGACCCGCCGGCAGGACCAAGCCTTGCAGGTAGGCAAAGGTCAGGAAACGACCGCCGGGCCGCAGGACCGTCTGAATCGTGGCGAGCAACTCGTTTTGCAGTGTCTCGGGGAAGGCGGCCCAGGGCAGTCCGCAGAGCACGCAGTCGCATGCGTCGTGACCCTGCCTCTTCAGATACTTTGCCGTATGAATCGCGCTGTCCTGATAGACCGTGACATCGGGGCAACGCGCCTGAGTGGCTTGCACGAAGTCACCGTTCACTTCCATGGCAAAGAAGGTGGCGTCGGGGGACAGCTTCCGCAGGATCCGCTCGGTAAAGACACCGCTGCCGGGTCCGAATTCGACCACCGCCTCGGCGTGGGACAAATCGGCCTCGTCCGTGATCAGCTCAGCCAGGCCCGAGGAGCTGGCCGCGATGGCCCCCGTCATGCCGGGATGAACGACGAACTGCCTAATGAAGTTGAGGGTGTTCACTTTTCTGCGACTCTTTTCCTGGCTCTTTCTAAAAACAAGCCGCTCGAAGCCAGATCGAGTGTTCAGACAGGGCCTAACACTGAGCGTGTTTCGGTCGAGCGAAGGTTGTACCACATCAGTCACCGATAGGACAGTGAAACTGGTGAGCAGGCAGGGCGATCCGATCGCCCCGGCTGGGGCCGTCAGAGAAACAGCTCCTTGAGCTTAGCGGCATTGTCTTGGAGATCAGAGGGAACGCCGTCGAAGGCGATCTTGCCGAGTTTCAAAGAATAGACGCGGTCGCAGATGGGCAAGAC
>JADFMM010000425.1 GCA_022563885.1 Planctomycetota bacterium | reverse complement strand
GACAGAAGGGCCTACACCTTGCGGAAGCAGGCCCTTCTGAGTGGCACATCATCAGGGTCCATGATGATGGTTTGGCGCGTTGCCGTCTACGGACGGCAACGGTGTTCCTACTCGTATATTGTCGAAAAACATCTTTCCCTTATCGGTACCGCCATCACCACCGACGCCGAGGGTCATTGAATGCACGCTAGACAGATCTAGGCTGGCAAGCTCTGTGAGAGAAATTACCCACTCGATCCATTCGGCGATCTGGGTGGCTGCGGAATCAGGATGTACCACTCGAACAGCTTGACCTGCGCTATCCTTAATCACCACATAAAGTGGTGCCGGATCGTTGGCCGGCTTGCCGCGTATCACCGTCGGGTCTCCGAGGAAGAATAGTGACAAGACTTCCGGATCACCACGGACCCAATCGAGCGGCGGATCGAACGTGCGCGTGGTCTCTGAGGTGGTCGATGGGCCGTTGTCATAGATCATCGGCATAGCTTGATCTCCCTCATAAACCCAATGCGTCTCGGGTAAATGGGTGCCGAAAGCAGTTTCATTCCCAACCAACGAGCCATTGGCCGGATCATCGACGCCGTCGACCCACTGGGCCCAGATCTCTAAGAAGGGTTCGTCCTTGTACGCCTCCATGTCGTCGACGGAAACGAACGTCGGTGTCTTGAAGTGCCAGAGATTCCCAGCATGGACGGCCGGCGATTCCAGTTCATTGACCTCATTAATCTTCCAGTAATAAGTGCTGCCGTATTTTAGGCTTTGTCGTGATAAATCGTACGATGCATCGGTTGTCGTCGCAATCAACGCACGCTCGCCAACAACCGCCTCCATGTCATCGCTGAAATAGACTTGATGTGATCCTGCTTCACGACCGGGGCGCCAGTCTAGAACCGTATCGAGGGTCGCTTCGGTTGCTCCAACGGTTGGCCGTGGGTCCCGTGCTAAAACCGGCTTGTATAAGAACCGCACCTCGCTCAGACTCGCCTGTGACACTACACCGTGAACGCTGTTGATCATGATCCGGACGAATTTGGCCGTGGCACCGCCAAAGTCAATCACATTGTTCGCAGCATACCCATCTGCCCCGGGGGCCTGAGCCAATGGACCGACGCCATCCAGCACTGCCCAATCCGATCCGTTGGCAGAATACTCGATGACCACGTCCTTAACACCGAAACCCAAGAAGGATTCAATCAATTCATTCGCATTCCAGACCCACAATTCGTGCAGCTTGTAGGCCTTGTCGAATTCATATTGAATCCAGGCCGGCATGCCGGCACTGAGCCACATGGTGGACACATGGATACCGTGAAGATCCAATTCATCCAAGCCGGAGCCGTCTATCGTCTTCTCCGGTAGTGTTTGTCGATTAGACGTGCCGGATGCCGTGGCGGTGATATTGGTGATAGGATATGAGATGGGTTCGGTCGTAAAGCTCCAGACATTGCCCTCGTATACCGTGAAATCCGGGGGACCATTGACCTCATCCACACGCCAATAATGGGTTTTATTGAAATCTAGCCGTCCGGGATCATAGCTTTCGGCACTCAGCGTGACACCACCGATGCCGTCATTGACGTCGTCGAAATTCTCGCTGAAGTACACAATGTGCCCATCGACGGGCGCAGCATATTTTCCTGGTGTCCAGGTCAGTTTCGTGTCGCGCAGTATATCTGTCGCACCGTGCAGTGGTTGCAGTGCAAGACTCTGGCCTGGTGGCCTCGCCGCCGTTACTTTCATCAAAAGATGATCAAATGTTGGAGTCGAGAAAAAATCGCTAAGCACATCCCAATTGGGATTAGGCGTCCGACGCCCCAAGAATTTACCGGCACCGTTGGTTCCATCGACCCGAGCCACGGTCGGCAAGAGGATCGAATTGCTGGTGTTTATGGTCGTGGCCGTCTCAACATTTATGACGACGAAGTACCGGCTATTCGGTTTGAGGCCGGAAACGAGGCCCTCAACGGCTTCGAAAACCCATTCGCCGGACGGCAGCGAAGCGACGTCAATCATCCCAAGCGTGCCCACCCGTTCTCCAGGGAATGCATCCAGGTGCCGGCGTCGGCATTCCTGGCAGCGCTCAGTAGGACAGCGGTGACCAATCCAACCACGGCGAATGCGATTCTCATTGTCTTTGAACGACTGTTTGGTTTCATTTTTCTGCTCCATAGAATGGGTTTGGATTAGAGCGGCCTCAGCCTGTGCGGCCGCATCGACTAAAACACCGGTAGCGCCTCCTCAAGAGTGGCCGGCAACGCCGGGCTACCGGCCACACTCAATCTCTCGTGACGACAATCGCCCTCGTTAATCACATGTCACAGGAATCGTCGGACAAGGTGAAATCTCCCCTGGTCCGGTTATTGGTACCGCAGAGATGTATCAAGAGAGGGTCATTGACCGGACCTTGGACAAGAACATTATCATGCGTATCGAACCAGAAATCGATGTCATACAAGTCGTTCCCGGATGCTCCGTTCCCGAATAGGTAGTTGTTGAATGCGCCATCATCGACGGCATACCCGATGAAACTGTCCGTGGATTCATTGAGTGCTACCCGCCAACCGTTAGCGCTTGAATTGGCACCGTCCAATTTCCCGGAGATTTCGAAGGACCCCTCGTTGACACGACAGAGGACCATGCCAATAAAGTTTTTCGACAGCGTGTTGTACAGACACTCACCGTCATAGTCGCAGGCCCATATCCCAAATGCGCCCGCTTCCTTGATTTCATTTCCGACAATCCGGGTATGCTGGCCATTGATGACCACAATGCCATGTGTATCGATGTTTTGAATGCGGTTTCCGATGATCTCCGCATAATCTCCACGCTGGATGATGATCCCGTATTCGAGATCGGTAATCTTGTTATTTCGGACAACCACTCTGGGTGAATCTTCGATCAGTATGGCGGTCGAACTTAAGGTTTCTGGCGGCGATCGAAACCAGAGACGTTCTACTGAGACGTCATGTGTTCCTTGGATGTGTAGCGCAGCCGTGATGACCGTTGGAGACTCGCCATTGGATCTGTGGGTGTGGTACTTTCGATGATCGCGTTCGGCTCACCGATGAGTGAGACTGGACTATTGATCAAGACACTGCCAGATTCCCGATGCAAACCGCTTTCAATAATGACCCTGCCACCAGGGCCCGCTTCGGCGATCGCCGCGGCCAATCCGTCCACCGAACCAGCCGCAAGTGTGACTGTTTTTATTTCCTCGGCTAGTAACGGCGTGATACATGCCGCACTGAGCAACAATACCAGAATCGCCCAGCCTAAGAATCGGATCGTGTGACTTTCCTTTCGGTTAATTTGTGTCGTTTCTTGTGACATCATGATGAACTTCCTTTCCAAAAAGCGTTAGGTGGAATTTAGAATTTGATAATTTCCTTCCACACATCTGATCTTTGATCACAAACGACTCACACAATGTGTTCGTTTGCCGAGGGCTGGGACTAAGTAAACGGTTTCACTGAACACCTTCCTTTCCTGTTGTAAGTGAGGGCTCTGCCCTGGGAGAGAGCATCAGGCCCGTCGCCACCCACACACGGCGACGAATCGAAAGGGTTGCTTTCATGGGTCAATTCTCCTGATTAGAGTTCATGGGGCACCTCATTACGAAAGGTGCTTTACCCTAACAGCGAGAACGGGGTGAAGGAGGGATCAGTGTTTTTCCTGTTTGGCCTGTTTTTTTCCAGCGACCCCAGGTATAGACATGGAAAGGCCAACGGTGAATCGATTCGTCTTGCGATTGAGGAAG
>JADFMM010000424.1 GCA_022563885.1 Planctomycetota bacterium | reverse complement strand
CGGGAGCATTTTCAGAGTGGGCAAGGACTTGGTCAGGAGTTCAGCAAGATTTCCGGAGCGGCAATCTCCGCACGATGTAAGAGCACCTACGCAAAATGAGTCTGCATTCGAGCGGCTTATTCTGCCTCTGGACGGCGTCAGGCTCCATCAACCATCCTCGGATGGCCTGCTTCGCCTTCCTTGCCAGAGGCACGAAACGCTCGCTCTCGGTGCGACGATCATTTTGCGTAGGGGCTCTAAACACATTGATGAGGCGTTGACTGCGACTGGAAATCTAAAACGCGATATCCGGGAAATCAAGACCGCGATATCAAATAGTTGACAATTGAGACGTGACCCCCTTCTCTTTCCCTTCTCTTCAATAATCCTGCAAATAACCCTCAAACTTCATCAATCTGCGTGCGGTTTCCTCGTAGGGTGTTGGCTTGGGCGTCAGCCACTCTACGATCCTGTCTTTTATCGAATAGGCAAAGAAGTGATTCCCCATGGGGTTGTAATGGCCTATGAAGTATCGTTTGAAGTAATCATCGACGCTCAAATTGAAGCTCTTGAAATCGTTAACGTGTATGAGATTCATATCAATGTAATCGAAGTCGTTTTCCTTCAGAAAATCGACTATTTCCTGGTCGTATCGGCTCCCTCCACTTAGAAGCGGCCTTGTCACCCTATACGGGTCGAATATAACGACCATGAGGGTTTTGTCGTTGGTAACAGCAAACGCTCTTGCCTTTTGCAGGATGTACTTGGTCGCCGTAAATGAATACTCGTCCAGTAACTTGGCTATTGAAGATCGCAGGTCATTGCTATCAAAGTTCATCGAGTATTTTAGATGACTGCTTAGCGTTTTCAAAGCCCTCAGATCTATGTCGCTGATTCGGTTGTTCTTAAAAAGATACATCTGCAGAGCCAGATCATCCACGAGCCTCTCAACCATCCAGTTGGGATCGGTCATCTTGTACAGGGATTCGGAAGTAGGCAGCAGATTCTCCTTTTCCTCGATCCTGCCGGTCTTCAGATTCATTTCCACGTGCGCCCAGAAGTTTCCATGAAACATCTTGCCCACACCTTCGGTTCGATTGGTGCGATCGTTCCATCCTTTTGTCAGCATGTAACGACATCTCAACAGACTCCTGACATGGTCGTCTCCCCATATATATAGAATGACGTTTGCGGCGCCATGATCGGTTTTCTCCTCCCGGATCATTCGACGGTACGCCTGGTAAACACCGAAGCCGCCCATCCCGAAGTTTCCGACGGGCTCGCCAAGATGACCCGCCAGGTATTCCTGCCATGTCTCACCGTCGTTTACCTGATTGCACTGGGTAAAACTATTGCCATAGGTGTTGATCCGACAGGGTTTGTCCCTGTACATGAACGACGTTCTCGCTCCGTTCGATTGGATCGTAGAGATCGAAGAACTGTTGGTCATGCCATCACGCGGCATGTAGTTGCCCAGGACATAGCCGAGGTCTCGATCAAATCGTGCCCACGATGTCTCGTTAAGGAACACGTCAATTTCCCTTTTGACGGGTACCGTGTCTTTTATGTACTCGGCAAACGTTTTTTTCTGTGCTGTGCTTAGCCCCAACAAAGGCGGACTTACCATCGTTGGCAGCGGCTTGCCGTGATAGGCAACATAAACATGGTTTACACCCACGCTATCATATTTCAATCGCTGGGAGGGTGCTTCTTCCGCATACAGGGTCTGAAAAGCAAGGATGTTTGCGAAAACCATCCATGATACACGATGCATTATCTGCCTAGTCATTTTCTCGTTCCTTATCACTTTCTGAGTACAAATGCTCGGACCACGTTATCTCTTTTTCAGGAAAGCGCCTAATGTCTCTTCACCCCCTCAAAAACACCCTTAGACGATTTGTTTGGGCCGTTTTCGAACTCTAAGAGAACAGGGCTTCTCAGGGTCAGACAATAGAATAGCAATTAGGGATCGGCAAGAAATAAATTGGACATTTTGGGGTTCAAGTGTGCCGTAGATTTGGTCGCGCCGATTGAGCCAAACCGGCGGTGTAGTGGGCGACAGTGAGGATTTGGCGATTGAGAAGCGGCCAAAGATGCGGTGCAATTGGGCATCCAAAAGTCCAAGTTAGTTCTTGCCGGTTCCTTAATCGAAGAGCTGGATGCAGAACGGAGTAAGCGGCACCCAGGAGTCACCGACGAGAAAAGAAAGAAGGAACCATGACAAGATTCTCAGACTTGAGCATGCTAGGCTGTGATTTTTTCAAAGTAGTAGGCACGCTCCGTCGTGCCGTCCGCCCAAAACCAATGTTTTGGGGCATGTTAACGGCGCCCAGAGTGTCGTAACCAGAAAACCGCAGGTTTTCTTCCTCGCGGACGGCACGGCGGAGCGTGCCTGCTACTTTTGCCTCGAAGGAAGATGTTACAGAGCCTTCAAGGAATACACAGGCGCTTATTCATTTCACTGACTCAAGGCGTATAGCAACGCCCTGAAGTCGTCCGTATCGTTATACGGAGTAGTTGAACTCCAAAATGCCTCCTCGGCATCTTTAATCACTCTGAATCTAACTCTCCCGTCTCCATACAGTATATTCACTCCTGAGGATTTTCCCATTTGTCTGTGGTTTGCATAATTCGGTGGGAGGAGATGGTCCATAGCAATGGTCGATCGACTGTTCAGTGAGGTAAGGGTAGTGACAGTCTTGTACCCATAAGAGCCGTTTTTTAGATTCTCTCGTGACTCGCCCTGTGGGTAATAATCGTACCCAACCTTAATCCGAAAAGAACGCAAGGGGGAAGTAGGGTCGCTCAGGAAAGGCCACTTGAATTTCCCGACAAAATCTTTGTATCGCAATCCTTCTGGTGCCGATGGACAATAGAAATTCTTAGGATCTTCTATGATTCTGTCGTTGAATAGATGGGCGATATTAAATGGGCCGGCGAGAATCTTTTCCGACTCACTGGTCGCATACCGATCAATCCAGTAAGCCATGTACGAATGCGCCGGAAAAGTAATCATAACCTCTGGATCGAAAAAAGATCTAGGTATTCTCTCGTCATAATTTGAGGCATAAACCGACAGCCCAAGGCCAATCTGCCTTAAACGAGAGGCGCAGGCAACCCGTCTTGCTCTCTCTCTGGCCGCCGGCAATGACGAGACAAGTAAAGCCATCAGTAATGCAATCACCGAGATCACGACCAATAATTCAACTAGGGTAAATCCTTCCCTTTTTTTCATGCCTACCGAATACCACGCAAAACAACATCATCAATATTCCAACCCGATAAGGGCCACGCGTTGTCATCCAAGACCTGGTACCCCCAACGTATATAGACGGTGGGCTGACGATTCGCCAGTGAACCGATATCGTACTCCACGATCTTCCAACTGTCTTCTTCGAGTGTCTGATGGAAATCGTCATATTCCCATAGGGTCTGCCAGACTGTCTCATTGGTCGATACGTCTACGAAGGATCTGACAAAATCAGCCTCATCTGAATTAAGCCAGCGTGCAAATTGGAGTTTCACCCAACTGAATTGGCTGCAGTCAAACGGACCTGCGGTGAGATAATAAGGATGGGTGTCCGTGGTGTCGTAGTCACCAGATAGATTTACACCGTAAACATTGTTCCCGGTATGTCCGGAATTAGGATCAGGATGGCCATACTCTGTGCCGCCTAAGCCTTGAGGTCTTCCAAACTGCCACTGACCTTGAGTTGCCCACTGGGGATCTTCATCAAACTCGAATATCAAGATGGGATCCGGCTCAACATCCCCGGCTA
>JADFMM010000423.1 GCA_022563885.1 Planctomycetota bacterium | reverse complement strand
GATCCACCAACCCACCCAGCCGAAGATCGTCGCGCCGATAAAGATCAAGAGTTTGTTCATGTCGTCTCCATCACGGATGCGAACAATGATGATATGGTTTCTCTATAACACGCCTGACCTGCGAAGTCGTAGCATAATATCCCAACGTCGGAATCGCCATACATCGAGTAAATACATCGGACTAGGCTACCGGTGTTCGCCGCCGAATCGGCCACCACCGTCGTCATGCCGTCAGTCTCCCGGCCTATTGATTTGCGGGGAAGCCTTCCGAAGCCTCCCCTCATTCACATTCTCTGGGCTTAACTTATGGCTCCTGCCCAAGACTGTCAACCTTGCGGGGCCATCCCATCGGGGCAACTGAAAGCACCGGGTGACGTCACTCTGCATTCGAAGGCATCATTGGGTCGGAATTGGGTGTCGTTGTGCCTGTCTTTAGGAGGCCTTTTCGACGAGCCTGCCGTTAATGTACTTGTGCAGGACGCTTGAGATAAGGGTTTGATAGGGCAATCCTTCATCTATGGCCTTTTTTTGGAAGTGGACAAGGTCACGCTCGGTCATCCGAATATTGACGCGCTTATCTTTCCTCAGCGTCGCTTGTGCCGCCTCCTGAAACCGCTTGACTTCACGGCTGAAGTTGGGAATGCGCTGCCATTCCCCGCCTTCAACAGAGTCAAGGATTCCCTTTTCTTCCTTCGTCAATTTCATTTCGCGAATCTCCAAGATACTTTCGGGTCATTTTCCGACTGGGAATAATGGTCTTAAGAAAGAGCCTCTGCTCGTCTTCCAGATAAGGAACAAGACAGGCGTAGCCTTCGACGTTCACGATGAATATCCTTTGGCCAGAATACGCCTTCTGATTGGGATGTTCGATGGCATCCAGCAATCCACCATGGGTAATGTGGTAGACAATTTCCTCAAACGTGACACCACGTTCATGCCTTAACCGTTCATTGTTCTGTTCGTTTCAGTCAAACAGCAACATGGTGCAAATATACCATGATGTGTGCATTATGGAAACAGCTTTTCAAGACCTTAGAAAGGTCCAGGGGCCTAGGACTCGCCTGGCATGTCGCCTCTCCATCGCCCCCCAAGCATACCGATGGCATAGGTCAGATGCGATGCGATTGATCTGGGTTGCCAAGTAACTGCCGTTGCCTATATACTGCTCTGCCCTGTTGTAGGTATGGATGCCAGGTTTTTTTGAACAGGAGGACACGATGCCTCAGCTGACGCTAGATGACAACCTCAACGAAATGAATGTGGATACCCTCAAGATCTTGGCGAGGAAGCTCGATACGGCGAAGACTGTCACGCGTAAGGCGGACATCATCTCGGCCATAGAGAATGAGCTAAAGCACCATCTGGCCGATGTCGTTGGACTGTGTTCGAAACGGGAACGCCTCTGTCTGAGTGAGGCGGTTTATAATGAGGGAAAGGTGCTACAGAGCCAGTTTTACGGAAAATATGGCGATGTGTGTCCGAGTCCTGTCGCCTATTACCATACTTACCGGAGGCCGGATATGCGTGAGGTGTCTCCCTTTCCCATCTTGGCCTATGGTGATGATGAATCGCCGGCAGTGTGCGTTCTCAAGGAGTTGGTTCCCGGACTGAGGCGGGTCCTGAAGAAGCCCGAAGGGTTTACCTGTAAGACAATAGCGCAGGTGCCGACCGCGTTGGATGACGGGAAAGATGAACCGGGCCGTGCCATTCTGTTTCATAGTGGAGAGGCGATGGTCTTCGATGAGTTGGCGCAGATGCTGGGGCTGGTCCAAGCCGCTAAGATCCGTGTCACTGAGAAAACCAAGCGGCCCACGGAGGCAACGGTTCGCCTGGTAGGTGATGCGCTGATTGAGCCGGATTTTCAGTTGGGCGATGACGAAACCGAATCCTGGGAGACTCCCCCGGGTGCCGTACGCGCCCATGCCTGGCCCGTCCTTCTGCAACAGTGTGGCTGGGGCAAGGCCAAGGGAAGCACGCTGGAATTGACGCGTTTGGGTAAGGTCCTGCTAAGAGATCTGGACGCGGCCCACATCAAACAGGGCCTGACGCGCTTTGCCGGCGATGATGTGTTTGATGAACTCAATCGAGTCAACACGATCAAGGGTCAAACCGGCAAGGGAAAACGAGACCTGACAAAACCCTCATCACGAAGAATACCCCTGTACGATGGCATGAGACAGTGGCCGGTCAATGAGTGGATAGCATTCGACGATGCCTATCGGGCGGTCCTAGCGGATGGCCAACGCTTTAGTGTCTGTCGGCGAGAGCCCTGGAACCTCTATTTCGGCGATCCGCAATACGGGGGCCTGGCCAATGAGGGAGTAGGGGATTCCCTGGAGCGACTGTATCTCCGGGCCTTGCTCATGGAGCCCTTGGCCACATTGGGCCTGGTGGATATTGCCTATACCAGCCCCCACCATCAGTGGCCGGAGTTTAGAGATCGTTGGGGAAGCTACGATATGAATTTCTGTAGTCGGTATGACGGATTGATGTACGTTCGCCTCAATGATCTCGGCGCCTATTGCCTGGGTATCACGGAGACGTATCGGGCCAAACATCCTGAAACCAGCGTGTTGTTCAAGATCCTGCCCACCCTGGAGTTGGCCCTCCTACAGCATCGAAAGCTGTCGGCCCTGGACCGTGTGCGCCTGGAACAGTTTGCCGTGCCCAAGAGCGATTACGTTTGGGCACTCGATCGGAAACATCTCTTGGAACGATTGGAAGCCGGTATGACTGTCCGGCAGGTACGCGAGTTTCTCAGTGGCTATGGGGAAAATGAGATCCCCGCTACCGTGGAAGCGTTCCTGAGCGACCTGGACAGACGGGCCGGTGCCGTCAAGACCTGTCATGAGGCCATCCTCATTGAAATTCGGGATAAGGAAACCGCGGCCTTGATTGCACATGATCGTGTCGCAGGGAAATACTGCCAATTAAGCGGCAGCAAACACCTCGCCGTGCCCAAGCAGCACGAGAAGCCATTTCGCAAGGCTCTAAAGGCCATGGGATACATTCTACCCCAATGACCGGCCTCCATCCCGACAATCCACTCATCGTCCAGGGAGACCAAACCGTCCTGGTGGAGGTGGACAGTCCCCGTTATGCGGCTGCCCGGGATGAATTGGCGCGCTTTGCCGAACTGGTGAAATCGCCGGAACACGTACACACCTATCGCATCACCCCCCTGTCCATCTGGAACGCCTGTGCCGCCGGAGTCCTTCCCGACGAGATTGTCACGGTGTTGCATACTTTTTCCAAGTATCCGGTGCCGGAGCATGTCACGGTACAGGTGCGCGACTACGCCTCACGCTATGGACGCCTGCGCTTGCTCAGAGAGCAGACCGGATTGGTGTTGGAGGCCGATACCCCGGCATTGGCCGAGGAAATTGCACATCATAAACACTCCATCCCCCTGCTGGCCGAACGCCTGGGGCCCACGCGTTTCGGTATCCGTTCCGGGGACCGGGGGAAGCTCAAACAGATTCTGGTGAAGATCGGTTTTCCCGCCGAGGACCTGGCCGGATATACCGAGGGCGAGGCCCTCTCGATCTCGCTGCGCGACAAGACAATTCAGGAGGCGCCCTTTGCCCTGCGTCCCTATCAAGTGGATGCCGCCGAGGCGTTTCATGCCAAGGGCCAACTACGCGGCGGTTCGGGCGTGATCGTCCTGCCCTGCGGTGCGGGCAAGACCATCGTGGGCATGGCCTGTATCCATCTCGTGCAATCCTCGACCCTGATTTTGACGACCAGCATTACCGCGGTTC
>JADFMM010000422.1 GCA_022563885.1 Planctomycetota bacterium | reverse complement strand
GCACGGGAAGTCGGCGGCCCAACCGCGGACCGGTGTCAGCGGGTCGGGACCAACGTGTTCCACAAAAATGTCAAACCTGATCTCCTCACCGAGCCGGCCGGTCACGTCCACGACCGTGTTCCCACCGCCAACTGGGGGGGTGCCTTGCTCGATGATGAAGATCTCTCCATTTTGCCCGTACGCGGGTGCACTAAGCACCCCTGCGCAGAGCAAGCTTACGCAACTACAGCAGAGAAACTTCTTAAGTAGTTTATCCATGCCTCGTTCCTTTCCGTCCAAAAAGACACTCACACCTAGCTTTTCCTCCGATACTACGTGCGGGTTCGAAACATTTAACCCTTGCCGCCCTCACCGGGTCATCCGGTCCTGGGCGGTCCTATTATTCCCATAGCGACCCTTTTGGTTCACCGTGCCAATCTTCAAGAACTACATTCCCCGTATTCTTGATTGACACCGATGCCGACTTCCCTCCGGCGCCTTTCCGTTCCGCCGACCATCAACCTCGCAAAAGGTGAGGTTCGTTCTACGGTTGCGCACAGAGGCCACATTCGGTTTGAGCCACTCCAGCACAAAAGTCATCCCAACCCGAGTTGCAGCACAACGGCTCTAAATCGCAAACCGTCTCACAACAACTGAAGTCGGTGCACCCCGGCGTTCCGTTACCAGCAGGATCGCAGCAATCGCCCTCGCCAGGACAGCGGGCGTCGCTGGGTTCGTAATCCACGCTGGCGTTGTAGTTCCCACACCATTCCACGTCACCGGTGTCGGTGGGAGCCACAGTCAGGTAGTACGTCGCGGGACCGGTGACCGCCACGTCCAGTGTCACGAGCTCACATGGAACACCACTGCCCGACGCGATGAGCACCGTGTCCGTGCAAGGGCTAACGGGCCCCGCCCGAACGATCGACGTCTCCACGTCAAAATCAGCGGCCACCTCCCAGGTGATCCGTGAATCCTCGGTCAACACGAGTTCATACCAGTCGGTATCGAACCCATAGACCGGTTCCGGGCCTCCGAATCCGCGAGCGGGAGGACAGGAACAATCGTCCTGACCTTGGAACGCGTTCAGAACCGCGAGAATATCGTCCAGCCTGATCGAGCCGTCCCCCGTGCACGATCCCCCAGGCCCCGCGATGTCCAGATTGCCGGACTCGCAAGGCGCGGCGAAGGCGCCCGAAAAACCATCCAGAACGGCTAAAATATCGACCAGCTCAACACTCCCGTCCGGTCCACACGTTCCTCCCGGGCCCGCGAGGTCTCCATACTTGGCGGAAACACTCGAACACCCGAAGTCCACAATGCAATGATCAAAGGTGCATACATCCCCATCAACACAGTCAAAGTCACTATTCACCGTTGTCGAAAAAAGCTCCAGGCTGAATTGCAGCACAACCTTTAAAGGGTACCACCATGAGTGATCAACACGATCAAGACATCAAGGCGTTTTCCGAGCCGCTGAAGCAGATTGAGCCTCTCGCCGATTTGCGGCAGAACAACCGTACGGCGATTATCCGAGCCCTGGAGCAGCACGAAACCGGACCGATCAAGCGCCTGGGCTGGTGGAAACAACGGGTCTCCGTGCCCGTGCCCATGGCCGCAGCGATTCTATTGGTCATCGGCCTACAAGTGCTCTTTCAGGTCCGTTCCGTCATGCAGTCGCAGAATCAGCCTGTTTCAACCGCCCAAGAAACAACACCGGGCAATGACTTCATCACAGAAAAAGAGGAATCGTTTGAGATTCATTACCAACAAAAGTCCGTCTACGTCGCCGGACTCGGCACGATTTATAGGGCAGAGATTTATCATTTTGAGGAGATATAGTCATGAAGGTATTACAGTATCCTATTCATTGTCAGATATCCCTAATGGTAGCCGTGGCAGGGGTATGGGGAGCGGGAACCGCGGGCCTGACTCAAGGGGCCTTTGGTTCATCCGACCCCAATCAATTACTGAATCCACCGATTGTCAAGCATTACCAGCTAGACTGCGAGTACCTGTCACTGGACCCCAATAAGCCCATGGAGAGTTACAAACCGCATGGTTCCGGTATGCTGGGTGCCGGGGCTACGTTGGGCATGTCCTGGAGAGATAATGTTCGACGCTTTCAGACAAGCATCACCAGCCAATTGAAAGACAAGCGTTTTTTGGTTCAAGTCCGCATCACTCCCTACGGTTCCGACACCGTGACCCCAGCCCGTACGATCGATTTAGATCTGTCCGATCTGCAGGCTCGTTCCGTAGAAATTGCCCGCAATCCGGATGGACGCGTTTACTGGATCAACATGACACCCTCGATCAAGATTATTGACAGCAAAGCCACGCGTCTGCGTGAATCAGCCCTGGATTTGACCTCATGGAACCTCATTGGTAGTCCCGTCGTCGTAGATGACACCACGTATGTAGGCAATATGGGCGTTAGTGGCGGGCCTCTTGCCTATGTAGAAACCTCCGCTATTGGCCGTTTCGAGTTTGCCCTGGTCCCTTTTAAAGGGGCCGAACTTGCGGGGGTTCTCTCTAAAGGTCACCTTCAATTACGTCACAAGGCCAAGTCCCTGGATATTTATGGTGTTCAAAACGGCCGGCCGCCCATGCAACTGCCGGGCGGACCTTATAAGATTTGGGTCAAGTGGTCCGCCCCTTCGGCTGATCAGCAGACACAGATGCAGGAAATCCCATCATCAGCCGAGGAATTCATCCAAGTGATTAAGGCTCAGTTTGCGGAGAGGGGGCAAACCCCACCAGACGACGACGAACTAAGGGCCGGCTATGAAAAAATCAAGGATATGAAACTCTTGCCCCTTAGTTGCGGGGTACGCGGCATCGGCAGGGCTGAACGGGTGGAATAGTGACCAAACGACAAGAAACATACAAATTTCCTGGAAAGTGTTGACTCTTAACCAATGGCCTCGATCAATTCCATCATGCCGTGCTGGGTGCAGATAAAGGGGAAGCGCTTTCTGGCCCGGGAGGTCCTGGGACCAACGAATTCCAGACCCAGCCGAATGCCGTTGTCCTGAAGCACCTGGGACGCCGCCCGCAGCCGCCTGCGGTGCCGTTCGAAGTTTTTTAGGTAGGTCATTTCGCTATCGCCGGGCAAGATCCAGGTGGCCATGCGCGTGACACCAAGTTGCTTGAGCACCCGGGCCTGCTTGGGCATTTGCCCCAAACCCTGTTGATATCGATCCTCGTCCCTGCGAAAGTCCACGGGCAGGCCTGCACTGCCGTAGCGAATGCCGCTCTTTCTCATCTGGCCGAGCCATTGCTCAATGTCACCGGCAGATTTGTCCAAGAACGGTCCGGCACTGGGCGTAATACTGTCAAAACCATATTGGGCGGCGTACTTCACCGCCTGCTCCTGATTGGGGCGAACCCCAATGTGGCCGGGTCCCAGGTTCTTATAGAACTTGATCTTGCTGCTTCTCTGAGCGGATGCGGCCTGCGCGCCGACCAGGCCGAATGCCGTGCCTGCGCCAATCGCTGATACGCAAAATGTACGGCTTGACATTTCCATCGATCGTCTCTTGTTTTGGCTTTGTGGTGGTCGTATGGTGATTTCAAAGGACGTGTCACTTCAGCATCTCACGCAGGATGTCCAAATACAGGTATTCGTAATCGACGTAGCGCTGCCCGCCCGTGTAATAGATCCCGCCGGTCGAATCATCGGTGTCACTGGGGGGTGCCGTTCCTGAGGTTGCCTCGATCTGGGTGTCTTCATACCATTCGTTGAAGCTGGTGACCATCAGGGTACGGTCAGACCGTGGATCGAGA
>JADFMM010000155.1 GCA_022563885.1 Planctomycetota bacterium | reverse complement strand
ACGAAAGGTCATGCCTCCCGCGGATTGCAGCCGATCCAGGATCTCGATTTGATAGAGATCGATGGGCGTATCGTCCTTGATGTTCCGAACGTCCTCGAGCTGACCGGTGGCGCGACAGAGGGCATCGAAGGCATCGAGCAAGTCCCACACACTGACCTGCTCCAGGTCCACATCATGCTCGGTCTGGCCGGCCATGATCGATCCGGGCCGGTTGAATCGCTCGCCGTGTTGATCCGCCACGGCATTCAGCAGATTCGCCGCGTCTTTGAACTTTTTGTATTCCAGCAGTTGTCGCACCAATTCGGCGCGAGGATCCGTCTCTTCCTCTCCCGCGATCTGATCGGATTCCACGCGGGGCAGCAACATGACGGACTTGATCTCCATCAGGGTCGCGGCCATGACCAGAAAGTCGCTGGCAAGATTCACATCGAGCCTTTCCAGCATTTCGGTGTACTGAATGTACTGGTCTGTCACCTGGGCGATGGGGATGTCGTAGAGATCGACTTCGTCCTTACGGACCAAGTAGAGCAAGAGGTCCATCGGGCCTGCGAATATGTCCAAGTCAACGCGGTAATGGGTCACTCGATACCCCTTTTGCCGGGTGAGGCGACCAGGCCGACGGCTCCTCGGGCACGGTTGAGGGTTTCGGCTGCAACCGTCCTGGCTCGATCCGCTCCGTCTCGGAGACAGTCACGTACGTAGTCCAGGTTTTCTGCCAGGTCGGCTCTTTTCTGACGATAGGGCCTGAAGTAGTCCAACACCAATTCGGCCAGGCGTTTCTTGCTTTCCCCGTAGCCCATGCCGCCTCGACGGTAGCGGATCTCCCACTGAGCCAGTTCTTCCGCGTCGGCGAAGAGCTTGAGGAGCGCAAAGACATTGCAACGGGTAGGATCCTTGGGATCCTCGACCCGTGTGGAGTCCGTGACCATTCGCATGATCTTCTTCTTGCAGGCCTTCTCGGGCTCGAATATATCGATGGTGTTGTTGTAGCTCTTGCTCATCTTGCGCCCGTCCACGCCCGGGACGACGGCGACGGAGTCCAGAATGCGACTCTCCGGCAGGACAAAGGTCTCTCCGTAGGTGTTGTTGAATCGCCCGGTGATGTCACGGGTGACTTCGATGTGCTGCTTCTGGTCGGCTCCCACCGGGACAATGTCGGCGTTAAATGACAGGATGTCGGAGGCCTGCAAGACGGGATAGGCAAAGAGTCCATGGGTGGGACTGAGTCCCTGAGCCACTTTGTCCTTGAAACTGACGCAGCGCTGCAGCAGCCCCATGGGGGTCACACAGGACAAGAGCCAGGCAAGTTCTAAGACTTCCGGCACATCAGATTGGCGCCAAAAGACGGTTCTCTCCGTGTCCAGGCCCAGGGCAAGGTAGTCCAGGGCCACATCGATCGTGCGGTTGTCAAGCTCTATAGGATCGGGATTGCTGGTCAAGGCGTGGTAGTCGGCAATGAAGTAGAATCCCTCATGCTCGGATTGCAACTCGAGATGCTGCTGCATGGCGCCGAAGTAGTTGCCAATGTGCAACCGGCCAGAAGGTTGAATGCCCGATAGAACTCTCAAGTCGGTCTCCAGCAGGATCAAAAACCAGGGGATTTCCGGGCCGGCACGTTAACTGCGTGCATCTACTGACTATAGAGAGGAGACGTCGGAAAGTCAAGCCGCTTGCCGGGGGACAATCTTGTGACACGTTGCGGCAAGCGTGAGAGGACCTGCCATGGGTGGAATGGAGACCGCCTCTGAAGGGTGCCCGTCCCCTTTCGGCCTGAGGGGCCGGCGAGGACGCTCACCTGTGGCCTAGGATCTGCCGAGTGACTTCATGTACTTCTTGGTCTTCCGGAGACCCAATCTCGAGGCCTTTTTCTTGACGGCCTCGTTGGGGCGACCCAATTTGGCGGACACCTCCGTCGTGGCGTTATTGGCGAAGAGTTTCTTGAGGAGCTGGAGGTCGTTTTTCGTCCACGCGCCCTTGGTCAGTTTTTTCTTAGCCATGATGTGACTCCTTTCTAAGCGTCCGACTTCGGTTGGGAACTCCGACGCTTAAGATACAAGGGTTTCATTTGAAAATACTATCGTCCATTGCCATGGAATCAAATAAAAATAGTTATATAATGGCACTTTATTGAGTGACAGTCACGATGGGCCGGCAGGCCTGCTCGGTGGGTGACTGTGGAAATGACGTGTTTTTTTGGTTAGATTGCCCAGTTTCCCGATGTAGCGAGGGATGTGTCCCCTTGGGGGTCGCGACATCTCTTCGATTGTGGAGGTCGTACCTCCACAGAGGCATGGGTCCGATAGCCCGGAGGTCGTGACTCTGGTCGGACAAAGCGTCGGTGTCCCCGGGGACAGGGACGGTGTCCCTCAGTCCCTCACTGCAGCAGGGGGGCGCAGCGGTGACACAAGTCCGGATGGGTGTCGAGCGTGCCGACGCTGGGCCGGTGGTTCCAGCAACGAGCGCACTTGGCATCGTCACTTCGAAGCGCCGAGACGGTCGTGTCATCCGTACCACGTGTCACCTGGACCTTGCTGACGATGCAGAGACTGGCAAAGTGGTCCAAGCCGAATCCTTCCAGCAGGGTCGCATCTTCCGCCGAGCACTGGAGCGTGACGACCGCCTCCTGATTGCTGGCAATCTGTTTGTCTTGCCGCAGACCTTCCAGGGTGCGGAGCGTCTGCTCTCGCAATCTCAGCAGCGTGTCCCAGCGCGCCTCGTCAACATCCGCCTGGACCGCGGGATTGACTTCAGGCAGGAGGGCTAGGTGTACGCTGTCACATGCCTGGGAGCGGTGTGACAGGGCGGCCCAGGCCTCTTCACAGGTATGGACGAGGATCGGGGCCAGCAGGCGGATGAGCGCGTCGAGGATCTGGGCCATGGCCGTCTGTGCGCCGCGTCGGGAGAGGCTCCGCCGGCCGTCGCAGTACAGGCGATCCTTCAGGACGTCCATGTAAATGTTGCTCATGTCCACGGTGCAGAAGCTGTAGATCAGCGAGAAGACTCGGTGAAAACTAAACCCGTCGTAGGCGCGACGCACCTCGGCAATCAGTCTCTGGAGTCGCTGCAGGGCCCATCGGTCGATCTCCTGCATCTGGTCTAGGGGAACGGCGCCTATCGAGGGATCGAAGTCATCGGTATTCCCGAAGAGGTAGCGTAGCGTGTTGCGAATCTTGCGATAGGCGTCCTGCATCCTGCCGATGATCTGGTCGTTGCAGCGCATGTCCTCCTGGTAGTTGACACTGGCGACCCAGAGCCTCAGGATGTCGGCGCCATACTTGTTGATTTCTTCTTGAGCGTCTACATAGTTTCCCAAGGATTTGGACTGCTTCATGCCCCTTTCGTCTACGGTGAATCCATGGGTCAAGACGCTCCGATAGGGGGCCTTGCCTGTCACGCCTAGGCTGGGTAGCAGGGACACCTGGAACCAACCGCGGTGTTGATCGGAGCCTTCCAGGTAGAGATCGACAGGCAGGGGCCAACCGGCTTCCTTGACACAGACACTGTGCCAACTGCAGCCCGATTCAAACCAGACGTCGAAGATGTTTTCCTCTTGGACGAGTTCTTCCCAGGCGAATCCCTCGGGCAGGACGAAGTCCTCGCCTAAAATCTCGCGGGGCGAGTGACTGAACCAACTGTTGGAACCATGCTGCCGGATGTGCTTGGCCACCGCCAGGACGGAGGCCTTCGTCAGCAGGGACTCACCCCGGCCGTTCAAAAAGACCGGGATCGGCAGGCCCCAACTGCGTTGGCGGCTGATGCACCAGTCGGGTCTCGATGCCAGCATGCCCTCGATGCGCTTTTGTCCCCAGGCCGGTATCCATGTCACCTCCTGAGTGCTCTCTTTTGCCAGGGCCCGCAGGGTCTTCCCAGAGCCGGGAAGCGCTGTGTCCACGCTGATGAACCACTGCTCCGTGGCCCTGAATATCACCGGACCCTTGCTGCGCCAGCAGTGAGGATAGCTGTGCAGAATGTCCCTCCGGGCAAAGAGCAGACCGAGGGTCTTCAGGTGTTCACTGACCTCACCGTCGACCTCCAGCACGTTCTTGCCCACCAGCCAGGAGGGGACACTGTCATCGTAGCAGCCGTCATCCTGGACCGGGGAATAGATGGCCAGGTCATGCGTCTGTCCGGTCAGGTAGTCATCCTGCCCATGTCCCGGGGCGATGTGCACGAGCCCGGTGCCGTCCGCAGTCGTGACATACTCCGCCGGAATGACCTTATAGGCATCCTGGTCCGTGGGGTTGGCTTCCACGAAGGGATGGGCATAGCGGAGCAATTCCAAGGCTTGCCCCGGAACCCGTGTCGCGCCGATCTGATACTCCTGAGGCTCCAGACCTCCCGCCGCCGCGACGGCCTCCACTCGATCGGCAGCCAGGATGGAGGTAAGACGCCGGCCTTCTCGCTCGTAGTGCATCGCCACATAGTCCACGCGCGGGTGCACCGCCACGGCCAGGTTGGCCGCCAGGGTCCAGGGGGTGGTCGTCCAGATCATGAAGCAGACCCGGGCGTCCGTCCCCGGCTCGACGAGGCCCAGTTCGATGAGACTGGCCACGGCGGCTTCCGTGGCCGGGAAATTGACGAAGATACTCGGTGACGTGATGTCATGGTACTCCAGCTCCGCCTCGGCCAGGGCCGTCTCACAGCCGATCGACCAGTGAATGGGCTTAAGCTGTTTGTAGACGAGCCCTTTGTCCACCAGTTCTGCAAAGACTTCGAGAATGCCCTCTTCGTAGCTGGGCTTGAAGGTGAGGTAGGGATTGGCGAAGTCACCAAAGACGCCCAGGTTTTGAAACTGCTTGGTCTGCAACTTGACGTATTTGCTGGCGTACTTCATACAGTGCTTGCGGATCTCCTCCTTTTTCATCCCCTTCGCCTGTTCGCCGAGATCGGTCATGACGCGGGATTCGATCGGTAACCCGTGACAGTCCCATCCCGGGACGTAGGGGGCATCGAAGCCCGCCATGGTTTTATATTTTACCACGAGGTCCTTGAGCACCTTGTTGATGACATGGCCCATGTGGATGTTGCCATTGGCGTAGGGTGGGCCATCGTGTAGCACATAGAGTGGGGCGCCTTTGCGGGCCGCTCTGATTTGGCCGTACAGATCCTCTTTGGCCCAGCGCTTGCGTATTTGCGGTTCATTTTGGACCAGGTTCGCCTTCATGGGGAAGCGGGTCTTGGGTAGGTTGAGCGTATCACGATAGCCTTGGGTCTTTTCCGACATCTGAGACTTCCTAAAATGCATGAGGGCCAAAATTAACGGCTCATGATAGATTCTTCGCAAAAGAGTGTCAACAGCGGTAGCACTGGCAAACCCTTGACGTCTATGCCGGTATGGCGTCATAATAGGGAGCGCTAGATCGTCGAGGCCTGAAATGCTTGCACGCAGGAAGGAGAATAGCATGTCGAATCTAATGGCAAAGCGGCTACGCGAGGTGCGGAGACGGTGCTCTGCCAATCTGCTGCTGGAGCAGTTGGCCAAGGTAGGCACCGGCTGCGCCCTGTTTGCTCTACCGGCGATCCTCATCGAACGGCTGTTCGCCCTGCACGTCTGGCGACCGGAACTGGGCTATGGCCTGGCGGTCGCGTTCGGGCTAGGCGTCCTGGGACTCTGGCTGGCCAAACTGCCCAGTCCCCGCCGTGTCAGTTTGATTCTGGACGAGCGACTGCGCTTTCGTGACCGTTTTAGTACCACCCTGGCCTTGGCCCACTCCGAGGATCCCTTTGCCCAAGCCGCACGCGACGAAGCGCATCAGGCCTTGGAAGCGTGCCGCGTAGGGTCCCACTTTCCCATCCGACCCACACGGAGCTGGCGCTGGACGGCCGGTACCTGGTGCCTGGTCCTGGTCTTGGTCCTCTCCCTACCGCAGCAGGACCTGCTGGGCTTCCTCCAGAGAGAACGGCAGGAGGAGGAGGAAAGAGCGGGTATCGAGCTGGCCCAGAGAGAGATCGACACCTCGACGGCCCTGGTGACACGGGTCCTGAAACAACTGGATGATCCCAATCTGGTCGATGACCTAGGGGCCCTGGCCGGGATGCCCGCGGGGGCCCCACCGCAGGAGGCCAAGCGGCAGGCCATTCGTAAGCTCACCAATCTATCCGATAAGTTGAAAGACCGGCAGGCCAACCTCTCCTCCCTGTCGCATGAGATGCTGAAACAGATGCTCAAGCAGTTGAAGCCCTCACCGAATGGCCTGTCGATGGAGTTAAATAAGGCCATGGCCCGGGGACAGTTTAGCAAGGCCTCTCAGCTCCTGCGGGACCTGCAGCGGAGGATTCAGGAAGAGGACCTGACCGAAGAGCAGAAGCAGGCCCTACAACGGCAACTCAAGGACCTGGGCCGGCAGTTGGCCCGGCTGTCACGAGCCACTCAGGAACTCGAAAAGGCCTTGGAGGAACAGGGGCTACCCAAAGAATATGCACGAAAGAGTCTGGCGCAGTTGCGCAAGGCCCTAGAGGATCGAGGGCTGACACCCGAACAGATTGACCAACTCCTGGAGAAGGTTGCGGCCTCGCGACGGGCAGCGAGTCGCTGCGCCGCCCTGGGTCAGGCTCTGGGCAGCGGTGCGGCCGGGGGCATGTCGGGTGACGAGTTGGCCTCGGCCATGCAGTTTTTAGATGAACTCGACGGCGATGAAGAAAAGCTGAAACTCAGTGAGGCGGCACTGGCCGAGATTGAGCGCGCGATCGCCTGCCTGGGGCAGGGTCTCTGCGAAGGTTTGGGCGGGAATTTGCCCTTCAGGACCGGGACAGGCAATCGCCAGGGCGTGGGCTCGGGCGGCCCCGGTCGGGGCTTCGGGCCAGTCGCTACTGACAGCGAGGGTCAGTTTTCTACCAAAGCGACACGAACGAAGAACCAATCCAGGGAAGGACCCGTGATTGCCAGTTGGTACTTCCAAGGCGAGCAGGTCAGGGGCGAAGCCCGTCGACAATTCAGAGAGGTGGTCGCTGCAGCCAGGGACAGCGCCGCGGAGGCCGTTCAGGAGAACCAAATCCCCCGCAAATATGAGCAGAGTGTCAAAGAGTACTTCGGTCATCTCGATGCCCAGACGGACGCACCCTGACAGGTTCCCCCGCCATGAATCAACGTTGCAAGTGGATTGTGACATTGGCGCTGCTAAGCGGCGCTATGCAATGCGGCTGTGCCCGGCGGGAGGAACCCTCTAACCGGGTGGTGCTCTATTGCTCGGTGGATCAGGCCATCGCCGAAGCGATCATCGCGGACTACGAGGGGCGGACGGGACAGCGGGTCCTGGTTCGTTTCGACACGGAGGCGAGCAAGACGGTGGGACTGGTGCAACGGCTACGAGCGGAGCAGTCACGGCCCCGTGCCGATGTGTTCTGGTCGAGCGAGGTCTTCTATACGATTCGATTGGCGCGGGAGGGACTCTTTCAATCCTACCACTGCGACCTGACCGAGGGTTGGCCCGCGGCCTATGCCGATGCCGACGGCCTCTGGTATGGCTTCGGCCTGCGGGCGCGGAGCATCGCCTACAACACGCGGCGCGTGCCGGTGGACAGGGCACCTCGCTCTCTTGAAGCGCTGCTGGACGAACAGTGGCGGGGACGCATCGTGATGGCCCGTCCCGAATTTGGCACCACCGGCGGCGATGTGGCCAGTTGGTTTGCCCACTACGGCGCCGAGCGAGCCACCGAAATCCTGAAGTCTATGCAGGCCAATGGCCTGAGGCTGGTCAGTGGCAACAGTACCGCGGTTCGCCAGGTGGCGTACGGGCTGGCGGATATCTGTTTGACGGACACGGACGACGTGTATGCGGCCCAGCGCAACGGGTGGCCGGTCGCCCATTTCCCGCTGGATCAGTCGGGACGCGGGGCCCTGGCGATCCCCAACACGGTCGCCCTGGTCAAGGGAGGACCCCATCCCCAAGCCGCGCGGCAGCTCATGGCCTATCTGCTCAGTCACCCGGTGGAAGAGCAACTCTGGGCCAGTGACTCACACAACTGTTCCATCCGCACCAGCGCGGAGGCCTGTGGCGCCTATCATATCGGTAAGACGCTGCCGATCCCCTACGCAGAGATTGCCGATCATCTAGCTGAGGCCATTCAGGGGGCAACGGAGATCTTCCATTGAAGCCACGGCCACGCGGGACACTGTTGGGAGAGTGGGTCGCCGGCGTCCTGGGCCTGCTGCTGGTCGGCATGCCGCTGATGTGGTGCCTGACACAGTTGGCAATAAACGGGGGATCGACATCCCTCAGTGCGGCTGTGACGACCTCTTTTGCAAGGTCGGTGGGCTTGGCGGTCGTGGTGGCTGCGGGGGCGGTCCTGGCCGGCTGGGGACCCGCTTGTGTCTTGGCAAGGGCGCGAGCCCGACGGGCCTGGTTGCTCTGGGCCGTGATGGTCCCCCTGGTCCTTCCCCGCTATGTCACCTACTATGCCTGGAGCCTGCTGCTCAGTCCTACCACCGGGCTGGGCCGCTATGTGTCGAGCCATCCTGATCTGGCCCAAGCCACACACATGGTGCTGGCCACACTGACGCTCATCTTTTGGTCTTGGCCCCTGGCGGCCCTGTTGCTAGGCCGGGGCCAGGCGGCCCTGACTCCCCAGGTCCTGGCAATGGCCGAGTTGGACGCCGGGTCTTGGCGGCGGTTCTTTCACGTCGAGCGGGCCTTGATGGTGCGGCCGGCGCTGCTGGCCTTCTTGGTCTGTTTCGTTTTGGCCCTCTCCGAGTTCAGTACCTTTCATCTAGCCGGCGTCGAAACCTTGGGCACACAGTTGGCCGTGATCTACGAGTTGACGGGGTCCGACCTGGCGGTGGTTCGGGCGGCCTGGCCCAGCATGGTTCTCGCGGCAATCGTCGCGCTCTGTCTGGCCCGTTGGTTCCGCGCGTCCCTCCTGCGCCAGGCCCCCGGTGCGGTTGGCGGCGGCGCAGCGCCTCCCTGGGCCCGGTGGTCCCTGGGCGTGCTCTTGGGGGCCTCCGTACTGGCCCCACTGGGATTGTTGCTGGCCAATATGATGGGTACCGAGCCGCTGAGGCGATTCATGAGCCTGCATTTCGACGATCTATTGTATTCCTTCTTGATCGCCGCGATCACGGCGTTGCTGAGCTATGGTGTGGCGTGGGGGGGCGATGGCCTGCCTGGGCCACAGATGGCTGTGCTGGCCGGTCTGGACCTTGATTTTTGGGGTCATGTTTTTGCCGGGGTCGATTCTGGCCGCTGCGCTGCTGCGCCTGTTGGCCTTCACCCCAGTCACGGAGATGCTGAAAGAGACCTGGATTGTGGTCGCGTTGGGCCAGGTGCCGCGTTTTGCCGGTGTGGCCTTGATTTGCCTCTGCCTGGCCCATACCGGGCGGCGTGCACAGCTCTGCGAAATGGCCGCCCTCGATGGGGCCGGCCCCCGCCAGACCTGGAGACATATTACCTTTCCCCTGGGCTGGCGTTGTTTTGCGGGGGCCTTTCTGGTCGTGGTGGCGCTGAGCGTGACGGAGCTTTCCGCCACCATGGTCCTGTTGCCTGCCGGCGTGCCCAGTTTCGCCCAACGTCTTCTCAACCAGATGCACTACGCCCGCGATCAACAGGTGATCGCCTCGAGTCTGCTGTTGGTGGCTGCCTTTTCCCTAGTGGCGGGACTCTGTGTCTTGCTCTTCCGTTCGCTCATTCCCTGGCGTCATGTCACGCTAACGCTCTTGCTGACGCTGGGTCTGAGCCTGGGGGGCAGCGGCTGCGAGCGGACAGGTCCCGGCGGCGCTGGGAGTCGCGTCGTCTCCGTGTTCGGCAAGACCGGCCGGGGACCGGGGGAGTTTCTCTATCCCCGTGCCATCGCCCGGACCCCCACGGGACAGTTCCTCGTCATCGACAAGACGGGCCGGATCCAACGCTTTGCCGCCGATGGTCGCTGGCTCTCTGTTTTCACCATGCCCGAGATCGAGGCAGGCAAACCGACCGGCATGAGTGTGGATGCCGACGGATCCGTCTATGTCGCGGACACCCACTACCATCGCATCCTGGTCTTTTCGCCCGAGGGCCAATTGCAGGCGTCTTTTGGCAGCCTGGGCGAAGAACCGGGCTCTTTCATCTATCCCACCGACGTGGCTTTTGGCGGGGATGGACGCATCTATGTCAGCGAGTATGGGGGCAATGATCGCATCAGCGTCTTCGATGAGCAGTTCAAGCTTCTGTACACCTTCGGCCAACCGGGCCATGAGGAAGGAAGGTTGTCCCGCCCCTCTGCGCTCTGTGTCGATCCAGCACGTGACATTCTCTACGTGGCCGACGCCTGTAATCACCGCGTGGTCCGCTACGATCTGGACGGTCGGCTGTTGGGGAGCTTCGGCACCGTCGGCACGGGTGCCGGAGAACTACGCTACCCCTACGACCTGGCCCTGATGGCAGACGGCGCGATCGCCGTGTGTGAGTATGGCAACAACCGCATTCAGGTATTCGATGCAGCGGGGAAATCCGTCGCTCTCTACGGGCAGGCGGGGCGGGCCCCCGGAGAGCTCGCCTACCCTTGGGCCATCGCCGTGGATGACCGGGAGCGGGCCTATGTGGTGGATGCCGGGAACAATCGAGTGCAAATATGGCAGCTCTAATCGGCAATCATGAGCTTTACCTGGGCCAGCCCTGGTGGCTGCTGGGCATGGGAATGATCCTCCCCCTGATCGCCTGGGCCTGGAAGAATCTGCAGACACTCAGTCCGGTGAGAAGGACCCTGATTCTCTGCCTGCGCACTCTGTCGCTGGCCCTGCTCATCTTGATGTTGGCCCGGTTGACCTACGCCAGGATCAGTGACGAGTTGACCGTGATTGTCGTCCTCGATCGTAGCCAGTCCATTTCCGAGGCGCTGTCTCAGGCCAGCCTGGACTATCTCGCTCAGGCATTGGAGACCAAGCCGCCGCAGGACCAGTTCGCCCTGGTGGACTGTGCAGAGAGGGCGTCGATTGCCGAGCTACCGTCGGTCGGCAAGGAGGTCAGGCGGCGCAACACGACCTTGCAGGGACTCGAAACCAATCTCGCGGCCGGGGTGCAGATGGCCATGGCCATTGCCCCGCCCCATACGGGGACGCGGATCGTCCTGATCAGTGAAGGCAACCAGACCGCCGGCGACTTGCGGGAGGCGGCCCGGATCGCGGCCAGCAACAAGGTGCCGATCGACGTTTTGCCCCTGCGCTACCGGCATGAGGAGGAAGTTCTGTTCAAACGGCTGAGCGCGCCGAGCAAGGCCCGCAGCCACCAGACCGTCCCCCTACGCTTCGTCCTGGAGAGTACGCGGCAAACCCGGGGAACGCTCTATTTGACTCTGAACGACAAGCCGGTCGACCTGGATCCCGATTCGCCTCAGATCGGGGTGGCCGTGCAACTCAAACCGGGCATCAACGTACACACGCTCTCGATTCCCCTGGGGGCCCGCGGTGTGCATGAGTTCGAGGCCCGCTTCGTACCGGAGGATGAGCATCAGGACCAAGTCTGGCAGAACAACCGAGCCAGCGCCATGACCTTTGTGGCGGGGCCGGGCCACTGCCTGGTGGTCGACACGGACGGACAGACGGGCGGTCGTCTGGTCGAACTTCTCCAGGCCAGTGACATCGAGAGCCGGCACATCCTGACGCACGAATTCCCGCAGATGCTGAGTCAACTCATGGATGTGGACGCCATTATTCTGGCCAATACCGACAGCAGCCAGTTCAGTTTCGCCCAGCAGGAACTCATCAGTCGATATGTCACCGAGCTGGGCGGGGGCCTGGTCATGGTGGGAGGCGACAGGAGCTTCGGGGCAGGGGGGTGGATCGGATCCCCGCTAGCCGACGTCCTACCGGTAGACATGGACCCACCCCAAAAGAAGCAGATGCCCAAGGGGGCCCTGGTCCTGGTGATGCACTCCTGCGAGATGCCCCAGGGCAACTACTGGGGCCAGCAGGTCGCCGTGGCCGCGGTCAAAACCCTGAGTCGTCGGGATCTGGTGGGCATCCTGGCCTACGACTGGGCCGGCCTCGACAACTGGGTCTATCCCCTGAGCGAGGTCGGCGACAAGAGCGCCGTGGTCGCCGCCATCAAGCAGATGCAGATGGGGGACATGCCCTCCTTCGTCCCCCATCTAACCGCCGCCCTCACCGCCTTGAGCGCCTGTGACGCGGCCCAGAAACATGTGATTCTCATCAGCGATGGAGATCCGGTACCTCCCACACGGCAGTTGCTCGACCAGATCAAGGCGGCCGGGATCACCTGTACCGGGGTGGCGGTTTTTCCCCACAGCAGCAACGACGTGAACAGTCTGCTGCGCATCGCCCAGCTCACCGGCGGGCGCTTCTACAACGTACAGAATCCCAATCGGCTGCCCCAGATCTTCATCAAGGAGGCGCAGGAGGTGAAACGGTCTCTCGTTCTCGAAGAGACCTTCGTGCCGCAGGTCACCTTCGGTCTCAGCGAGATCATCAAGGGACTGCCTTTACCCCTGCCCGCCCTGGACGGCTATGTGGTCACGGCCCCCAAGGGCGGTTTGGCCCAGGTGATCCTGGCCAGCCCGGAAGGGGATCCCATCCTGGCGGCCACTCAAGCCGGCCTCGGTCGCAGTGTGGCCTTCACCAGCTCGATGGACAGCCGCTGGGCGGCCGCCTGGCTCGCCTGGCCGCCCATGGAGCGCTTCCTGGAGCAGATGATTCGCTGGGTGGGCAAGCCGGCGCTGGCCTCTGACTGTGAAATCATGGTCGACGTGCAGGGACGTCACATGGAGGTCCATGTGGAGTCCATCGACAGCGAGGGACAGTTCCAAGGCCTGGCAGAGCTACAGTGTAACATCATCGGACCCGACCTGTCCATTGACTCCATGTCCCTCGATCAGGTGGGCTCGGGACAGTATCGGGGGCAGTTCGAAGCGGGCCAAGGCGGTAGCTACATCATCAATCTTCAATACCGCAAGCAAGGCCCCGACAGCGCGGTACAGACCGTACAGATGGCCGTGACGGTCCCCTTCGCGCCGGAGTTCGCCGACCTGCAGGACAATGCCGCACTACTCGTCGAGATCAGCGAAATCTCCGGCGGCAGGGTGCTGGTGGAGGATCCCCGAGCGGCCAACCTCTTCGACCACGCCGGGGTCGTATTTCCCCGCACGACACGGTCGCTCCTGCCGTATTTGTTGAAACTATGGCTGCTTGTCTTTCTCTTGGACTGTGCCGTGCGTAGGATAGTCCTCGACGTGAAGGGCATGCGGCGCAAATGGCTCGCCTGGGCGAGACGATCGCAGGGCGCCACCCGAGAAGAGCAGGCCGTGAGTCACCTGCGATCGCGACAGAAGGGCCTGCGCGAAAGACTGAAGGGGCCCGCGCGCAGGGCCGCCCAGCGGTATGAAGGCCAGGCGGACGCCGATGTCCATCTGCCCACGGCGAAGATGGAGCCTGTCCAGGCGTCGCCTCGCCCGGTGAAACCCGCGGCGACAGAAGCCGAGACCCCTGTGTCGCCCGCGGCGCCGTCGGCCCACATCGAGCAACTCCTCAAGGCCAAGCGGCGCGCGAAACGGGACAATCGGGATTAGCATTCATTCGGAGAACATAAAATGGCAGCAGAACAAGAGGACGTGCAGCAGGCATGTCACGATTTTCGGCAGACCTTTGAGACCCTGAGGCAGGAAGTCGGCAAGGTCATTGTCGGCCAGGACCGCGTCGTCGAGGATCTGTTGATCTGCCTCTTCTGTGGAGGCAACGTCCTCTTGGAAGGCGTGCCCGGACTGGGCAAGACGCTGCTGGTGAAGACCCTGAGTTCCGCCCTCTCGCTGACCTTTCGGCGGATCCAGTTTACCCCCGATCTGATGCCGGCGGACATCATCGGCACCCAGGTGTTTATCGAAGATCAATCGACTGGCCGAAGGCAGTTTCAGTTCCAAAAGGGACCCCTCTTCGGACAGATGATCTTGGCGGACGAAATCAACCGGGCCACGCCCAAGACCCAATCCGCCATGTTGGAGGCGATGCAGGAACACTCGGTGACCAGTGGAGGCACGGTCCATGCCTTGCCGGAACCTTTCATGGTGCTCGCCACGCAGAATCCCATCGAGCAGGAGGGGACCTATCCCTTGCCCGAGGCCCAGTTGGATCGATTCTTTTTCAAACTCTTGTTTCCCTACTGCAAGCGCC
>JADFMM010000154.1 GCA_022563885.1 Planctomycetota bacterium | reverse complement strand
ATGGTGCGGCCGGCAACACCGGGCAACTGTATCTCAAGGTCAATGGGACCAAGATTCCCTACGAAGGTCCAGCAGGGAATATAGCGTTGGCAGGGTGGCAGGTATGGAACATCGACCTCGCCTCGTTGGGAATGAATCTGCAGAGCGTCCGCAGCCTGGCCGTGGGTGTTGAAGGCAATGGCGCCACTGGCACTCTGTACGTCGACGATATCGCGCTAGTACAGTCGGCTGCTGAGCCTATCAATGAGTGGCGGGTCTCTGCCAGCAGTGATGATGCCGAAGAGCATATATTGGACGGCGGTGTCATGGAAAGCTTGACCAGCTCTGACCTGGAACTGGGCTATGAAGGAGGCAATGCGGCCCCTGCGAATCTTCAGACGATCGGCTGCCGATGGGTCGGTATCGCCGTGCCCAAGGGTGCGACCATCACCGAGGCATGGGTCCAGTTCAGCGCCGATGATATCAACAATCCTTACCATACCCAGCCCGTGTCTCTGGTGATCGGAGGCCAACTGTCTCCGAATCCTGAGACGTTCGCTGCAACGGCCGGTTCCATCAGTGGCAGGGCGACGACCTCTGCGCAGGTCGTGTGGGACATTCCTCAATGGATGACTGTGCACGCCATGGGTCCCGAGGAGCGTAGCCCTGACATTTCCAGTATTATCCAGGAGATCGTCAATCAGCCCGGCTGGTCTGGCGAGGGGATTGTGCTGATGTTTGCAGACAACCCGGCCAATCCCTCCGAGGGAACGCGGGAAGCCGAGTCGTTTAACGGGAGCGCCAGTGACGCACCACTGCTGCACATCAGCTTTGAGTAGAATCGCGTTGGAAGACGGTGACGCCTGGCACTGGGCCGAGGTGCATAGCAATGACGACAATAATCAGGTGGTTGAATACACCCTCTCGTCGGGAACACACACGCTCGAGATCGCACGGCGTGAAGACGGCGCATTACTCAATGCCATCGCCGTGATGAAGTAAGGTTGTCTTTGAGCGGCTAACACCAAGGGTCTGTGACAGTACGTCACAGACCCTTTTCTTATGTGCTTGCCAAAACTTGAGCTCGTCAGGCCCGCCCCTGACGAGCTATCCATGCCCGGGCACCTTTGTCTTTCCGCCGACGGATCCTGGGGGTTTATTAGACTCTCTTGATCCCAAAAAATGCTGTTTCCCTGGCTGAATATCGTATAATCCGGACATGCAGAAGCGACCCAAAAGAAGGAGGTCCAATAGAGTCGTAGCGGGGCATCCACCTCGTAGGCCGATAAGAGGCGCCAAATGGATCTTAGGCGGGGCGATCAGCTTGGGTCTGCTCATCTGCGTGATGCTGTCCCTTTACCGGAAAGATGACCCGACCGCAGAGAGCCCTCGCCTGCCCCAGAGAGAAACCGAAACCTTTAGCCCACCAACCAGGCTCTATCACGTCATCGTTCCCAACTCTAGCGATGATCCTGAGGCGCTCCTGGAAGCTCAGGCCAAGCTCGTGGCCGAGATGCGGTCGGAGGCATTGGCTCTCGTCAAGCACCTCATGACGACGTTTCCGCTGGATGAGAACGCCGATATCCTCCAGGGCGACATCTACGAGGACCTTCGTGAGGATACCCTCTCCGTGGCCGCCTGGAAGCAAGCCCTGGCCAAGAATCCCCAGCGATCCGATCTCTATGAAAAACTGGGACGGGTGGCCGCCGCGCAGGGAAACCAGGAGCAGGCGATCGCCTATTGGAATCAAGGACTCCAAACCAATGCCAATACGCCCAACCTTCGCTGGCTCATTGCCAATGTCTATCATATACGGGGAGAACCTGCTCTGGCTGCCGATCTGTTGGTACAGGAATGCATGCTCTCACCACCGGCGGCACGTAACTACTTCCTCCTGGGACAGTGCTATCGCCAGTTGCAGCAATTTGAGCAGGCCGCTGTGAACTATCAAAAGGCCGTAGAGATCTCCCCGGATTACTACAATGCCTACTATGGTCTGGCCCATGTCTGTCGTATGATGAAGGAAACGGAGCGCGCGAAGGAAGCCCTGGAAAAGTTCAGAGCCCTGAAGCAACGGGCAGACGCTTCTGAAGATCGGCAGATACCAATTGAAGAGATCACCCAGACCCGCAAAAGGCTCGCGGCTTACTACATCAAGGCCTACAAGCTCTACCTCCGCCACCAGAAAATCCGGCCAGGAGAACCACTGCTCGAACGGGCGGTGGCGATCGCTCCAGATTGGGCCTTATGTCTGGAGAAACTTGCCGCCCACCACTACCGCCTCGAACGCCCGGCGGAAGCGATGAAACTCTACCGCCAGGCTCAGCATCTCGATCCCAATCAGCCCATGTATGCCGTGAACATCGGGACACTGTACAGGCAGTTGCGCCGCTACGACCTTGCGGAAAAGGCATTCAGACAGGCGATCCGTCGATTTCCCAGCTACAGTCCAGGATACCGGGAACTGATCCTTCTCAATTTGAAAACTGACAAGAACCTCAGGGAAACTCTGTCACTGGCCCAGAGGGCCGTTCAATTGAAGGGAACTGCGGACAATTACTATACGCTTTCGAAAGTCCATCACGTCAACGGTAACGGTCATGCGGCGCTGTCTGCCATCGAGAAAGCCATCCGCCTCGATCCGGGTGACCTCACATACAGGTCCTTTGATGCAATCATTCGCCGCCGTTGAACGAGGTGATTGGCGACCCTCTGGAAGTGGGCGTCGCTTCTGCGCACGCTCCCTCTTGTCGGTAATTTGCCTCTTTATCTCCCCTCTATATGGGGCCATGCATTTTACAGATGCCACTGATGAAAGCGGTATAACCTTTCGACACACGACGGGCGCCTCAGGCAAATACCATATCGTTGAAGGGGTCAGCGCCGGCTTGGCACTCTTCGACTACGACCTCGACGGACTGATCGACATCTACTTTCTCAATGGATCGCACCACGATGCGAATCCCGCGGGTCCCCCACCGCGCAACGCGCTCTATCGTAACGAGGGAAATTGGCGTTTTAGGGACGTGACCGATGCGGCCGGCATTGGCGATACCGGATATGGCCTGGGGGTGACTGTCGGTGACTATGACAGCGATGGCGATCCCGACCTCTTTCTCAACAACTACGGCCCGAATGCCCTCTACCGCAACAATGGCGACGGCACCTTCACGGAGGTGACGAAAGAGGCAGGTCTCGACGAGGACACTCAGATGGGGGCTGGCGCCAATTTTCTAGATGCCGACGGCGACGGAGACCTCGATCTCTTTGTCTGTCACTATGTCCTTTGTCTAGAGACACTTTCGACCCCTTCCACTTGTCAGGGCTACCCGAGCTATCTGGGACCTGCGGCTTCCATTTACGCCAAGACCGCGGACACGCTCTATCGAAACAATGGGGACGGCACCTTTACCGACATCAGCGGTCACTCGGGCATCGGCGCGGTTTCAGGGGCGGGGATGGGTAGCATCTGTGGCGATTTTGACAACGACCGGGACACGGACATCTTCGTGGCCAACGACATGTCCCCGAATCACCTCTTCGTCAATGACGGCCAGGGCCGATTCACCGAAATGGGACTCTTTGCCGCCATGGCCTTCGATCACAACGGCGAGGCCCAGGGCAGCATGGGCATCGACCTGGCAGACTTGGACAATGACGGTTGGCTGGATCTTTACATCACCCCCTATCAGGACCAGTGGGCTGCCCTCTACAAGAACATGGGCGTGGGCGCCTTTGACGATGTCACTTTGATGTCCGGCGCCGGCAGCGGAACTTTCCCTTTGGTGACATGGGGCACGGGCCTGGTCGATTTCGACAACGACGGCGATCGCGACATCTTCGTGGCCTGTGGTCACCTGCAGCCCCACATCGCAAAGTTTGACAAACGGCATAGCTATCCACAACTGAACTGCCTCTTTGAAAACACCGGCAACCGTTACCGAGAGGTCTCGCGAACCAGTGGCAGTGGACTCCAGGTAAAACAGGTGAGTCGCGGTGCGGCCTTCGACGATCTGGACAACGACGGAGACGTGGACGTCGTCGTCTTGAACGCAGGCGGACTGCCGACTCTTCTGAAAAATGAAACAGCGTCTCAAGGCCATTGGCTGCAGGTGACTCTCCGCGGAACGCGCAGCAATCGGGACGGTATCGGAGCCCAGGTACGCGTGGTCACACCGGATCTTACGCTCATGGACGAGGTGCACAGCGGTCGCAGCTACCAGAGTCACTTTGGATCACGCCTGTACTTCGGCCTGGGACCACGTACCGAGATCACCCGCATCGAGGTCGATTGGATCGGCGGCGAGAGAGAGGTCTTTCCATCCACGCCGGTGGATAGACACCTGGTGTTGGTCGAAGGCCAAGGCACGGCACCGTAATCTGGATGCTCGCCATGACGCCGGCACGACAACATTCAAAGAAACGTCGACTTTCCCATGGGCAACGGCCGCAATCGATCAAGGGGGCCCCGCATCCTAGGAGAACGCGCTGGCCCTTGGGTCGCAGGGGGTGGTTCCTGCGCATCGCCATCGCCCTGATCGTCCCGGTACTCTTTCTCGCCGTCATGGAACTCCTGCTCTGGGGAGTGGGATTCGGTGTGCCTGCCTCCTTCTTCGTTCAGGCCCATCAGCCGAACACCCTAACATCCAACCAGATGTTCATCTGGTTCTATCGACCAGAGCGCTCGACCGGTCCCCACCCGAGCCTGATCACGGTTCCCAAGCCTGAAAACACATTACGGGCGTTTGTCCTGGGTGGCTCGGCCGCGATGGGCACGCCCAAGCCGGGATATGGATTTACACGCATCCTCGAACTCATGTTGCAGGACCAGTTTCCCGACCACGAGGTCGAGGTCATCAATGCCGCCATGCGGGGCATCAACTCTCATATCCTGGTACCCATCGCCCGCCAGTGCGTCCAACTACAGCCTGACCTCATGATCGTTTACTCCGGCAACAATGAACATACCGGTCGCTACGGCGCGGACACCCTCTGGGGCAAATATCCCGGTCTGATCCCTCTGCTGCATGCTGCCAAGCGTCCTCGCGTCAGCCAGTTGATACGTCGGACCCTCGAAGGCGTCGTCGGTAGACGTACTGAACAGGAACCGCAAAGCATGGCGTCCTTCCGCGCAAACCGAATGCGGTTTGACGATCCAGAACGGAGTCGGGTCTACCGAAATTTTCGAGAGAATCTAACAGCGATCTGTGAAATGGGTCTCGAAGGCGAGGCCCACATGTTGCTCTTGACGCTCCCAGTCAATCTGCGGGACTGTCCCCCGCTGGGGTCGCTGCACCGTGTCGGTCTGCAGGGGGACGAACGAAAAGAGTGGGAAACCTTGTATGCAGCCGGCATCGCAGAGGAGCAACAGCAAGACAGCGCCGAAGCGCTCCCCTTGTACGAACAGGCCGCCTTTATCGATGATCACTTTGCAGAGTTGCAGTTTCGTTTGGCCCGTACCTATCTCGCGCAGGGTCGATCGGAGCAGGCCAAGGAACATTTCTCCTTGGCAAGGGACTGGGACGCCCTGCAATTTCGGGCGGATTCGCGGCTCAACGACACGATCAAAACCGTCGTCAACCAGATGGACAACACAAAGGTTCATTACATTGATGTGGCTCATCAATGGGCTCAGTCCGAGATGTGTGTAGAGGGGATCCCAGGGTATGAGGTCTTCAACGATCACGTTCACTTCAACTTCAGGGGGGACTATGAGATGGCCAAAGCAATCCTCCCCACAGCCGTCGCCGCCCTGGAACAGAGACGCGGCGTTTCATCCTCAAAACCTGCGGTGATACCCGCAATGGCCGAGTGTGCCCGACGTCTGGCCTATACGGACTGGGATCACATCGAATTGCTCAAGGGCATTGCCCGCATGAACGGATCCCCACCTTTTACCGATCAACTCAATCACGGGCCACGTCAAAAGCAGGCGGAGCAGACCATTTCGCAACTCATCCGCAGTCTGGATCGGGAAACACTTGAGAACGTCGACAACACCTACCGACAGGCCATTGCGGGCCGCCCCGATGACTGGAACCTGCGATTCAACTACGCCAACTTTTTGTACGCGTACAAACGATATCCCGAAACCATGAAACAGATACAAGGGGTGGTCAAAACGTATCCCGACATCGCTTCCTTTAGAATCCTTCTGGGATATTCGCAGATCACGCAGGGGTATCGGGACCAGGCCATGGCGCAGTTCCGTCATGCCCTCACCTTGGGCACGCACGATGAAGAGGTACGGAAGATCTTGGAGCATTATCAATGAATAAGTTGACCTACCGCAAGTGGCTTGCCTCTCTCCGGGGAAAGTGTGCGCGCGCCGTGTATGCGCCAGACGATCTGAAGCCGCTCTTCGATGCATCATAGCGATATGTTGGTGAAACAGGTAGGGCGGAGACTCGGCCGAGCCCGTTGACAGTCCCTTGAGGCAGATTCTCGACGCTGGAATCTATTGTTGTGTCGGAGTGAAATTATTGACCAAAGCCTCCAGATCAATAGGCTCTCCTCTTAGCACGGCAAGGACATTCTGGGCAGCCTTCAATCCCATATTCTTGAAAGAAGTGTCCGATATTCCTCCAACATGTGATGTTAGCCCGCATTTTTCATAGGAGTCGGCTCACGCCGACCGAACGATAGAATTACGACATACGGTATCGATAATTGAGTCTAAAGTTGCTTTTCAGTCGCCTCAGGCGCACACTCCCCCTTACCCCCCAAGATGCATTACCTAAATATCGCTCCTATCAGCCAAAACTGAAAGCATCGGAAACCGGATCCGTAATTCGGGCAGCGACGTCACGAAAGAGTTGTGCGTAGGGATAGCCTGTCGATAAATGTAAAACGATGCGCCGAACGCTGACCACGATTCTCGCGCCGATTTTCAGCAATTTGGTGCGAATCGTACCGCTCTGAATGCGCGCCCAGGGCGTGTCCTTCAAGCCTAGACGGCGTAAACTCTCCAGAAGAATGTAGGCGGCCGATGACATGATCAGACGGAACTGATTGGCTAAGAACGATCGAGAACTGGTCCGATCCGCAAACAGCCAGAGCTGCTGTTCTTTGATTCGGTTCTCCATATCCCCGCGAGCGCAATAAAACTCATAGTAGAGCTGTTGAGGGCTACCAGGTAAATTGCTGACAATGAAGCGTGGATTCGACCCCTTGGCATCGTACTCGATACGGGCCATCACACGGCGTTTACGGTCCCAAGTCGACGCACCATAGCTAAGTATGCCCAGTAAGCGTTGTTTAACGCCTGTCTGCTCAAACTGTGTTTGGGCCTTTTGTCGTAGAAATTCAGCCTCTCGCAGCAAAACTGGATTCTTGGCCAGCCCAATGACATAGTACACACCCTGGCGATCGCACCACCGCATCATTTTCCAGCGACAAAATCCGCGAACCAATTCACAGCATAAAGACCGTGATGGCCAATTCGAATACATTCATCAGATGCGTGACACCTTCATTATCGAAAAGATTGCCCTGTGTTAAGTGTTGATTCGAAGAAAAAAGAACTGGTAGAGAACTTCAAGAACCCGGGAACCCGATATAAACGCACAGAGGATTTGACCAATGATCACGATTATCTGACCTATGCTTCGGGTAAAGCTGCCTTATACGGCGTTCTTGACTCAGCGCGAAACAGATCCTTTGTGTCTATTGGGCAATTCCTCAGAGAGGGGAACACTCTTTGCCGCGGCCTTCGACATCGAGTCGCTGACGATCAGAGGGCAGCCGTCGCCTGTGCTCGAAGAGGTTGCTGCCAATTGGCGTAGTGGCGCTCATTTTGACGTTTCGACTGATAGCACCTTGGTCTATGCAAAGGGTAGTATCAGTAATAAGCTGTTCGAGTTGGAATGGGTGGATCGGAAGGGAAACCGTGAGTTGTTACTGCCTGCGGACAGGTACCGATCATTCAAACTCTCTCCCGACGGCCATTCCCTGGCCTACGGTCTCCACGATGGAGAACAGGCGGACATCTGGATCTACGATATAGAACGGGGTGTTCCCACCAAGTTGACCTTCGATCCGGCCAATGACTACGGCCCCGTATGGAGCCCGAGTGGCGAGAGCATCGTCTTTGGTTCCAATCGCGACGGGAATAGAAATCTGTACTGGAAACGCGCCGACGGCAGTAGCGAAGCCCAGCGCTTGACCGACAGTCAGAACATCCAAGCCCTGTATTCCTGGCACCCGGACGGCCGCCATCTCGCCATCTATGAACTTGCATCGAATGAACAGGGGGCAGACTTGCGCGTGGTGAACCTGGAATGGGATGATCGATCGGGTTGGAAGGCCGTGGAAACAACGGACTTCCAGGCGACTCGGTTCGGCGAATATACTGTCAACTTCTCGCCCGACGGACGCTGGCTGGCCTACGCATCAAATGACTCCGGACAATCACAAATCTTCGTCCGTGCATTTCCTGGCGGAGGAGGAAAGAAGCAGATCTCAATTGAGGCCTTGGCTCAGCCTCGCCAATCTGGTCGCAGACTAATCAGGAGTTGATCTTTGCCGCCAGCGAAATATCCGGCTCAAGGGAAAGGCAGATCTTCACGGCAAAGTACCGTATAGACGAAGGGGTAATCATTCCTGATCGACCGGTCCGTTGGGAAGGCGGCACCGTCTCCTGGGCGGTTGACGTCACACTCTACGACCTCCATCCTGACGGAGAAAGACTCCTGGTCAGAAACGTGCTGATGTAAACGATACGGAGCAGACGTTCGATCACGTCGTCCTGTTCGAGAACTTCTTCGACTATGTTCGGGAGCAACTATCCACGAGCGAAAAATGAGCAAATGATCAATCAAACCATCGCACGCTACCGAATCACCTCGAAACTCGGCGCGGGCGCTGAAGGCAGGCAGAGAAGAATCCTCTGCGATGAGAAAAAGGCGGAGGCCCAGCGAGACGAAGGGGGGGCCTGCGAAAGAGGCATGACCCCAATCGACGGACGGTCATGACTGGTTACAGTACGCCCCGACGTGCGTACAGAATCATTAAATTAAAGACTAACAATAACTTGTTTATATATCAGACAGTATAACAGAGTTACCAATTGATGGATTCGTGTTACCGAGAAAGATACGCCTGTTGTCTTCCTTTTCGTAAAACTCTGTAAAGTGGGTATCCGGTTTACTCAGGTTATGGTCTGTGCTATGCTCGCGTGAAGTCGACGTGCGGCATCTGCAATAATGGAAGACTACCCTGCGAATCTGATAGAGTTCGAAAATCGGTTTTGGACCGAAGCGGAGTGCCGAGCCTATCTGGAGAAGATCCGCTGGCCCGATGGTTTTCGGTGTCCACAGTGCGGGAATCAGCCTGGATGGCAAACAGACAGGAGTGGGCTTTGGGAGTGCGCTAGTTGCAACCACCAGACGATCGTTACGGCCGGGACCATTCTGGCCGGAACACGCAAGCCGCTACGGCTTTGGTTCCTGGCGATGTGGCTGATCGTTAGTGGGAAACTGTCCCTAAGGGAAAACAGCAACTACCTGAGTAAACCAGATACCCACTCCCTGTAATTATTTGTCATGCTGGCGGGGGCCGGGGGAGGGGGTGCCCGCCGTGAGCATTGAAGGCAGGTACAGAAGAATCCGACTGCTTGCTCACAGCCCATGCTGATAGGCCGTGTCAGGTGGCCCCCTTCATCATGCACAACATCGAAAGGCTATCTCACTTAACGTTGGCCAGTGCCTGTATTTCCGCCTCGGTCAGTGCCTCGTTGTATATCTGCACCTCATCGAGTTTTCCCTTGAAGGGTAGCCGAGAACCGCCGCCCAAGACCAAGTCAAGGCCACTACTGATGGGTGTGAAGTCGTATGCTTTGCTAGTATCCACCATTCCATTTATGTATAGGGTTGCTACAGAACCATCGCGCGTAACCGCCACATGAGTCCACTCATCGTTGGTGAGCTTCACTTGCCCGCGTACTTTGGAGCGTCGCTTTGTTTCTTGATCGCTGAAGGAAAAGTTGATCCGACCGATGAGGTTCAGGTAAACTCGATAATCGAATTGGGTTATGTCACTGCCGGCTTTTCTGATGAGGGACCTTGCGGCTAATTGGTATTCGGGACGAACCCATACTGCTGCGGTCAGCATATCGGGCGCGAGCAAGGGGGAGTTGCCGCATTCGACATAATCATCGATACCGTCAAATCTCAAAGCTCCACTGATTCTACCTGTGGTCCATTGGGTCCCATGAACAGCGCCATGGAAACCACCTGCTACGTCTTCAGCGATACTGCCCGAGATTTCGTCGAATGGCCAGTGCGCAACCAACCTAGTCGAATGGCCAGTGCCCAACCAACCTAAAGGTAAAGGCGACTGGGACGACTTACTCGCGTGATCTGTCCCGCCATAGGCTCCCTGATTAATTCTGCCACCATTAGGCCCAGGTTCGTTGCCAAGCGACGAATCGGGATCACCCGCGTCGATACTCGGAGACTCAGGTAAGAGATGATAGTCACCACCCATCCATAACCCATCCGGATCAGTCCAGAGGCCCGGCTCTACAAACAATGGATCGATGTCAATATTACCTAATCCCCACCAGCCGCCTTGAACATCACTGTAGACAATTACAGGGTCATTTCCTGAATCAACCAGAACTTGATTTGGAGAATTACCCCAAATGATTGAGTTAGTGATAATCACATCACAGTCTATGACCCGCAAGGCAGCACCATTTTCTGCGCCGTGATTATCCGTAATCGTGCAATTCTCAAAGAGGCTGTTACTGTCCACGCAATAGACAACTCCCCCATAGGGATCATCGATATGGGGATCTTCGCATAGGTTACCGATAATGAGACAATTACGAATCACCGGACTTGCCCCGTAACAGGCAATGGCACCTGCTGGCCTGTTGAAACCTCTCGTTAGCACAAATCCAGACAACACACAGTTGGGATCTTCACCCTCATCAAAGGTGACAACAGTGCCGGCATAACTGGCATCAATAATGGGGTAGGGGTTGATGGCCGGGTTCGCAGCTACTGAGAATGTCGCAAAGCCGACGTTAGCAGGTATGGGATCAAAGCCGGTCAAGTTGATGTTCTTGCCCATTAGATGGATGGTTTCGTAATAGGTGCCGGGCAATACCAGGACCGTATCATGGTCGTTCGCCGCCTTGATACCCTCCTGTATTTCATCATAGGGGTGATCCTGGCTGCCATCTTCATCAGGATCACTGACAGTAGGATCATAGGGGCCTGGATCGTTAGCACCGTCATCATCCACGTAGAGCGTCCTTGAGTTAGGATCGAATACTGAATTAGGGTCAGTTATTGTGTTCGGATCGGCTTCGGCAAAGTTGGCCTGAATGTTATAGTCCCTATACATCGCGATCGTGGTGGTGGGATGGCTCCTATTACGGATATTTCCCGTTTTTCCCGTCCAGTTGACAAAGTGGTAACCGGTTTGGGGAGTGGCCACCAGGTCCACCTCAGTGCCCCTATCATACCGCCCAAATGACCCTTCGCCCGGCGTCGTTACCGACCCACCGGCTGAGGAAGAGGTCGTTAAGCTGTAAGTACCGGGGGCAAAGTTTGCCTGGATACTATAATCCCCGTTCATTGCGATCGTGGTGGTGGGATCGCTCGTATTAGCGAGGGTCCCTGTGTCCCCGGTCCAGTTAACAAAGCGATAGCCGTACCGTGGGGTCGCCACTATATTCATCACCCTGCCGTAACTGTTAGGTCCAAATGCCCCTTCGCCGGGAGTAGTCACCGACCCACCGGCTGAGGAAGAGGTCGTGAAGCTGTGAATAGTGAGGGCAAAGTTTGCCTGGATACTATGATCCCCGTTTATTGCGATCGTGGTGGTGGGATCGCTGGTATTAGCGAGGGTCCCTGTGTCCCCGGTCCAGTTAACAAAGCGATAGCCGGTCTCTGGGGTCGCCACTATATTCACCACCATGCCGTAGCTGTAAGATCCAAATGACCCTTCGCCGGGAGCAGTTACGGAGCCGCCGGCAGAGGAAGATCTCGTCAGGATGTGAGTACCCGGGGCAAAGTTCGCCTGGATAGTATAGTCTCCATCCATTGTGATCGTAGTAACAGGATCACTCGTGTCACCAATAGTTCCACTATCTCCCGTCCAGTTGACAAAGTGGTAACCAATCTGAGGCGAGCCAACCAAAGGCACAATCGAACCACAATAGTAAGGGAATTCACCGTCACCCGCCGGCGTGGTGGTCGATCCACCGGTTGTAGACGAGACGGTCAAGAATTTATCGCAAGGAACACATACATCGTATTCAATAAAAATACCGGGATTGTTAGCTTGGATCTGAGGGATGTAAATATCACAGGCTTCCTGGTTGAGAGGGTTGGATTCAAGATGGAGGACCCCTAGCTCTGTTAACCCGGATAGCGGCGAGATATCGCTGATTTGGTTACGGCTCACGCGGAGATCCATCAGACTGGTCAACCCGGCCAGTGCCGAGATATCGCTGATTTGGGTACGGCTCACGCGGAGATCCGTCAGACTGGTCAACCCGGCCAGTGCCGAGATATCGCTGATTTGGTTATTGGACAGGCGGAGATCCGTCAGACTGGTCAACCCGGCCAGTGCCGAGATATCGCTGATTTGGTTACGGTACAGGCGGAGCTCCGTCAGACTGGTCAACCCGGATAGCGGCGAGATATCGCTGATTTGGTTCCTCTGCAGGTCAAGATCCGTCAGATTGGTTGCAAACTCGATGCCTGTTAAGTCAGTTAGTCCTTTGTTTCTGCAAACTTGCAGTTCCGTTAAGGCAAGCATATCGGTGGGCGTGGGATTCGAGACGTTCAGTGCGGTCTCGACACAGGCCTTCAGGTTGGCATCCGCAAAATTAACCGGAGCGGCATGAGCCGTCTGACCCGCCGTCACAACTATGAGTCCAAAAACAAGACAACATCGCTGCAAGGGAAATCCTCCTTCTTCGCTATTCCACATCATTTTCATGGGTCTCTCCTTTTTTTATGAGACCTAGCGTGCTCTCACCTTATCTTCAAAATCCCCCAAGTCTTCATAGACAATGATCGCAAATATAGGGAACTGGCTTAACAAGAAATTACGAAAGACACTCTAGAATGAAAAATGGGCTCGGCTCAGTCGCCTTCCGGCACCGCCCCAGCGACAACCTGCCGAAGTCGCATCATGCAACTTCGAGTCCTTCTCTTGCTGACATTGGGATTGATAAGTATCAGTCGCATCCCTGACAGCAAGAAGCGTCTTTGCCTGAAGAAGAATTCGAGCAGTCATCAACTGTAGCCCCACAGGCTCTTCAGGAAGGCCCAGGAATGAGCGCCGTTCGAACGAACTCGGTTCGCGGGACCATCCCGCCCAGAGTAATCGGCTCTCAAAAAGGCTCCAAAGGGCTGAGGGGCGGGAACAATGGAAAGGGATTCGATTTCCGAAGGACTCAACACTCTTTCAAAAAGCCTGATTTCACTTGGCTCAGTTCAACAGTGAGTTACAGTCGGACGCCTTCGGCGATCCGCTGCAAACTCTTATTCGTTAGCTGAAGTTTGCGGTTACAGCCTCGATGGTCGAAAGCAGCTCGACCGGCTCATCAGTCCCGACTCTGTAGGTGCGACCATTCTTGAGTTGAATCTCAACCGCATCGAATCCCGAGACGTTGTAGAGCCACCCGTGCGGTGTCAGCTTTACACCCCAGCCGTAATACCAGCGATTCCGGATGATGGCAGCGTCTTGGACGTCGATAACAGAAAAACGTTTCCGGATTAGCCCAATGCCGAATCTGAGGATAATGTAGTCACGTGATACTTTCACGGTCAACGAATGAAAAAGAAACAAGCAAACGACGAATACAGATGCGACCCCAATGGGGATGAGCACGGCTGACGATTCATTGAGCGCTCTCAGCACGCCAATTCCTCCGGCGATTACTGCACCACATCCAAAGATGGATCGCATCAGTGTTCCGGCTATTGGCATCGCGGACGGGCTACAATGACGTGGGTCTGCTTCAACCGCCACAGTGGCAGCATTAACATGCTCTTTCGGGACTGGTCGGTGCGGAAGGTGAGCCTAAAGGAACTCTGGACGCTCAAGTAGCACCCTGAATTCGACACGGCCAACGAGTCGACTAAGGCCGGCGGAGTCCAGCC
>JADFMM010000153.1 GCA_022563885.1 Planctomycetota bacterium | reverse complement strand
TGTCCATCGCCCTGTTCAAACTGAAGGTAACATTGTAAGCACGCCAATTCTTTGTGGACTGCATCACGTCTCGTCTGAGACTGCACCGGTGGTCTAATCTTCTCTGGCAATCGGTGACTGAACGCTCTCCATTCATGACCTGATACAAGTTTGTTTAATACCCTAATTTTCATGCTGACGTAGTGACACGACACTTGCTGTGTTTGCGCGGATTTAACCCAAAAAAGAACTGTTGGACTAAGCGGCTTCGCCGCATAACGAGGCCTTGATCTTGACGCACGCTCAGTCCAATACGGTTTCACCCATCGGCTGCGCGACGGGAAAAACCATATCTATTTTCTCGTTGATTTGCCTGTCCCTCGAAGGCACAATCGTTTAATCATTTTTGTGGTTGGAAGTTCAGAATTCCTATTGGTGGGTACAACATGAGAGCGTTAAAGAACAAACAGGGTTTCACGTTGATTGAATTACTGGTCGTTATCGCGATTATTGCCGTCTTGATGGGGATTCTCATGCCGGCCTTACGGAAGGCCAGAAACCAAGCAAAGCGTATGATCTGCGGTACCAATCTGAAAACAATGGGGCACGCACTGTTTATGTATGCCCAGGAGCATAACGACTATTTGCCCGAAAGCTTCTATAAGAATCATGACGGAAAAAGTCCGGTCACAACTTACTTTATGCTGGACATTGATTATAGCTATGCGACCACCCACACCCCGAAGGATCGTGTCGATGTAGCGAGTACTAGGAATCTGGGGGTACTGGTCACCGAGGGCTACCTCAAAGCCGACTCCGGTGAAATTTTTTATTGTCCGGGCCTGAACATCAGAAAAGGAACGGCTTTCCATATCGCCGATTACGGCGGTGAGCGCAACTGGCCCATGCCAAGGGGAGACGACCATGCCCCAGATACTATCCGAATTTCATATTCGTATCTGCCACAATCAAAATTAAAGAAAATGGAGAGCCCTGCCCCTGCTGGACTCGAAACGTTTCCGGCGACGGCCACAAAGCTTTCTCAGACGCATGCCGGCTTCTCAATCGTGGCGGATCTTCTTCGCAAGCCCAGAGATTTGGCCCATCGGCTTGGCAAGGGGAGCTCCGGTGCCAATCTGCTTTTTTCGGACGGAAGCGTTCGTTTTAGCCGGGACGGGAAGCTGTCAGAGGCTATTGATAGTGGCATAGTTCTGATAGAACCACCCAATCAAGTCCTTTGGCGTGAAGTTCTCAAATCCTTAGAGGCGCGTTAGAGAAACAGAGTCTTAAAATCACCAGCAAAACAGTCGGTTAGGGATCGTCAAGGAATAAGTTGTGCAATTTGAGGTCCAAGTGTGCCCCATATTGGGTCGTGCCCGATTGAGCGAAACCACAGGCGTAGCTGTTCTACGTCGCGGATATCGCGATTGAGAAGCGATCAAAGATGGGGTGCAATGGGGCATTCAAATGCGGAAGTTATTTCTTGACGGTTCCTTCGTGCCACATACCGTCCGGCCATATCGCTAAACATGCTGCTCGGATCTGAGTGTTGCGGATTCGGTTCCCGCCGCCTCCAGTCTGGACGCCGGTTTACATTGCCACGCAATAGACGTGATTGACGCCTCTTAGCAGTATCGCGCCACTGGTCATCGCCGGTGAGGCCCAGAATTTTTCGCTCAGTGTGTTGCGTCCCAGAACCTTCATTTCCGGCCCCGCGGCCAGTACGTAGACCGAACCGGTTTCGTCCAGGCAAAAGATCTTGCCCTTGTTGCCCCAAGGCGATGCCCAGAATGCCCGCGCCCCATCGAGACGCTGATCCTGATAGGCGATCGCGCCGGTCTGGGCATCGTAACAACTCACGGCGCCGCGGCGCCGATCAAGAATGTACACGTAGCCCTCATAGACGAGTGGCGACGCCATGCTCGGTCCGGCCCCCGGCAGCGACCAGCTGACGCCAGCGCTCGCGCGGACTCCCGGCTCGGGTGTCACGTCGCCCGATGCGCCTGCCTTGACGGCGAACAAGGTGCCGCCACTCGAATCGGATCCGGGACGGCCTCGCGCTTCCGTGCCCAAATAAAGAAGGTCGTTATCGCCGGCTGCGCTGGAAGAGCTGCGTCCGCCACCCATGTTTAAGGACCAGAGCAGTTTGCCCGTCTCGGGATCATAGGATCGAGTCACCGTCCCCGTCGTCACCAGTTCCGTACGCTTGCTGTTTTTCCAGATGATGGGTGTGCTCCAATTGGATCCTTCCTCGCGGGGGAGTCGCCATTGCTCGGCACCCGTTTTCTTGTCCAAGGCCAATAAGAACGACTCCGCCTCGTGGTCAATTTGCAGGAAAATGGAATCTTCATGCAGCACCGGTGAACTGGCGGTACCCCAGTTCGAGCGCATCGGATACTCACCCGTATCTTTTTTCCAGAGCAGTTTTCCGCTCAAGTCGTAGCAGAAAAGACCCACCATGCCGAAGTACGCGTATATCCGTTGGCCATCCGTCACGGGCGTTTCCGAGGCATAGGTGTTGGAACGATGCGTGCGGTTTCTCGGGCGGTCCTCATGCGCGACCTGGTGCCAGAGAATGTCTCCCGTATCCAACTGAAGGCAATACACTTCCCAGCGATACACGGTGGTCGGTGGTCCTCCGCCGCGGCCACCACCATATCTCTGTCGTCTTCCCTCGGGTCCGCTGCCACGCGCCGGCCGCCTCTGTTGCCCCTGGGGTCGTCCTCCGCGTTCGCCCTGACGCTGCCCGAACTCCCGTCTGCCTTCTCTGCCCTCGGCGACCGGCTCCGTGGAGACGGCCGTGGTGATGAATACCTTGTCTCCCCAGACAATGGGCGAAGACCAGCCCGCGCCCGGAATCGCGACTTTCCATCGTACATTGCGCTCCGTTCCCCACTCGTGAGGCAAGTTTTTATCAAGCGATATACCTCGGCTTCCCGGCCCACGGAACTGCGGCCAACCATCCGCCCAAAGCGACCCCGGCACGACAAGCAATCCAAGTAATAGCGTCCAAACACGAACATTCATTTTTTTTGCTCCATCCAAAATTAAGCTAGGTGTTTTCCCTGGCAGCCAACCGATAGGCATTTTGATTCTTCAACCATCAAAGTGCTTATACCCCTGATCGGCGACAATTGTTCTGACCCCTCAGCGTGACGTGTCCCATTCACGCAGACTCGCATCTGAGGATGGCATTGTCCTTCATCCAGTCGGCCAGGCGTTGCGGCCAGCCCCTTAGGGTGACCCACTGCGATCGATTGCCTATGTTGAAGGCATGACCTCCGGGTGCGTAAATGCGCGCTTCCAGCGGGACGCGATATCACTGAAAGTATCGCGCCGTAAAATCTAGAAAGTGGGGCCAATTGGGGCCCGGCGTGTGCCCACCACTGTGCTGACGGAAGGCGACCTCGCCGTCCATGAGAGAGGTCTCGATGGCTGGGAACTCGGTGGTCCCCATGTCCTTCTTCCCGAGCAGCGTGTAGACGGGCCCGGCCCCGGCCGCGGCCAGGAACATGCCCTTGGCGTCGACCCAGGCATCTCCATTTACCGAGCCACCGCTGATGAAGACAGGACGCGGGGCACAGAGGGCGACCAGTTCATGGGCATCGGTGGGTAGATCGTCCCAGCCCAGGGGGCCGGCATACTTGAGGAAATTGCCGGCCATCCAGTGGTACTCGCCCGAGCCGGCGACATTCTCCACAATCTCGCCCCAGTCGCGCCGCCAAATGCTGGCGCCGCCTGCACCCGAGGAACTGACATAGGCGTTGGCGAAACGCTGATCGTAGGCCATGGCCACCAAGGTGGCCTTGCCATAGCGTGAGTGTCCCTCAACCGCTACCTTGGTGGCATCCACGGCAGGATCCGTCTCGAAGTAGTCCAAGGCACGACTGGCGCCCCATGCCCAGGCACGCAATGCGCCCCAGTCATCCGGCTTACGGGACTGCCCCTTGTTCATCAGTCCGATGATCCCTTTATTCAGACCAGCGCCGTTGTCGGCCTGAATACTGTTGGGGACAATGGAAGCGTGTCCCCAGCCCCGCGCCAGCACCTGCTGCCGCCAGCTCGGGCCCGCACCCGGCCGCGGGGGCCTGCGAAAACGGCCGCCAAAGCCGAATTCCATGATGACGGGCACGGGGCCTTTGGCCTCGACCGGCGTGGTCAAGGTCACCTGGATGTCCACGGTGATGGCGGGATGGGCACTGTTATCAACATGTCCCACGAGCTGCTTCGTGGTCACTGCCACATCGCCGTCTGTCTTTTGGGCCGCACTCGTGACCTCCCAGGTCACCCTGGGCATGTCCCGCGGCACTCGTCCATAGATCTCGCGATCATAGACTTCCACGATCTCCGGACGTCGCAGCTTCCACCACATCTCCTCCGTGGTGACCTTCTGACGACTCTTCGTCATCAGGGGGTCGGGTAGGTCGGGATAGGGGTTGGCCTTGGCTTCATCGTAGTTGGCGTAGTTGTCGGCATCCGGATTCATGCCGTTCCTGCCCGGGCGCAGCGCCGTGATGTCCAACAGTTTCATCATCCCCTGATGATCCGCTCTGGTCAGTCGTCGCCGCTCCTCACGCGCCGCGGGGTCTAGACGCCCAAATCCCTGGGCCGATACCGAAGCGACGAAACTGAGAAGCATCAGCATACTCACAGGCACGACAACATATCTCTTGATCATTTTTCGACTCCTTTGTTAGAATAATATAGGTGTTGTTTGGCCCATGCAATCGTATTGTCCGAAAAGCGGCATGATGGGCACAAAACAAGCCGATGGACCGATATGAGGCGCGGTCAAAAAGCGGCTCGACTGTTCGGCGATGGTCATCGGAAATCAGAAGGGAAAAAATGAAATCGAGAGCTTTTACCCTAATCGAACTCCTGGTCGTCATCGCGATCATCGCGGTATTGATGGCCGTTCTCATGCCGGCGCTTCGCTTGGCCAGGCAACAGGCTGCAACAGGCCAATGTCTGAGCAATGTCAAGAACCTGTCCCTGGGGTGGTACATGTACATGGGCGAGAATGACAGCCGGATCATGAGTTCCGAAGACAACGCCATGTTGAACGGGACCTTCGTGGGATGGATCGGCGTCCCTCGTGACGAGAATGGAACCCTGTTGGGCATCAGGCAGACGGATCCTGAAGTGACCGATGAGGATGAAATTCGAGGCATCGAAGCCGGACTGCTCTTCCCGTACATCAAGAGCCCTGGCGCTTACCACTGTCCCTCCAGCTTCGTGACGAGTCTTTACGACCTAAGCCGGGTCTTTGTCTCTTATTCGATCCCCACCTGTCTGTACGGACAGACAAATCGAAACGCGGGAGACTACCATGAACAGATCAGGAACTTCAATGACATTAAGTCTCCTTCGACAAGCTATGTATTCGTCGAGAGCGGAGAAACCCGCAACTGGAACTCCAGCCATCATTTCGTCATGGCCGCCCCCGAGTTTACCAACCAACCAACCTGGGGCTGGTGGGGACCGATGGCCGTCAATCACGGTAACGGCAGCGTGCTGGGGTTTGCTGACGGCCACGCGGATGTGCGGAAGTGGCGGGACCGCTACACCATCGAGCGGGTGGACAAGTTGATCACCTCAGGGGCTACGAACTACGGCCAGGACTACCCACCCCCGGAACAGCATCTGGACATCGACTACATGGCCAGAGGCTGGGCCTATCGGCACCGGTTGGGTAGATAGCCGATAACGCTGAATGAACTCACATCGCTTTGTAAGCAATTCGAGGCCGTTCGCCAATCATACCGAGTAGAGATGAACCGCAGAATATCGAGCAAGGAATGTCGAATGAAGAAGTGGCTGTCGCTGATTGTCATTCGTACAAGCGCTTGCAATCGACGGCCTGCTGTGCTGTTGACCCTAACGAATTGATAAAACATTACTCAAGATTGGGCTTGCCTCCCTTCGACATTCTGCGGTTCCTTGTTCGATATTCTGCGGTTCAAAACACCCTTGCCATCGCTTCCCAATCCCATACTACGTGCGCTCAGGAGGCGTGATGGTCGCCGATGGTGGCGGCGTTATCGTTGTCCCCCGTGAAAGGGCCGGACGGATGGCAGAGATCGCCTGGGAAATTGCCAGGGGCGACAAAAGGGGACGGCGCAGTCTATATGAGAAAATGGGCTTGGAGCTTGATGAAACTGTAAAGTAATCCCCGCATGAAAGTGTCCGGCCATTGGAGGGGGCGTGACTTTCAGATTGCTCGATCGGCTGTCAGGCGAATGGGCGATCAGCTCTGCTGAAGCCTATGTAGCCTTTGCCATACTCCATATGTGGCGTAGGCGTTCACACAAAAACAGAAATACCATTTTGAGCTTCGCTCAGAGGATACTTTGCACGGGAAGAAAAGAAGATAGGGAAGGGCTGATGCCGATGCCAAAGATCCTACTCTGGCAGATGGCCGCTGCAGATTGGCGGCAGCACTTCGTGCCCTTCAAACCTTCCTGTAAAATATACAATTCGAGCGAAGGTCGAACCAGAAAACGCAGACAGTATGCCTGTGAACGGTTATGAAACAAGGAGTCCTTCTCGCCAACAACGAATCAATCCGAATCGACTATTCGTCTAACCTGTGCGTGAACCTCCTCCGCCAGGTTTAAAGCTTGCTGAGTCTCTTCTATTTCCGGAATCCAATGGTCGTCGTAGCGCATCTGCACTGCATAGGGAGTAAGAGACAGCAACCCGTCCTCGGGCATCGATAGGTTTTGATAGTGTGACTGGACCAGAATCAAGAGTTCACCTAGGTCATGGTGCCAGGGGAATTCGACATCCTTCAGAGCCAGCAAGGCCTTTAGGCTCTTCTCCACGGCCTGCTGAGCATGAAAACAGACGGTGTCCAGCGCCTCGCCGGTCGCAACGGTCGCCCGTGCTGCCACAAGATCGTTTGCCGCTTTATCCAAGAGCATCTGGGCATGGTCACGCGGGCTTCTCATAGAGAACCTTTCCTTCCCGCAGAGCCGTGCTTATGAAATGCGAGCGGACACCTTGCCAGTCCGCCACCTCTTCGGGTGTCCACCAGACGATATCTTTGGGAACGCCCACACCGGCCAACAGCCGATACAAGGAAACCGTTCGGCGGCCCCTTGGCAGATCTGAAGGGGCTACGACGAGCAGGTCGTAGTCGCTCTGTGAGTGCCCGGCATCCCTGCCCCGGCTCCCGAAGAGGACGATACGCTCGGGGTGAGTCGCCAACCGTATCCGTTCAACCATCTCCAGAAGGACTTTCTCGATCATAGCCACTGTCCTGGTGTTCACTCTTTGACGTCGTCTATCTCCCTTGATGATGTGAAGCCACGGAGATTCATTCTACCACATCACAGGACGCAGGCCAACTCTTCGCCTGTCGGCCTACTCAAACAATCTGAGCTGGTAGTCCGGTTTCTTGGCTCGTTTTCGAGCGCCGCCCTTGCCCTGCTCGGTGAGGTCCTTTTCGATGGTATCGAGGAAGGAACTCTTCTCCAGATGATACTTCCTGCCGTTCAGCAGGCGAGACTTGGCCCAGCTCAAATAGAGGAAGTGCTGTGCCCGCGTCATGCCCACGTAGAGCAGGCGGCGCTCCTCGTCAACATCCGCGGCGCGTTCCTCATACAGATGGTAAGGGAGCAACCCCTCTTCACAGCCGGCAATGAACACGCAGGGGAATTCCAAGCCCTTGGAGGCATGCAGGGTCATGAGCGCGACACGTTCCAACTGACCGTCATAGGTATCCACAGAGGTGGCCAGTTGCGTGAAACGGAGAAACTCCGCGGCCGACCGACCCGCCTGTTCGGCCAGTTCCATGAGTTCTCTGAACAGGAACTCATGGTTTCGCCGTTCCACGGCAAAGCGGGGCTCGATGATCTGCGCCAAGGCGTCCTTGGCCGGCATCTCGGGAAGGATCTGCCACTGGTCCAGGTCGCTGGCGGTGACAGCGCCCGCCTCCAGTAGTCCCTGCTTCAGAAAGCGGTTCTCAGGGGCCAGCGCCAGTCGGAGACAACTCAGGATGGTCTTGACGGGCTCCTCTCGGAACAGGGGTTGCGCGCCCTGCTTCTGATAGGGAACGCTGTGATTGTGAAAGGCCTCTTCAAAGGCCGCCATCTGACCGCTGGTGCGACAGAGCACGGCGAAGTCCGCCAGACTGCGCGTGCGATCGTTCCCATGACCCTCTGTGATGCCACTGTCCATCGAGAAAAAACGCAGGCCGCCGATCATCTGTTCGATGGTGCGGGCCACGAACTCGGCCTCCGCCCTGTCACTGGGCTGCTCGACCAGCTGCAATCGGACACCGGAGGCCAGGCCCTTCAAGAGCGAGGCGTCACCGGCGGCCGCGCTGCCCACCACCTGACGCGATGCCTGCAGGATCGTTTCGGAGCAACGGTAGCTGGTGGTCAATGTGAACGCCCGGGCGTCCGGCCAGTCCTCGCGGAACTGCCGGATAAAACGGACATCCGCGCCTCGGAAGCCATAGATGGCCTGATTGGGATCGCCAATGACGCAGAGGTGGCTGGTAGGTTCCGGCGCCAAGAGACGAATCATCCGGTATTGGGCGAAGTTGATGTCCTGATACTCGTCCACCATGATCCAATGAAAGCGGGCTCGGTAATGGTCTGCGATGGCCTTATTCTCCAGGAGCAAGCGTACGGAGCGAAAGATCAGGTCGTCCAGGTCGATGAGATCCTGTTCGGCCAGGGCGTTTTGATAGTCCCGGTAGACCGGACCGACTTCCTCATCGTCGAGTTGTTGCGGGAGGATCAGTTGCTGCTTCGCCGCGGTCACTGCCTTCATGAAACGCTTGATCCGCTGCCTGCCACAGCCCAGAGACTTGAATACGCGTGCCTTGTCCTCTTCGTCGATGAGCAGCAGCCGATCGCCCAACTGCTCGCGGAGGATCTGATACCCCAAGGCATGAAAGGTGCAGATGGTCAGGGCCCGACTTTGATCGCTTGGGAGCAGAGAGTCGAGACGATCCTGCATCTCCCGGGCGGCCTTTGCGGTATAGGTCACACCCAGGATGGACTCCGGTGGGGTGTCATGGTGTTTGATGAGCTGGGCGATGCGGCAGGTCAGCACCCGTGTCTTGCCCGTGCCCGGCCCGGCGATGATAATGGCAGGTCCGTCCCGATGTTCCGCCGCCAAGCGTTGACTTGCGTTGAGGCCCGCAAGAGGATTGTTCGGGTCCCAGTCGACAGGCCTCAGGGCTACTGCAGGAAGGGGTTTTTTCTCGGGAGCAGATTTAGATGGTAACTCTGCGATAGGGGACGAGGACTTTGGGGCCTGGGCGGGAGGTGTAGAGACGGCATCGGCAAATAGGGTGCCCTGCTTGGAAAACGCCCTTCTCTCCTGTTCGGTGAAGACCTTGATCACGCCAAACTCGCCATCGTAGCCGGGAGTGACATGGACCTCGCCGCGACGCATGCGCTTAACGGCCTCGGCCAGGGTGTCTCCGGCAGTGGCCTCGATGCGATCCAGGTCGCTGTGCAACAACACGTCGAACTCGGACCCCAGCGCGGCGATGAGTGACTGGTACCGAGCCGAAACTTTCTTGGTGTTGGGCCCCACATTAAGGATCTCGGAGAGGACTTCCTTGAGCGGGATCACGGAGTGAAAGGGGTGGCGGTCGGGACGATCCTCGGCCTCGTCGCGATCCGAGAGTTGCTGGATGCGATTCAAGACCCCTACGGTAACACGCTTGCCACAGACCGGGCAGAGGTTATCGTGGCGCGCGGACTCCTGAGGATTCCAGGAGATCTTGCATTTGCGATGACCATCATGGTGATACTTTCCCTCCTCCGGAAAGAACTCCACGGTGCCGAGAAAGCGGTCCGGATCTCCCGTCCGAATGGCCGAGGTCAAGGCCTCATAGGACAATTCGGTATTGAGAAGGTTTGCCTCACGTCCCAGCTTTTGAGGCGAGTGGGCATCGGAGTTGGAAACGATGGTGAAGCGATCGAGAAAACTGCAGCGCCAGTTCATAGGTGGATCACTCGATAGGCCCGTTTCCACGGCGTCGATATGTTGGGCCAGGTCACCGTAGCACTCGTCGATAGAGTCAAAGCCCGACTTGTCCCCCAGGGCCGAAAACCAGGGGGTCCAGATATGGGCGGGGATGAAGACGTTGTCTTCGTTGGCCTCCAAGACGATCTCCAACAGGTGCCGGGAATCCAGCCCCAGGATGGGGCGGCCGTCGGAGGTGATGTTGCCGAGCTGTCCCAGCTTGTACTGGATCTTCTCTACGGTCTCGAAGTCCGGGGCCAGGATCACATGGTGAACCTTGCGGGTCTTGTCGCCCTTCTTGTAGATGGTGCTGATCTCCGAGGTGAGCATGAAACGAATGTGCCCGTCGGAGGTCCTGTCGTGACGAGGCCCCGCGTCGAGACGCCACTCGGGCTTGAGGCGGAACAACCCCGGCTCGGCCGGCTCGATTTTTTCCCTAAGCTCCTGAGTCCAGCCGGGATGGGTGAAATCCCCCGTGCCCACAACCGTGATCCCCTTGATGCGACCCCACAGATCCACGTGCTCAGGGACAAGATCCTTGCTGGTGGCCATCGAGTAGTGCGAATGGATGTGTAAATCGGCGAGATAATTCATGCGTCCATGCTCGGTCAAGAAAAAACAGGATACCCAATGACGTGTGTTTCGACCATCGGGCGGTTTACCTTAGCGCGCCGAGATCTCGCTGTCAATCCAACGAGTTACTTGGAGATCCGCAGATTAGAACCTCATTTTGGGCCCGATGGGAGGCCATTTCGGGCTCGACGGCAACCTAGGTGGTCTTTCGACCCATTTCACCGTTGAAACGTCGTCTCCTTTGGTGATAGAATCACGCCTGAAGTGTGGAAGTCATTGACGAAGGTATCAGCCCCTGTGAGCATCCATCAAGTTCTGAGGGAATCAAGCATGAGCAGAGATTATGGACTGGACGATCGCCCAGTCACTGAGCTATTCAACCAACCCCGGTCTTCCGAAGAATGGCGCAGCTATGCACTCAGTGAGGAACAGATACGGCATTTTAAAGACTTCGGTTTTATTAAGGACATCAAAGTACTCAATGATGAACAAGTCGAGCGACTTCGTGCTGATCTCCAGGATCTCGCCAACCCGTCCAACCCGGGCAACGAGTTTTTTTATGAGTACCATTCCAACGAATCCGAGAACAGCGACACGGTCCTGTTTCATGCCTTAGGTGCCTGGCGGGTGAGTCCGGCCTTCCATGACATCCTCTGGGCCCCGGCCTTTCGCATGGTCGCCTATCAGTTGATCGGCAAAGGGTTTCGCCTCTTTCACGATCAGCTCTTTTCAAAACCCGCCAAGCACGGTGCCGTGGTGGCATGGCATCAGGATTTTTCCTACTGGACGTGGACCTCGCCGATGAACCACCTGACCTCATGGATTGCCTTGGATGACGCCAGCACGGAAAACGGTTGCATGTATTACATCCCCAAGAGCCACAAATGGGGTTTGCTCGAGAAGACCGGCCTGGCCGGAGACATGGAGTCTGTTCGCCAGGTCTTAACGGAGACGCAGATTTCCGATTTTGAAGACAGGATCCCCATTGAAATGAAGATCGGTCACGCGAGTTTTCACCATCCGCTACTCATGCATGGATCCTATGAAAACAACTCTGAGCGGTCGCGTCGAGCGACATTGATTAACGTTTTTGCGGATGGCGTTGTGTCGAATAGAGATCATGACAACGCCCCGGGAGCCGACAACTATCCGGCGGTTCCCAAAGGAGAGGCGATGGGTGGAACCTACTATCCGCTGCTATTGGATCCGCAAACCGAGATCGGTCAGTTGGACGATATCCCAACAGTTCATTCCATATAAGAGTTGACGCATTCAAGTCACACTTGCGGCACAGAGGGATCGATTTCCAAATTGCGGGAAGGGATCATGGCCGCATAATGCTCGCCACTAGTTTCTTGGCGTCGCGGGTTATCTTCTTCATCGCCAGCACCGGTATTTCCAAACGATCGCCCTCCCCATCGTGAATCACGATCACGGCATTCAGCGCACTGGGCATCTCAGCGGCGTTCAGGGTCACCTCTAGTTTGTACTTGCCCTCGTCGGTCATCCGAACAATTGCATCCAGACAGGATTCCTCGGGCGTCTCCACCAGGACGGTGGACCAAGCCGGCTCCACCACCTCCACCTCGATCGTCCTGGTAAGCGGCCCATTGTCGCGCACGATATCAAAAAACGCCTCTTCCGGAAAAACTCGAACGCCCCGCTCCACCTCTGTCACGAGTTCCACAATAAGCGTGGGCCTTTCGGGTCGACCGGTCGTGACAAACAGAAAGGAGGTTAATTTTCCCCTGGGCGCATTGGGACTGATCCGAACGCCGAATGAGACGTCGCCGTTCTCATCAGTCGTCGGGGCCGTCGTCTCGACATAAGCCGAACTTGTCACCGCAGTGCAGGTAAGATCGGCCCCCTCTCCTTTTAGGATCTTGTACACTTCGCGGAGCACCTGTCCCGGTGCAACCCGCTCTGTGATCCTCCATACGCCTCCTCTGTTTGCTGAGGGCACCGACCGGTCCGGACGCCCGGTCAATTCACAAGCCACCAGGGGATAGGTCGGATGGTCCGTTTCGAAGGTGATCTCCTTCTCCAGAGGGCTATCATCGGTGCAGATTCGTAACATCACCGCCACCGTCGACCCAGGTGCAAGAACCTTTTGGTAAGGATGAGAGACCGAGACACCACAGCAAGTTTGCACATGGGTAATGGTAACAGTCTCCTTGCCGCTGTTCTTCAACATGACAGGTCGCTCAATCTGATCCCAGGGCATAAAGGTCCCGATGTCCCCATCTGCGAAAACGAACTGCCCGGACGGGCCGCGATTGCCGGCCCATCGGGCCAGGCCGAAAGAGACGATCAACACGATCGCCACCCAGCCGTATTTAGATACTAGCTGTCTCATTACTATCTCCTTTTCGCTGCTTCATCTCAAGGGTCACCCTGCTCGTCCAAATTTAGATAACAATACTCCCATGGTGGTCCTGCTTCGTAGAGTACTTGATCACGAACTGCAGCCGCCAGCGCCGACCCTCCGAGTCGAACCAGTAGCGGGCTACATAGGGACGCACCATGCCCTGGTGATTCTTCACCAAGACCTCCACATCGGCCATCAACACCGATCCCTCCCACATGAGTTGATCATCGATCGAGACCGGCCCGGTCGTTTTCCTGGCATAGGTTGACTTGCCGGCGGGCCTGTGCATCATGAGCCTGTTTGCCGGGCGTTCTATCTCTGCGGTCTCTGTGCGGAAGACCTTCATGCGGGACCCCTCGGCGACCAGGCCCTTCCAGTTGGCTTCCCAGCTCGAAAAGTACCAGAGGAGTTGATCGAGGGGCTCCAGATCCATCCAATCTGCTTTTCCTTCCTTTTCGGCCAATCTACGTATTAAGTCGCGGCCCTCAGAAGTCAGCGCTTCGCCGGCAGCGAAGAGATATTCAAACCAACGCCGACGATCCTCCCTGCCGTTAAGATAGAGCAAGGTCGCAATATCCTTCCGCAACTGCGCTAGTTGCGGGGTCGACAGCAGATCCTCTCCTGCAACAGGTATCGAGTGCACAAAGGTTTCGACGTTGGCATACTCGGAAAAATCAGTGGTCATTTCAAGAGCGTTCCACTGCAAGTCGAACACCTGATAGACGGTCTTGTCGATCGCCTTGCTCAAGTCCTCGACTTCCTGTATCCGCCTGAGGTCGTAGTCGAGACCCGGGCTCGGCAGGGTTCTTGTCTCGGTCCGCTCATCTTGGCCGTGGAGATGCCTCTGTGAATCTATCGACGCCTCCCCGTCTGCTTGATTGCCTATCACCAAACGAAGACCTCCACTCATCAAGACGCCAAGCGGGAAACCCAAGAGAAGACAGCCGGCTACTCTAAAGAAAAGTCTGGTATTGATTGCTTTCATGGTTCGAGCCTTTCAATCCTCTATGGAGAGGTCAAACCGTTGCGGATAAGCGCAACGATCTGATCCTCTCCCATCATTAGAGGGTTTTGATTGCTAAAGAGGGTTTATACAGTATCCAAACACATCACATCCCTCATCATCCTCACAGAGGTTACAAGTATAAGGATCCGGACCGCTACAGCAGGCATTGTCGTCGGAGCAATTGATGTTTGCGT
>JADFMM010000012.1 GCA_022563885.1 Planctomycetota bacterium | reverse complement strand
CGGTCTCTAAAGCGGTCGACTCGGTGGTCGCCGCCCACGTGGAGGCGCAGAACGCCTTCAACGGCATTGGCGTCGTGAAAGTGATGGGACGTGAGTCCGGGTTCATCGCCGCCCACACGGCACTCGCGGTCAACGATGTCAACTTTGTCCTCATCCCCGAGGTTCCCTTCGATCTGCACGGTCCCAACGGACTGCTGGGCCACCTTGAAGAGCGGATTGCTCAGCGTCACCATGCCGTGATATTGGTGGCGGAGGGCGCCGGTCAGGATCATCTAGAAGCGTCCACCCGCGACGACGAGTCGGGGAACAAGAAACCGGGCGACATCGGCACCTATCTGACAGATCGAATCAGGGATTATTTCCGGAAGAAACAGATCGAGTTCTCTGCCCGCTACATCGACCCCAGCTACATCATCCGCAGTGCCCCCGCCAATGCCAATGATTCCATTTACTGCGCCCGGCTAGGCACGCATGCCGTCCACGCCGCCATGGCCGGCAAGACGGGCCTACTGATCAGCCTCATGCACGACCAGTTCGTCCATGTCCCCATACAACTGGCCGTGTCGAAGAGACATCAGATTGCCCCGGAAAAGGAACTCTGGCGTGATGTCGTGGCGGCGACGGGTCAACCGCGGCTCATGAAGAATCCTGACGCTACGCTGCAGCCTCAGGTGACCGACCCGTCGGACGAACCCGTCGGCTCTTACTGCTTGTAGAGTGGGAAAATGCTCGAGTCGGTCCTGGCTTTCTTGAAGAGCCGCTCCATTGCTCGAACGGCATCGGGATACTGAGAGGCAATGTTCTTCGTTTCGCCCAGATCGTTGGCCAGATCGTAGAGTTCGATTTCTGCGTCGGGGTTCTTGCTGACGTTCAGCCTCACGGCCTTGAAATTGCCCTTACGAATCGCCTGTTTACCGCCTCCCTCCGTGAACTCCCAATAGAGATAGTCGTGTTTTCTCTGTCTCTTGCCCAAGAGGGTGGGCAGGATGGAAATCCCATCCACATCGTCCGGCGACGGTACTCCGGCAATCTCGCAGAAGGTAGGCAGCATGTCCCAAAAGGCCGAGATGTGATCCGATGTTTGCCCCGCTTCAATTTTCCCGGGCCAGCGGGCCAGGAAAGGTACTCTGATCCCACCTTCATAGAGATCCCGTTTGATCCCTCTGAGCGGCCCATTGCTGTCCCAGAATTCTGGGAGATGGCCGCCTTCACGGTGCGGGCCGTTGTCGCTGCTGAACATCACCAGGGTGTTGTCATCGATACCCAGTTCCTTGAGAAGAGACAGGATTTCGCCGACTCCGCCGTCGAGATGCTCGACCATCGCGGGGAAGGCCGCCACGGGATTCTGAACATCCGTTCCGGCATACTTGCCGATCCTTTCCTCGAACCGAGGGAAACGCTTGCGATATTTGTCGTGCAGATCCTTGGGAGCGTGCATGGCGGCGTGGGGAATGGTGACCGGCATGTAGCAGAAGAAAGGACTGTGCCGATTGGCCCTGATGAAATCCTTTGCCGCCTTCAGGATGAGATCGTGGGAGTAGGTCTGGCCGTCCAAGGCCACTTTGGTACGATTGTGCCAGAGGTGTTTCGGATAAAAGGTATGGGCCTGGCGCTGACAGTTGTAGCCATAGACTTCATCAAAGAAGACCGTCGGATCGCTGTCGGAGCCAGGGGCTCCGAGACCCCACTTGCCAAACATCCCCGATACGTACCCCGCTCGCCTCAGCAGCGTGGGAATCGTCACCGTGCCCGGCCTCATGGGCGCCTGGCCTTCGGGTTTGACCTCCCTGTTGCCCCTGACTTGGGCATGTCCGGTGTGGAGTCCCGTCATCAAGGCGCAGCGTGACGGCGCACAGACCGTACTGCCGGAATAGTGTTGCGTAAATTTCATGCCCTCGGCTGCCAGGCGATCGATGTGGGGCGTCCTAAACTTCCGCTGACCATAACAACTCAGATCGCCATAGCCAAGATCGTCTGCAAGAATATAGACGATATTGGGCCTGCGTTTCGCCTCCGCGGCCAAGAGATTTAACGGGAACAGGAAAAGGCCAATGAAGAGGGTGGTGAGAAGACGACGCCGGGTGAAACTCTCCTGTGTCATGTTGTTTTCCTCATCTAAAGGGATCGGCAAGAAATAAGTTATTTCTTGCCGATCCCAAAGATTTCGCGGCGGTTGGCGGGATGCTTGTAGACGACCAGAGGCCCGTCCCACCCTCTCACACCAGAATCTCCCTAACGATCCGTGCCTGTTCAACGCCTGTCAGGCGGTGATTGAGACCGCGGTATTTGATCGTGAACTTTTCATGGTTGATGCCCATGCAATGAAGGATGGTCGCGTTGATGTCACGTATATGCGTACCCTGGTCTTCAATGTTGTAGGCCCATGCATCGGTCCTCCCCCAATCATAGCCGCCTTTGATGCCGCCCCCAGCCATCCAAATGCTAAAACAACGACCATGGTGGTCGCGACCGGCGCGGTTGCTGCCAATCTTTCCTTGACTGTATGACGTGCGGCCAAACTCACCGCCCCAGATGACCAAGGTTTCGTCCAGCAAGCCACGTTGTTTCAAGTCCTTCACCAATGCCGCCGAGGCCTGATCGATGTCATAGCATTGAGCGGGCAACGCTGACGTGATACTTACATGCTGATCCCATCCGCGATGAAAAAGCTGCACAAAACGTACACCCCGTTCGGCCATGCGACGTGCGAGCAGGCAATTGGCTGCGAAGCTACCCGGTCGTTTCGACTCGGGGCCGTAGAGTTCAAAGATAGAGCTAGGCTCATCACGCATGTCCATCAGGCTTGGCACTGATGTCTGCATGCGGTAAGCCATCTCATATGAATCGATACGTGCATGAATTTCGGGGTCCCCTACATCGTCCGCGTGCATCTGATTTAGTTTTCCTAGATGGTCTAAAATCTGACGACGCGCCTTAGGATCTACTCCCGGTGGGTTCTTTAAATAGTAAACAGGATCAGAGCCAGATCCCAGTTTGACTCCCTGATGACTCGAAGGGAGAAAACCATTGCCCCATAATCGTGAATACAAGGGCTGTCCCGGGTTTTTGCCGGAGCCCTGTGACAGGAGCACCATGAAAGCAGGAAGGTTTTCATTGGCACTCCCTAGGCCATAGCTCAACCACGAACCGATACTGGCATGCCCCATCTGCTGTGAGCCAGTAAGGATAAAAGTCACAGCCGGGTCATGGTTGATTGCTTCAGTATTCACGCCGCGCAAAATCGTGATCTCATCTGCGATCCCTTGCGTGTGTGGAAGCAGTTCGCTGATCCATGTCCCGTGTTTACCGCAACGCTTGAAGCCAGAAATGGGCGCAGTAAAAGGATAACTCTTCTGCCCGGAAGTCATGCCTGTGACACGCTGGCTGCCGCGGACTGAATCGGGCAGTTCTTTTCCATGCATATCCCGCATCTCGGGCTTGTAATCAAACAGGTCTACGTGCGACGGGCCACCGGACTGAAAAAGATAGATCACCCGCTTTGCCTTAGGCGCAAAGTGGGGCAGGGCACCTAGGCCATGTAAGCCCGCATCGCTGCCACCCGATCCTTTAAGCATGTTTGGCAGTAAGAGTGAACCTAGCGCAGCATTTCCAAGACCGCGCCCCAGCGTCCCGAACAGCGTTCGGCGCGTCATCTTTCTGTGAAAGTCTATAAGAGGATCCATAGTGTTTAAGGTGCGAAAGTTTTAGATATTATGCTTCCAAATTAGCCTGAAGAGGGTAGGGATGCGCGTCCTCGATCATGCTTTTGAGATCTGCGTACCCCAAGACGTAACGGATGGCCCAGAGGCCCATCCCACCCATTCTATCTCCTGGGTAAAATATTTCATTCATCTCACGACTTAGTAATCGACTCACTTAAGTTAATGATCAGATTCACGATAATCGTGTAAGCGGCATGTTCCGTAGGGTCCAGCTTGGTGTTGCGAGGGTATTCGCCATTGTCCAGCAGATCGATTGCGGCCGTTGAATTCTGCCTATAGTGTTCAAGCTGTTCATTGAGCGCCGTGATCAGAACCGTCAGTTCATCGGCATGCGGGCGCCGTGAGGTCATCATTTCGAAAGCAGCACTGACACGTTCTTGATCCGTGCCTTCAGGTATCGTCGTGAGCAAACGTTCTGCGAGTTGCCGACTCGCTTCGACATACTGAATGTCATTGAGCAAAGCCAACGCCTGGAGCGGTGTATTGGTAGACTCACGGCTCATGGTGCATATTTCGCGGCTAGGAGCGTCGAACGTCATCATTCCCGGTGGCGGGTTCGTTCGTTTCCAAAGTGTGTACATGCTCCTTCGGTATAACATAGAAGCATGATCCTGCACAAATACCTGTGTGGTATCGGTCACCGAACCGTAGTGACTCAGCTCCCGCCAGATATGCTCAGGTTGGTAAGGTTTCACACTGGAGCCCCCTATCCAATTATTGAGCAATCCACTTTGCTTAAGCACGGCATCACGAATGAATTCCGCCTGCAGGCGACTGCGAGGTCCGCGTGATAAGAAACGATTATCGGGGTCCACTGTCATCTTATGTTCTGAGGCTGAAGAGTCCTGGCGGTAGGTAGATGACATGACGATCTGCTTAATGAGCCGTTTCACTTGCCAGCCATGCTCTCTAAAGTCGACCGCGAGCCAGTCGAGTAGCTCGGGGTGGCTGGGCCATTCGCCCTGCGAACCAAAGTCCGCTGATGTTGATACAAAGCCGGTGCCAAGGATCATTTGCCAAATACGATTAACGGCAACGCGCGCAGTCAGTGGATGGTCATCGCGGAGGAACCACTCTGCCAGACCGAGGCGGTTGTTCGGTGCGTTTTCCGGAAGAGGTGGCAGAAAAGCAGGTGGACCAGGCTGCACTTCCTCACCAGGCCTGTCATAACTGCCACGTTCGAGGATATAGGTTTTGCGAGGTTTTTTCGCCGTGTCCATGACTTGAGTCGAGTACTCCTTAGTCATTTCCTTGAGACGATTTTCATAAGCGGCGATGTCGGCATGCAAACGTGACAGACGCGGGCCATATTCCTGGTGATAGTCAGCGATCCGCTTTTTTGCTTCATCGCTTCGTTTCTCCACAGAGACTCTCAAAATGGTTTGGATATCTTCCGGGAGATTGCTTTCATCATTCATTCCCGTAACGGCAAAAACCTTGAAATGGCCAGGGGGACCTATTTGCTTATAAACATTCATCACGGTGAGGTAAGCGCTTTCCTCGCGGTCAACGGTTTCGTCGAACATGACGGTGAGGTGCTGCTGCTCTTTGGTCTTGCCCAGGGGGGACCACGCATCGAATCGATTTGGGTTGAGCACGCCCGCCGGAGGATGATGGGGATGGCTATAACTTGCAGTAGCCTCCTTGAGTGGGATAATCGTGCTCGTATTGATGTTGGCGACAGGGACATTCCCTGTCGATATCGTGACGGCGGTAATGCCAAACGCTCCCTCTTCCTTGCGATATCCTAAGGACCCATCTCTTACTTTGGGGTGTGGGTAAAACTCGATGCGGATACCGGTGACAGGTGTTTGTATGCTCTCGGGAAGCTTAAACACCATCGAGTAGAAGTTGCCTTGAGCTTGAAATGAATATATGGATCCATCTTCCTGCACTTTGATGAAATCATCTATGAACGTGTCAGGTGCGTTGATCTTCGCAGGCGTTAATCCGTGTAACATGAAATCGTTGCCCAGTCCGGCAATGGCCTTGCGGGCGTTTTCTTCCCAAGAATTTTGTGTTCGTTGATGCTGTTCGGTGAGCTGATTATTCAAGTCTTCGATGCGATTTTTAAGCCCCGCCAGATTCTTATGCTTGATCGATGTTTTTGCCTTTATGGAGGGTTTAGCGTTGTTGCCGCCTGCGCCATCCGTCCCTTTATCACCCAGGGTGTTGAAGTAAGCGAACATCTGGTAATAGTCACGCTGTGATATCGGATCAAACTTATGGTCGTGACACTGCGCACAGGCAAGGGTGAGACCAAGAAACGCCTCACCCGTCGTCTTTACGCGGTCGACAGTGTAGTTGGTCAGGTTTTCAAGCGGAATGGTGCCGCCTTCCGCAGTGATCATGTGATTGCGGCTGAAACCCGTTGCCACAATCTGATCTTTAGTAGCATTGGGAATGAGGTCTCCGGCAATTTGTTCGCGCAAGAACTCACTGAAAGGTTTATCATCATTGTACGCTTGTATGACCCAGTCGCGCCAGAGCCACATCGTGCGACCACCGTCACGTGAGTAGCCGTTGGTGTCTGCGTAGCGGGCCTGATCCAGCCAATAGAGCGCCATACGCTCACCGTAGTGCGGAGAAGCTAAGATGTGATCAACCAAGCTTTCATAGGCGTTCCCGGTCTGGTCATTGAGGAAAGTACTAATCTCCTCACGGGAAGGGGGTAGGCCTTTCAAATCGAAGGACAAACGACGTATCAGCGTACGGCGGTCAGCTTCCGGGTTGGTCTCAAGCGCTTCTCTCTTGAGCCGGTCCCATACAAAACGGTCGATCGCGTTTCGTGACCATGCTCTGTCGTGAGCCTGGGGTGGCCTTTTCTTTACAGGCGCAACGAATGCCCAGTGTTTTTCATAGTGAGCGCCTTCTTCGATCCACCTTTTGATCTTCGCCTTTTGCCCATCGCTAAGGACCATGTCCGAGTTTTTCGGTGGCATGATGTATTCAGGATCGGTTGCGTTAATCAGCACCCACGCTTCACTGGCCTCCGGATCGCCGGGAACGATCGCGTGATATCCTCCGTCGCGTTCGGCAAATGCGGATTCCGGAACGTCCAACCTTAGATCCTCCTTGCGAGACGCTTCGTCAGGCCCGTGGCAATGAAAACAGGTCTCCGAAAAAATAGGACGTATGTCGCGATTGTATGATATCGTGCTTTGCGGCTTTCTCGGAGCAGGCTTCTTGCTAGGCTCGGCAGACAGGTTGGCGCCATGGAGAAAAAGCAATGCTGCAAGGCAATAGATGATGTGCCTGTGTCGAAACATAGAGTTTGCTCTCAGTTAGGGATCGGCAATAAATAAGTTGGACAATTTGGGGTCCAAGTGTGCCCCATATTGGGTCGCGCCCGATTGAGCGAAACCACAGGCGTAGCTGTCCTACGTCGCGGATTTCGCGATTGAGAAGCGATCAAAGATGGGGTGCAATTGGGCATTCAAAAGTCCAAGTTATTTCTTGCCGTTCCCTTATCGCACTCTCATGACCCGTCGTACGGGTCACCCAAATAGTTCCCGCACCGGCTTACCCTGCCCGTCCTTGGTCACATAGAAGGGACGCCGCTCCACCTCGAGACTGGTCTTGGGACTGATTCCCATGGCCTGAAAAATCGTCGCGTGAAGATCACTGACACTCACCGGGTTTTTCGTCGCAATGCAGGGACGTTCCGGTGCCGTCTCACCGTAGAGGAAACCCTTCTTCACCCCGCCGCCAAACATCAGCACGGACGACCCACCCGTGAAATGACGGTGCAACCCGTAATGTTTCATCTCCTTCACCACATCTGTTTTCGCCGTCGCTTGATCCCTGGCATTGCTGCCCGGAACACCCTCGATTATCATGTCACGGCTGAATTCACTGGCCAGCACCACCAGGGTGCGATCCAACAGCCCACGCTCCTCAAGATCCAGGATCAACTGCGCGACGGGCCCATCGATTTCGCCATGCAAGCGCTTGACTGTCGTATGTCCACTCTCATGCGTATCCCAATGCACGAACGGAATGTATTCGGTCGTCACCTCGACAAAGCGCGCGCCTGCCTCCACCAGTCGCCGCGCCAGGAGACAGCCTTTGCCAAACCGCCCCGTGTCATACCGCTCCCGGTTCTCCTTCGGCTCCAAGGCCAGGTCAAACGCGGCCTTGTCCTTCGAGGCCAAAAGTCGATGCGCATTATCAGCCGCTCGAAGCATCGATTCCTGGTGATAATCGCTCAAGTATTCTCCCCGCGGAGAATGCTTGAGCAGAGTCTTCAGAGCGGCATAACGGCGACTAAACCGCTCCGCCGTCATCCCTTGCGGCGGACGCACAGCCTCGGCGGCTTTCTCGGGGTAAGGCAAATTGAACGGTCCATACTCACTCCCGAGGAAACCCGCCGTCGTGAATGCCTTCAGCTCTTCCGATTCACCATTGCCCTCGATCTTCTGTCCAACATTGATGAACGGTGGTATCACCGGATTGCGAGGCCCTAACAATCGAGCCATCCAGGCCCCAATGTGCGGCGCCGCAACCGTCACTGGCGGCACGTAACCGGTGTGCCAATGATACTGATGGCGGCTGTGCAGAATATGCCCCAGGTCCGGCTGAACATGCGACCGGATCAAAGTGGCCCGATCCATGACCGCCGCGATCTTTTCCAGACCCTCGGCAATCTTGATGTCATCCACCGCCGTGTCAATCGCCGGGAAGGTGCTGATGATCTTCTCCACCTCCGTGCCGACCTCGAAAGGAATGTAACGTTTCGGATCCAGGGTGTCCGGCCCCGCCATACCCCCTCCCATCCAGAGCAGGATGCAGGCGTCCGCCGTCGGCTTGGGCTGCACCACCCCCTCCGCACCCATCAAGCGGGGCTCCGAACCGGCCATCGCCGCCGCGCTGGCCGCAATCAGTGCTTTCAGGAAATCCCGGCGGGACTGCCCGCCGCCAATCATCAAATCGTTCATCGTCTTCATCTCAACATTCTCAGCCGGAACATCCGGTCAGTTCACATACTGAAACTCGGGCAGCATAAAGACCGCCCAGAGCAAATCTTCAACCGTCTCCCGGGTCGGTTCCGCCCCTGTCAACTCCGTCAACGCCTCCCGTTCGCGACGTGTCGGCTCGCGCGACAACGCCGAAAGGAACAGCCAATCAATCATCTCACCCGGTTTGCCTTTCCATTGCTCCAGCAAATTCGTTCCTGCCGCAGCCAGCGTCCCGGCCAGGGTCGGGCCATTGGCCAAATGGATCGCTTCCAGCGTGGTCATCAAATCCGGACGCTCCGTCACCACCTGCTCTCGGTTCGGCCGCCCCAGGCTGGCCTGCAACCCGTTCAAGGGTGTGAACACGGCCCGCACCGGACGATCCCCCCACTCGGCATTCTCACCGTGCGCTTTCAACACCGCCTCCAGTTGCCCTCCCTGTTGCCGGCCATCCTTCTTGAAGGCCCGGGAGTCCGGCTTGGGCCATGTGCCGGTGATGGACCAGATCGCATCAAGAAACTGTTCGGCCGTCATCCGTCTCATCAGCGGCCCCTCGAACCTATAATCGTCCGGCCTCTGCGTCAACTTCGTTCCTCGTCCCCGATACGCGTCCGACGTCAGGATCAACTCCATCACCTTCTTCAAGTCGTACTTCTGATCCACCAGGTAACAGGCCAGGTAATCCAGCAGATCTTCGCTCCAGGGCCGGGTATGCATCGCATCAACCGGATGGACAATCCCCCGCCCCATCAACTGCCGCCACAATCGGTTCACAATCGTGCGCGTAAACCGGCCATTGTCCTGGTGGGTCATCAAAGCTGCCAGTTGCCGCAAGCGCTCCGGCTGATCCGCCGCCGGATCGACGTTGCCCAGTTCCGGAAAGATCCATCCCACCGCCGCCTTCGCGCCCGTCGGCTTGTCGCAACGCGTCAACTCGAGTTCCTTCTTCGAAACGATCGACGCCAATCCATACGCCTCCTTCAATGTCCAGCGATCGATAAAACTGTCGTGGCATGACGCACACTTCATGTTGATCCCCAGAAACACCTGGGAAACGCCCTGGGCAAATTGAAGCGCGCGCGATTGGCTGGCATTGACATCACCTCGCCACTTGATTCCCCTAATGAACCCCTCTGAATCCCCCGTAGGTGAAATCAACTGGGAAGTGAATTGATCAAACGATTTGTTCTCCATCAACGACTGGTAAAGCCAGCCCGTGATCTGCTTCCGCCCTCCATCAATGAACCCGGTTCCCGAATAAGCATTCCTCAGCAGATCGTTCCAGAACGTCATCCAGTGTTCCGCGTAGGCCTGATCACGACTCAGCACCTGCTTCACCAACCGCCCTCTCCGCTCGCCACCCTTCTTACCCAGAAAAGCCGTCAACTCCTCGGGCGGGGGCGGCAGGCCAATCACGTCGAGATACAAACGCCGGGCAAATTCCCGGTCCGATACCGGAGTCGGAAATCGAAGTTTCTCACCCTTCAAATAGGCGTCCAGGATGCGATCAACGGCGTTCTCACGGCCATCCACAACCGGCGGTAACTCGGGGCGGCGCGGTTTTAACGGTGGCTCATATCCACCAGAGGAAAAGGAAAAGCCGGGCTCCCATTCCAGCCCGCTATCAATCCACCGCTCGAGGACGGCAATCTCCTTCCCCGACAACCGGTCCTTCTTCGGCGGCGGCATTTGCTCGTCCGGATCGTCCGACCGCAACCGCAGGATCATCTCCGATTTCCCCGATTTCCCCGGCACCGCCGCCTCGGCATCGAGCAGCGACGCCCGTGTGTTCATGGAGAATCCACCCTCCGATTTATCCCCCCCATGACACTCAACACAATGTTTCTTCAAGACCGGAGCCACATCGTGCACGAAGTCAACCTCAGCCCCCCACGCCAATGGAACCGCCACCACCCATAGATTCAACCAGCAGATCAACTTCATGTTGTCTTCATCTCTATGGCACCACACTTGTCTCATAGCCCAGGCTGCCCCATACGGCCTTTTGTATCCGAACCAGATCAAGATTATCTGCCTGCCCAATGGCACGGAGGTTGTCCCCGCGATCGCCCCAATCCCATTTGGCCATCAGCTCAATAGTGCTTGGATCTTTCCAGCCCCACCACTCTGAATGACCGTCGGCAAAGGCCATGCTCGTACCTGCACCGTGACGGGCGGGAATGGGATTCCACCAGGAGTGTGAGCTCCAAGGCACGGCCCAGGCCGCATCCCAGTCCTCTCCGTAGTCGTCCAGAAAAACCATGCGTAGGCCCGGATTCTTGATTTTGTAGCGATTCTTGAGGACCGGTCCGCCGTCAAAGCTACTCCCGTTCATGGCGTGAGAGCAACTGTAGGTGCGCATCTCCTGGCGTTTGGCCACTGGACAGCGATAGACCTTCACGTTGTTGACATACTTGAAAAGCTCGCCGCCTTTGATGGCGTCCAACTGTGTCTCCCTGGGGGCCTCGACGGGCCGACTCCCTGAAGGATTCAGAACCCATCCCCGCTGGGGCCGAGCCGTGGCCTGGGGCATGTTGCCCGCGTGCTCGTCGCAGTACATCATCCAGCCCAGGACAAGTGTCTTGGCGTTGTTCAGGCATACGGCCCGCTTGCCCTGCTCGCGGGCCCGACTCAGGGCCGGCATCAATACGCTCATGAGTATGGCTATGATCGCAATCACCACCAGGAGTTCGATCAGGGTAAAACCGTTTTCGCTCTGGGTCGACTTCATGTCATTCTCCTTACCTCAACAGGACAGTCCCATGCCCGGTGCCTAAGTCAACTCCAAGCCATTCTAAATCAGCCAAGAGCAAGAACCTAGAAGATCTTTCTCTTTTTTCTTATGGATATGTCAAGGGATCGTCAAGAAATAGGTTCGACAATTTGGGGTCCAAGTGTGCCCCATGTTGGGTCGCGCCCGATTGAGCGAAACCACAGGCGTAGCTACTCTACGTCGCGGATTGCTTAGGATGCTTTTTATGGCCCTGGTTCAAAAGCAGGTCACACTTTCGTGGAATTATTACGACAATAAAACCACGTCCTCTGCAGCGATTTTGTAGCCCTTATTTATTTGACCTTGTATTTGTCTGAGGCTCAGTAGAACCGGGAGTCTAGCTTGTAATTATACAGCGAAGGAATCCGCGGGTCGATGTTTTCTTTTTCAAGCTTTCTGGGCAAGTCCATATAACAAGCCTTTAGTCGCTCCCTGGTGGGAGCATTATAGTACGTTACAACAATCCTATCCTTTTTGACTCGAACATCACCTTCCAATGCAAAAAAGAGATATTTAGCAAGATGATTGGCATCCCCGTTACAATAGGGTTTACCGAGCCTGTTTCGTAGCCCATGGATGGCTGTTTGAGCGATCAAGGCCAAAGTCATTTTTCCTCACAGGAGAAATCTTTGGCGGACTGGCCATTGACGGGTCTGATTCCACTAAGACGGTGGGGTGATGAACAGGAGACTTACTGGCGATTGAGGTCTCCGCAATAGCAGACAAGCGGGTAGCCCGGAGGATCTCTCCACCGGACCCCACACCGGCCCGGCGTGGGGGTCCGCACCGGACGGTTCTCAGAACAAGTCGACCCGTAGGGGAAATAAGGGCTTTTGATTTTTTGATTTAGGTATAGCTATTATTCGTCTTGAATTCTTAACACCGATCACAGAGACTCAATAGGGACATCGATTACGACACCGACAAGCGATACGCAGACCACGACCACCAATAAACGAGCGCTCAGTCGCTACATCTCCAGCAGACGCCTCGCAATCTCGGCCGCGGCGTCCTTCTTTGCGAACCTGTCACAGGCATTGGACATGTCCATGCGCCTCTGTTCATTGCTAAGCAGGGGTTCGAGTTCTCCCCACAACCGGGCCGTTCGGTCGTTCAAGTCGGGAAGATCGTTGACCACGACGGCGGCACCCACTTCGACGAGTTTCTCGGCGTTCAGATACTGGTGGCGGTCTCTGTGGTGGGGATAGGGTATGCAGATAGAGGGTATTCCCGCCGCGGCATACTCGGCCACGCTCACCGCGCCACTGCGCCCGATCAGGAGCTGAGCACAACACAAGAGGTCGGGCATGTGCTCGTAGTAGTCGATCGCCTTGTATGCGATCTCTGTCCGTTGATAAGCGGCCTTGGCCGCCTCGAAATGGGCTATGCCTGTCAGGTGGACGATCTGCCAGCTCTTGGCGAAAGGATCGAATTTCGGCAATAGGGCATGGAGGGCCTCGTTAATGCTGCGGCAGCCGCTGGATGCCCCTGTCACCAACACCACTTTTTTCTGGGGATCGAGTTTTAGATCGTCCCTGGCCCGCTGAGGGTCCGGCTTGTCGAAGGCAGAGCGGAGTGGGCATCCGACGACATGGACCTGGGCCCGGTAGCCGCTGAAGGCATCCGTCGTGTCCTCAAACTGGGTGAAGACCTCATGGGCCCAGCGTCGAGCCAGTTTGTTGGCCTTGCCGGGCACGCAATCGACATTGATCAAGGCCAGGGGTGTGCGGGCCCGATGCGCCGCATAACAGACCGGTCCCGCCACGAACCCTCCCACACCCACCACGACCGCTTGCTTTGCGTCGCCAAGAAAGGCCCGCACTTGCCTATAGCTTGATCGGAAGGTCTTGATGAATTGGACCGCCTTGATGAGTTCATGGGGGCGCAGCGTCAGCCCTTGGGCGGGCAGGGGGGTGAATGCGAAAGAGGTCTTGGATAAGATTTGCCCGTCGATGGGCCGTTCGCTACAGAAGAAGTGGATCGTAATCTCCGGTGCTATGTCGCTGAGTCTCTCGGCCACCGCCAGCGCCGGATAGAGATGTCCCCCCGTGCCGCCGCCTGCGAAGACTACTGTTTTTTCTGTCATAGGACCGTCCCATGTCATGTTACGAGCCGCGAGTGTGCTTCAAAAGCGTTCTAAAAGCAAGGGGCATTGTTTCTGTAGATTGGCGAGATCCTCTGAATCTGAGCATTGCGGGATTCTACCGAGGGGAGCAGTTCCGCAATGCCTGGTTGCTTTGGATTTACCCTCGGCAACCAATACTTTGTTCGCGTCCTTGTACTGAAGAAATGTGGTATAATCGACCTTGGAGGTACGGATTGAACGCAAGGCCGTTGCGTGATCTAGTTGTTCATTGAGGTGTTGCATGTCTAGGTTTCTCCTACCGCCTAAGCCCAAGGGCTTCACACTGATTGAGTTGCTGGTCGTGATTGCGATCATTGCTGTTCTGATGGGCATACTTCTGCCTGCCCTGCAACGGGTCCGAAAGCAGGCCAAGGGAGCCGTGTGCAAAAGCAATCTCAGGCAAATCGGGGTCGCTGCCAATCTATACGCAGCGGTCTATGAAAATTACATTCCCAGGTCAGCCGAGTGGGGAGGGAGGGTGCGGCCTTGGTTTCAGCTTTTCATGCCACTTCTGTCTCAGACGGATATGGGAGGCGACTACCGGACTGTGGACACCTTTCGTTGTCCCAGCTATCCGGACAGGCGACAGACCCTCTGCTACGTGATTAACGGTTGGGGCAGCAATGTCGGCGGAGCGGGGAGCCGAATGTCACCTTTGACGGACTGCGACAGTCCGGCACGGACCATCTATTTGGCCGACAACGAAGACGGACCCTGGCGGACGATTATCACCAGAGCCACGGACAGAGACTTGACCCGCTGCGATGTGTTTCGACCGTCACACCTGCCCGACTCCGATACGCAAGGAATTGGTGACGGCCGACGCGTTGCTCGGGCCCGTCACCGCGCTGGCTCAAACTGTCTCTATCTCGATTGGCATGTGGACTGGGTGGGCGCGGCCGAGATGACCGAAGATATGTGGTATTTCGAGAGATGAGGAAAAACGAGGTGTCCTCCATCTGAATAAAAATTCCCTGCAGCCATCGCTCATCTCCTCTTCGAGCATGATGTGGGGGGGGCTGCGCGGAGAAGATTGGATTCGATCGCGTGAGAACGAGTCACCTGTGCGAGATGAGAGGTCATAGAGCTAAGGGACCGATAACGGTATCCTGGGGAAAAATCGCCCTGTGGTCCTGCAATAGTCCGGATACTCCGCGGGAAAGGCCTGATTCATCTGTTTCTCTTCGCTTTGAATGTTCCAGTGCCACACGCCATGGAGCGCGACGGCCCACGCAAGATAGATCCAGTTGTTCAGTAAGACGGACAGTCCCCAGTTGAAGCTGGACAGCAGGGCGGCATAGAGGGGATGTCGCATGTACTTGTAGGGACCACTCGTAACCAAAATAACGCCGCGTGAGGCCGTCGGTAGAGACTTGAAGGCCCATGCGGCGAGAGCGGCGGCGGCCATAATGCTCGCCGTAAAAACGGTCCAGCGGACGACGTCGCTATCGACGATTGTGGGCCATCCCAGGCTGGATTCCAGTCTCCAAGCCAGTGCAAATAGCGCGAGACTGAATCCAATGCCTCGCGGTCCGCTTCCAAAGAGACGGTCATAGGTATTCATAGTGCCTCACAAGGCTCGGTCAGAAAACTCGATCTGGCGCTACAGCAGATTCGTCGTTCGTAGCACCAGACAGGCGCCCACAATCCATCCCACGATGTCTCCTTTGAGATGCGCCAACTCCAGTTTGATGTCCTGGGCCTGATCGTAAGATTCCGGTTTTCCACTGCGCTCGAATGCAGACTTGATACGACTTCGGCCGCCCATGGCTCGACTGATCCGCATCAACCCCTTGTGCACTCGTAGGTATCCGGGGATGAGGAACATGAGCCAAGCGGGCTCTTGGCCGATTCGGTGGATCAGCCACACTGCGATAAACATGGCGGCCACGATCTTGACAGCATCCAGCAATAAAGTGGCCGTCGGGTACAGCCCCTGCGCCTTTCTTGCGGCGTATGAAAGAGCCAATGATATCGGCGCGAAGGGGAGTTCAATCGCTGCCAACATGACAAACGCAGAAGCGTAGGCTCCGAGGTGACTAAGCATATTAGCACATTCTGCCTAACTGCCAAGGGACTCACGGTTGTGGTCCACGCTAGGCTCTGTCTGAAAATAAGCCGCTCGTCTTCGACCCTGAGGCCCGGACCCGAGGGGAAGCCAGATCGATCTGGCAGACAGAACCTCGGCTATTGTCGTTGAAATAGCACCCGTCCGTGAGTTTCAATGTGCTCCTTGGCGGGCGGATGCTTATGGGACAACAGGTCGATCCAGGCTTGCCCGTCTGCGATGATCTTGGCGTTAAAGGCTGCCTTGATGACGGCTCGTGGGGTTATTTGTTCTAAAACAATACCCGTATAGTCCAGATAGTCCTTGAGTGTTTACCAGGCTAATTCGAAGGTGTATTCGAATCGCTGGATAATCCCTTCTTTCTCCAGATCTGACAGATCATGCTGGGCATGGAGTTCTACGCCTTGTTCCGGTGGATTGAAGGCCCGGTCGAGATTTTCAAATCGTTGTTCCCATCGAATGTCTGTCATGGCTTCCTGTCATACACCTTGGTTTTCTAAGTGCTGATGTTTAACGGGTCTGTAGTACTCGGACTCCAGGACTCTCAAAACGATCCCACCGCCTGTCAGTGATAGGGCGACCGTCATTTGACACGAATCAAACGTGCGCTCAGAAGGGTGCGACTCTTTGACCAATGGATTATGAGTCCATTGATCAGAATTCACAAGATCCAGGTAATAAAGAACTTGCAAATATCACCCAAGGCGCTGGGGTGCCTGCGTGTAGAAGGCCCCGGACCCAGCTCATCTTATCGGGGTCTGGCCGACACTTCAAGCGCCTGTGAAACGGGAGAATCGCCATGCGCGGCTCCTAAGGACGGGCAAATCAATAACTTACCGATTCTCCATCTCATCTACAGGTCGTCTTTGGCCGTTCCTCAATCGCGAAAACAGCGGCTTCCTTAGTAGCAAAACTGGCTGCGCTATCAGCAAAAAGAATCATAAGCAATCCGGATCCCTCGGCTTCGCTCGGGACAGGCTCCGAACAGCTACGCCTCCGGTTTCGCTCAATCGATCACGACCCAATCCAAGCCAACCCAAATCTGAGCGGATGATTCGGTGGAAGTCACCGTCTAGCATCGCTCTTCTCTGATTGTGGCCCGGCCGCTTCCGTCGGTTCGGCCGGCTTTCCGTACTTTAGGTAGAAATGATTCTTAAACAGCTCTGGGGGATCCTATCTTGGTTAGATTCAACCGGCTCGCGTCGTCCATGTAGTCTGGCGGCAGGTCCTCTAGCCCATTGGCATCCCGGGACACGGTGTAAAGAAGGTGACTCAACGGTTTTGCCAGTACAGCGGCCAACAACACCAGACCCATGGCAAGAATGATCAGAACACGGCGTTAGCGTTTTTTAGCATTCACAATGGAAAATTAATGACACCTATTTCAAACTAAAGTCACGAGCCAGCCCCGACGACTCTGGTCATGTCGCACATCCGTTCGGTCCACCAGGAAATCTCCAGAGGGAATCAACTCGCGGGCGTCCGTGGGCCAGTTGTACAGATAGACCCAAGCTTCGATGGATCTGCGGTCTGAGAGTAACCCGCTGAAGCGCTCGAACGTATTCCCTGGGTTCGGGAAACTCGGGCCCGCAGCCCTCGTTGCGATACCGCCACTGGCCTTACCCACTCGCCGCATCCTCAAGACAGGACAAGAAAGACCCGCCGTGCACCGCGCCGTAGTCCTCCATGGGTTCGGTAGTGATATCAGCTAGGTATTTGTCATAGACGGTTTCGCGTTCGTGTTTCAATGGCGACTCGCAGAAGCAGGTCCCGTACCATTCGACCCGTCCCGGCGCAGTTATCTTTGCCGCCCTCATGGCCGATACGATTTCGGCACCGTCCGGTTTTTGCTGCTGAATCGTTCCGTCCGTGAGCGCCCGGTAGAAGGCGGCGGCCTCACTCTCTCGAATCTCTGCCTTGACTCTGTATACCATGCTGCCTCCAACTAGATCAATGGCAGCCGGTGGCGTTGAGTTATATTCTTGCATACGGTATGCAACCGACTGACTATCGATCCATGCGCTATCCTGGGACACGGCTCACCATGATTCCGCTTATCGTGATCCAGTCTTGACGAATTCCGTCCGACGAAAGCGAAGCGCGGACCAGTCGTCGTCGATGGCCACCTGGCGTACGCCCCTAAAACCATTCTTTGAGAGGACCGCCCAGCCCGTGTCACGGTTGAAATCACAGGTGTAGTTCTTCGAAGTGCCCTTGGGATAGGCGAACCAGAGGATCGCGTCGCCCTCGGCCTTGGCTGTGATGCCTTCGGCCAGGGTATCGACCTCTTTCTGCTTCGTGACAAAGGCGAGAGCGAAGGTTAGCGTCTTGATCCCCGTCAATCGGCGTCGAATCTCTACGCCCTCCACGTAAGCCAATTCCGCTTCGAAACTGGACGGAGCGTTCAGTACCACAATCTCCGCCTGGTCCTTAAGGTTCAGTTTTTTGAAAATTGCTGTCATGATTATCGATTAGTTGCCAGTCAAGTGCCCAATGGCCGTGCGGATGTCGCCGAGTTGATTGTCCCCGCTTTCTCGTTCGATGGCCAAGGCTCCCTGGGAGCCGATCTCGGTCAGGGGCTGGAGGAAGGTGTCGGTCTCCACTTGGCCCTGGCCCCAGGGGACCTCGGTGCCCCAGGTCCCGGGGTGTTTGGTGTAGAGGGCGTCCTTGATGATGTGGCAATGCTTGACCCGAGGACCGAGCAGGCGGAGGGCCTCGATGGGGTCGCCCTTGTCGTAGAGGATCATGTTGCCGGGATCGAAGTTGATGCCGACCTGCGGGTGATCCAGTCGCTCCAGGAAGGTATCGAGTTCTGCTGCGCTTTCCTGGCCGGTTTCGAGGGCCAGTGTGACTTCTTGTTCGGCCGCCTTGTCGGCCAGGCATCGCGTCCGGTCGATCAGTTTTTGGAAGTAGGCCTGGTCCCGACCGTCGATAAAGCCCAGGTGAAAGGTCAGCAGATCGACGCCCAAGTCATGCGTGAGGGTGAGGGCTTCGAAGAAAAGGTCGCGATTGCGCTGCCAACAGGTGTTCGGGGCGATGCCCAAATGAACATTGGTCACGCTCAAGGCACGCATGGCCTCGACGACGTCCGCGATTTCGGTTCGCAGGGACCAGTTGCAGATGCCGTTCGGCCATTTGCCGCTCTGATTCATACCGTTGCCTCGGTCCGTCTCTCTCTCCTTTGTCGCGATTCGACCGAGGCCATTGTCCGGGAGGGGGCGACGTCGATCAACAAAAAACTGATGTCCTTTGCTCGACGGGCCAGGTATAATGCAAGGGCATGCAAGACAATCAGGGACCGGCAAGGTGCAACCGGTGGCATGACAAGAATAGGATTTTTTGTTCTATGTCGAGGCGAAGACGATGACTCCCAAATGCATGATCAATGTCTGTTTCCTGATGATATGCGTTGGTGTTTCCAGGATGGCTGGGGCCCAGGGTCAAAGTTGGGAAGCGCCCGCCGATCGGCTTGGGCAACTCGAGGAACGAGACGCCACGACCCTCTATGATGAAAACAGAGTACCCGACTATGTCTTGCCTCCCTTGCTCGTGAACGCCGACGGCTCACCGGTGCGAGACGCCCGCCAGTGGGTGATGCGCCGTCGCCCCGAAATACTGTCAATCTTCGAGCGTTTCATGTTTGGGCGATCCCCCATCGGCGGAACGCCAACGAGTTCCTTTTCGGTGCGTGAGGCGGCTGGTTCGGCCTTGGATGGGCTGGCCAAGCGCGAACAGGTGCGATTCGAATTTGCCCGCGGCACCGAGCGGGCCGGCATGGACCTTCTCCTCTACCTGCCGAGAGAAGCCAAAGGGCCGACGCCGGTCTTTTTGATCCTGAATTTTGGGGGCAATCATACCATTTCGGTGGATCCCTCTGTTGAGCGGCCCAAGTGGCCCGAGGGCAGCGATCCCGGTCTGGTGCGGAGTCTGAAAAGTGAGCGGGGTGACCGGGCCGGCCGTTTTCCCTTGGCTGCCATCCTGGGCAGGGGCTATGGCTTGGCGACGGTGTACTACGAGGAAATGGGCCCGGACAGAGGTGATGCGGTGAGCCAAGGTGTGCGGGGGCTGTTCAACGGGAGGCAGGGTCGCGATGGCTGGAGTTCCATCGGGGCCTGGGCTTGGGGGCTCAGCCGGGCCATGGACTACCTGGTGGCCAATCCCGAGGTCGACTCACGACGGGTCACCGTGATGGGGCACTCTCGACTGGGCAAGACGGCCCTATGGGCGGGGGCTCGTGACCAGCGTTTCGCCATGGTGGTGTCCAACTGTTCGGGCTGCGGTGGCGCCGCCCTCAGTCGTCGACACTATGGCGAGACCGTCAAGCGGATCAACACCCGCTTTCCTCACTGGTTCTGTGAAAAGTTCAAGTCCTTCAACGACGATGAAGGCGCATTGACCTTGGATCAACATATGCTGATTGCCTTGATGGCACCGCGACCGGTCTATGTCGTCAGTGCCGACGAGGACCTCTGGGCCGATCCACGGGGAGAGTTTCTCTCCTGCTTGGCTGCCGATCCGGTCTATGACCTGTTGGGTGTCCCCGGGCTGGAGGCCGAGACCATGCCCGGCCTGGATCGCCCCCTCCTGAAGGGTCGAATTGGCTACCATGTCCGTTCGGGCGGACACGATCTGACCGAGTATGACTGGCGACGTGTCATGGATTTCGCAGATCGTCACCTGGAGATCAATCGTGAGTAGTGTCTATGCCAAACGTGTGAAAGGAAGAAGCATGCAGAGAGTTCTACTGACAGTCATACTAACCGGTATCACTGGATGGGCCACGGGCTGCGGCTCCGAGCAGGCCGTGCGGAGGTCGGGGGCAGAGAAGCCTCTTATGACAGGCGGCGAGACACGCTTCCTGGAAGACTCCTCGGGTCGTTGGGCCGTACACGACGTGAACCGTCCGGCGCCGCCCGTCGTCACACCCTTTGCGCAAGCGGGGAAGGCCCCCTCCGACGCCATCGTGCTATTTGACGGTACGGATCTCTCCCAGTGGACGGATCAGCACGGCGGGCCCGCCAAGTGGGTCGTCAAGGCAGACTATATGGAGGCTGTCCGGGATTCGGGCCCGGTCAAGACCAAGCAGCGTTTTGGATCCTGTCAACTGCATCTTGAATTCGCAACCCCCTCCCAGGTGAAGGGCCGGAGCCAGGGCAGAGGCAACAGCGGCGTCTTCCTGCAAGACACCTACGAGGTTCAGGTCCTGGACTCCTACGACAATGCGACCTATCCCGACGGTCAGTGCGCCGCCCTCTACGGGCGCTCGGTCCCCCTTGTCAATGTCTGTGCCAAACCGGGTGAGTGGCAGAGCTATGACATCATCTTTCATCGGCCCCTGTTCGATGGCGACAGAGTGACGCGTAAGGCCACCTTCACGGTCCTGCAGAATGGTGTCCTGGTCCAAGACCATGTTGTACTGTCCGGTGGTACCGGCTGGCGTGGCTCCAACGCCATTTCCAACTACGAAGCCCATGAGGACAAGCTTCCCATCTCACTCCAGGATCATGGTAATCCTTTGCGTTACCGAAACATCTGGATTCGGGAACTGGAGGACTGAGGGACAGGAACAATAAAACAGGCAATCCAGGATTTGGTTCGTGCAAAGGGAGAGAAGGTGGGCTATCGTGCTGCCAGTGCACTGGCGGCTACTCTTCAGTGCGCACCCTATGGAGACCATATTAGGAGATATGGAGATGAAAAGGATTGCCACGTCTCAAGTCTTTCGAGACAGAATGCACGTCGCCGCGTTTCGTTCCATTTTCAAGGCCCACCCGGATTTAAAGCCGGAAGCGAGGCTGGCTTATGCCATCGTTGCCACCTGTGACGAGGCGCTGGATCTGAGCGGCAAGGATGCTCTGGTCCAACAGTGGATTCTCACCTATGGAGAAGAGAGCGGTATCTTCTCCACACAGGATGAAGCGGCTCCCGTACCTTGGCCGGGACACTAATGCTCAACCCGTGTACCCTTGAATGATGACAACATTATTCTGTCCGCCAAATCCAAACGATTCGTTTAACACGGTGTTGAGTTCCGCCCGACGGGGCTCATTGGGCACGTAGTCCAGGTCCAAGTGCGGATCCGAGTCGTGAAGATTCGCGGTGGGTGGGACGATGTTGTCCCGCAAGGCCAAGACACAGGCGATGAGTTCTGCGGCACCCGCGGCCCCGATGAGGTGCCCCATGGTGCTTTTGACGCTGCTGATGGGAATGTTGTGGGCATGTGGGCCGAAGACACGCTTGATGGCCATGGTCTCGATGGAGTCATTCTCCGCGGTGCTGGTCCCGTGGGCATTGATGTAGTCGATGGCTTCGGGTGCGATGTTGGCGTCTTTCAGGGCCAGTTCGATGGCCGCGATCGCACCGCGGGCCTCGTCGTGCATGTCGGTGACACGGAAGGCATCGGCGCTGCTGCCGTAGCCAATGACCTCTGCGAGAATCGGAACCTCGCGACGCTTGGCCGATGCAAGTGTTTCCAGGATCAATATGGCGGCCCCCTCGCCCAGGACGAAGCCGTCGCGGCTGTTGGAGAAGGGTCGGGAGGCGAGTTCGGGGGTCTCGTTTCGGGTGGAGAGGGCGGTCAGGCGGTTAAACCCCATGACACCCAAGGGGTGAATCATCGAGTGGGCACCGCCGGCGATCATGACGTCGGCCTCTCCGTTTTGCAGGATGTCATAGGCCTCGCCCACGGCCTGGGTGCTGGCGGCACAGGCCGTCAGGCAACTGAGAGTGGGGCCACGGGCGCCGGTGAGCAGGGCCAGATGGGCGGCGGGCATGTTGGGTTCCTGTTCCAGTTCGTGGAGGGGATCCATCTGTTCGAAGGCCACCTTGGCCCACTGCCCCCAGTCCATGGCACGCTGCTCCTTGTCCCATCCCGCGACCAGGGCGCCAAAGAAGGCGTCGGTATTGACGGCGCCCTCTCCTGCACCTAGATAGATGCCTAGGCGCGTCCTGTCGATCTGATCGCTCGGGGTGTCTGTCTCCAGAGAAATGCCAGCCTGCTGACAGGCCTGGACGGTGGCGCCGAGGACAAACTGAGAGCCTCGGTTGGCGTTCTTGTGTAAGTGCGGGTTCTGAACACATTTCGCGACGTCGTAATCCTTGACTTCCGCGGCGAACTGGGTTGGCATCGTCGAACTGTCGAAGATGGTGGTGGGGGCGACCCCGCTTTTGCCGCTGAGCATGGCCTGCCAGGCCGTCTCGACGTCGAGACCGATGGGACAGACGATGCCCATGCCGGTGATGACGACTCGCGCTGGCGTTGACTGATTCTTCATCTGTAGGAACCGCGCATCTTTAAATGATCCATTTCTCATCTCATCTTCACGTCATCTTCAGCCGCTTCTCAATCGCAAAATCCTCCGCAGTAGGCCAACTACAACTCTGGTTTCGCTCAATCGGGCGCGACTGAATCTGACGCAAATCTGAGCGATAAATGACTCGTTTAATGATGCGCGGCTCCTTTGGCTGTTGCCTCGAGATGGGGATTCTTCAAGATCACCGCGGCGGTCTGTCCGCCATAGGAATAACTGCAGGAGAGGGCGTAACGTATGGGCCGCGTTTGTGCATCAGATTGGATGTTGAGTTGAATGCCCTCTGCTCGCTGATCACAGTTGCGGGCCGCCGGGATGAAACCCTCTCGCAGGGCCGATAGGGCGACGATCAGGTCGAGCGCACCGGCAGCCGCCCCGGTATTACTGAGCATGCTCTTGCTGGGAAAAATGGGCACACTGGTTCCCAGCGTATTTTGAATGGCGCGGGCCTCGGCCCGGTCGTCGTGGGGGATACCGGTCCCGTGGGGAATGACGAGGTCCAGGTCGGCGGGCGTGATCCGGGCATGGGCCAATGCCTTTTCGATGGCGATGCGAACACCCGTGCCCTCGGGCTCCAGTCGTTCGTAGGGGCTGTTGATGCAGTTGCTTTGGCCGTATCCCGCAATCTCTGCCAGCAGGGGGGCGCCCCGTTTTTCGGCGCTCTCCCGGTTTTCCAAGACCATGATGCCGGCGGCTTCTCCAAACACCGATCCGGCGGCCTGGCTGTCGAAAGGACGGCAGGCGCTGTGAGGCGCGTCCTGGTTGGCCTCCGTGGCTCGCTTGATCAGGCACTGGCGTGCCATGACGATAGGATTGACCTTGGCCTCGGCCCCGCCGGCCAGCGCCACGTCACTGGCCTCGCGCTGAATGATGCGGACGGCCTCGATCACGGAGAGGTGGCCGGAGGTCTCGGCACAGGTGATGGTATTGCTGGGACCCTGAATGTCGTGCAGGAGGCTAATGTGACAGGCCAACATATTGGGCAGATACTTCAGCAGCCAGAGTGGCGTGACATTCTCGATTCCCTGGCGGCCCCATTGCCGCAGGTCAAACCGACCCTCGACGCAGCTGGCCGCCACGGCGGGTGCCAATTCGACGAGGTCACAGCTAATCAGCCCCGCGCCGAGGATGATGGCTGTTCTCCGCGGGTTCAGCGTCACCTGCTCGGGGTCGATGGCCCGGGTGACGAGACCGCTGCTGCGGAAGGCCTCATCCGCGGCGACGACGGCCAGTTCGATGTCACGGGACATGAGCTTGGCGGCCTTGCGGGAACTCTTGGGAAGGTAATTGCGGAGTTTGAAGGGAGGCACTTCTCCCGCCAGCCGGCAACTGAAGCCCACAGGATCGAAGGCGCCGATGGTGTCGATTCCACAGCGACCCGTTTTGAGTCCTTCCCACAGGTCCGGGACGGTCAGACCCAGGGGACTCACCGCGCCCGCGCCGGTGACGACCACCCGCGCTGACCTCATGTCGACGGCTCCAGAGGGCTGCGTGGGTGCTCGGCGTTCTGGTCGGTGGGACGCTCTGCCAGGAAGGATCGCAGCAGAGATTTGAAGGTATTGTCCTCGAAGACAAAGTTCTGCCGGGGGAACTCGCTGCCGCCCAGGTTCTGATCGACATGGCTGAACAGCAGCTCGATCTCCGCGATCGTTTCGGAGGCCCGGGAGAGGGTTCCCCTGGTGCTGGCCGCCTCGGGCGTAATGGTTTCGATCTCGGCGTCGATCCGCAGAGAGTCACCGGGACAGACATAGTGAAAGAAGACCGCTTTCTTGACCTTGGCGAGTATCACTTTTTCCTGAAACGCCCGCGCTTCTCCCACCAGGATACCCGCTGTCTGCGCCATGGCCTCGATCATCAGGCACTCGGGCATGATGGGGAAGCCGGGGAAGTGATCGTGGAGGTGTTCTTCCGCCAATGTCACGTTCTTGATGGCCGATGCCCGACGGCCACTCTGAAAATCAACGAATCGATCTATCCAAATCCAACGCATGACGACCTAACGGAGTCTTGTTTCTACAAAGTTGACCACCGCATTGACGGTGAACAGATCGCCGAGTCGGTTGACGTTGGGGTCCTTCTCAAACTCCGTGATGTCGCTGTGTCCCATCTTCTCCTTCAGTAGCGCCAGACCCTCGTCCGTCAGGACGTTGTCTTGGACCAGCGCCGGATCGTTCATGAGGGTCTCCACGGGAAACAGCTCCTCACGTTCGATCTTGATGTCGAAGGCCTTCTCCAAGCGGAAGACGATATCGAGAAAGTCGATGCTCTCGGCGCCCAGGTCCTCCATAAGGGTCGCCTCCGGCAGGACTTCATCCTCATCAACGCCCAGGGCATCGACCAAGACTTCTGTGATTTGCTCTAGTATCTTGTCGCGAGTTGCATCCATGGGTTGCCTCCGGTCCTTTTCAAAAACAAGTCGCGTACGGGGACGACGACCCATCCTTTTTGTGCCTTGGGTGTCTCTGCTTCCGTTATAAACAAAGGATTTTCCATCGTGACTTCAGACTCTCGATCACCTCGGCATCCGCACTGGCAAAGGAATCGCTGCGGTCTACCAGATTGAAATGTCGCAGGGCGAATCGGGCTTCCACGACCCGACGGCCTTCGGACTCGCCGTGGCCCACAAAGCTGCTCAATTCCTCGTCCAGGGCTTTAACGGTGATGGTGTAGTTAATTTTTTCGCCCGGGGCCAGGAAACGTTTAAACTTGACGTTGCGTGTCTGCTTCAACAGAATCATGCTGTGGGCAAAGTTTTCTGCCTCTCTCACCAACCAGGCGGCGGACTCGATCAAACCCTGCAATTGCAGAACGCCGGGCAGTACCGGAAAGGTGGGGAAATGGTCGCTCAGGTACTCTTCCGCCAAGGTTACGCACTTGGAGGTCTTGATCCTCTTGCCCGATTCAAGGGAGTCCACTTTGTCAACGAGGAAGTATTTCATAGCCAATTCAGGTTCATGGTTCACCATTCACGGTTCAAGGGCAGCGGCATGACTTCCAAGACAAAGGTGTTCCCACGCTGGCGCGTGGACTCGAAACCGTGAACCCCAATTGTTACACATCCTGCCGGATTGCGCCATACCATAGCCAAGAGAGAACCGCTTTTCCAGCCTTTTCTAGGCTCTGTCTAAAAACTCCGCCGTCGGCCCGAGAGCGAGCCATTTTTTCGCCCGGCAAAGACGGCAAAGCAGGCGATGTTGGTTCTATCGTCGATGCAGCCGGATGCAGCTAGGCGTAAAAAGGGCCGCTCGAAGCCAGATGGAGTTTTTAGACGGAGCCCAACATTTTTGAGCGGCCTCCCTGGGAAGGAGTTGATTAAGGGACGCCCTTGTTGCATACTTGGCCCATGAAGGTACGCAGTGCAACAACGGCTGACGCGAAAGAGATTCATGCCCTGATCCGGGACAGTGCCGAGCTAGATCTCCTGCTCTTCCGCTCGATGGCGGATATCTATGAGAATCTTCAGACCTTCCTGATCGCCCATGATGAGCAAGCAATCCTGGGCTGCTGCGCCTTGGCGATCGTTTGGGAGGATCTGGCTGAGATCAAATCCCTGGCGGTTTGGCCCAGTGCCCGTGGCCGCGGTGTGGGCAAGGCCCTGGTGCAAGAGTCCCTGGCGATGGCGAGAGGGATGGGGATCAAGCGAGTGTTCGCTTTGACGCTGGAGGCCGGCTTTTTTGCCAAGGCGGACTTCCACGAAGTCACCAAGGAAAGCCTGCCGATGAAGGTTTGGAAGGACTGCGCCCTATGTCCCAAACAGCATGCCTGCGACGAAATTGCCGTCCTGCGCACCGTGTCGAGCGAGGCATGACGAACGCCCCCGTGCCTTCACCCTATCCGATCTGGCGACGCTGGAAAAGCGCGATGGCTGCCGCCAAGACCGCCCCCGTGTAGCAGGCGGTGTAGCTGGCTGCCATGGCCAGATACCGGAAGGTGATCTTGCTGCTCTCCTCATAGATCGCGTCGGAGATCCAGAAGATCTGTAGGTTGGGGACGAGGTAGTAGCCGATCTTGGCCCAGAGATGGGTCTCCGCGAAACGGCCGAACACATAGTCGCTGACCAAGCCCAATAGGAAGATGCCGACGCAGACAGACAGGGTCACCACGATATTGAAGCGAGAGGAAAAGAGCGTGGCCCAGGCCGTCAAGATGATGGCGGCGAGGAGGAGCAACACGGTGCCCCAGACGTCAATGGCATTGAAGCCGTTCTCTGCCGGGTGGAATGCCCAGTGACGGTCGATGAAACCCAGGAAGATCAAGGAGAACGCGGAAAACAGGGCCAGCAGCAGGACCGCCGTTGAGGAGAACTTCCAGCCGAAGTAGTAGTCGAAGAAGGCTGCCAGCAGCAGGCTCGCAAACACCGAGACGGTTGCGGCAAGGATGACGGTCCAGTCATGTTCGTCGCCGGCGGATTCCAGGACACCGTGCCGGATGGCCATTAAGAGGGCCGTCGTACAGATAAAATGGGCAATCGCCACAGCAGAGGATACGCCCAAGAATTTGCCGAGGATGAATATGGGGCGCCGCACCGGTTTGCTCAGCACGGTGGTTACGGTCTTGCTCTCCAACTCTTGAGCCACAGCGCCTGAGGCACTAAAAATCGCTATGAACAAACTCGTCAAGAATAGCGTAGACAGGCCTATCTCCCGCAGGAGCTTGTTGTCGTCACTCATCGTGTACATGGTCAGAGATGGGCTGATGACGAAGAGCAGAATGGCGGAGGCAATAATAATGGCATAAATGGGTTGCCTCAGCGTCTCGGTGAATGTGTTCTTTGCAATCGTTAGCAGTATGTACATGTGGCAATAACCGGCCTAAGATTCATGTTTGGCACCATTCTCGCGATGCCGCAGCATCCACAGAATTTTGCCCTACTCGATTGTGAGAATAGTTGTTATAGTCCGAAAATCCGTGTTTGTAAAGACGCTACAGTGTCCATAAGACACTTGTTCCCTAGATACTAGACGCATGATGTTCTTGTTCGCACTGATGTAGACGCGTACAGGGTAGCGCAGTGAATAGCTAGGGTTTTGAGGGGTTAGAATGACAAGGTCATCCAAGAGTGCGGAAGTTGTTTCCTGGATATCCCTGGGACTCAGCCTAGTCCTCTTTGGCATCGCCTTCTTCTTGGGACGCTCGAATGGCCAGGTAGCGGTTGCCGCCATTAGCTGGCAATTCCTGTCTGCGGCGATGATTTGGTTTGTACTGGCGCTGCAGTTTCACCTGCGCTCAATGGCCGAGCAGGAGCGGCTGGACATGACGGAACTCAGCCACGCGGGCGGCGATTCCACCCTCTTCCATCCGGGCGGAGAGAAGGCGGAGCTATTGGCGGTGGCGCAGCGGCGTCTGGAGACCTACGAGAAGTGGTGCTTGCCCGGCTTCTCCCTGCTCATCGGCACGTTCCAGATGATCATGGCATGGCAAGTGTCCCGCATCGTGATGGCCGCCGCCGAGGTGACACCCAAGGAGCCGCTCATCACGGCGGTGCTCATGACGGCCGCGGCCTTTGCCAGCTTCCTGATGTCCCGTTATGCCACTGGCATGTCGGCCGAGCCCGCTTGGAGACCCTTGCGGGCCGGCAGCAGTGCCCTGTTGGCCTTGTCCGTGCTCTGTTTCGCCCTGGCGGTGGGGCTGGCCTGGGCGCTCTTCCAACAGAGTGTGATCGTCGATGTGATGGCCTGGGTCGTTCTGATTCTCTTGGGGGTGCTGGGTATCGAGACGGTTCTCAATGTGGTCTTCGACATCTATCGGCCTCGCATCAAGGGACGCTACAACAAGGCGGCCTTCGACAGTCGCATCATTGGCATCGTGAATGGACCGGGGGGATTCTTCCAGGGTGCGGCCAGCGCCATGGACTACCAGTTTGGCTTCAAGGTGTCACAGACCTGGTTTTACCTGCTGTTGGAAAAGGCGATGGTACCCCTGATCCTCTTCGGTGCGCTGACGCTCTACCTCTGCAGTTGTCTGGTCATCGTAGAGACCGGCGAAGAGGGTGTGCTGGAACACTTTGGTCGGCCGGTGCTGGTCCAGGGTGAGCCGGTGCGGCTCAAACCGGGCCTCTCTCTGAAGTGGCCCTGGCCCATCGATCGGGCCTACGTCTATGCGACGGAAAGAGTCCGGGCACTCTATGTGGGCTATGTCCCCAAGATAAACCCCGAGACGCTGGAGCCCGAGCGTGGCGAACTGCTCTGGGGCACCGCCCACCATGAAGAAGAGTTCAGCGTGCTGGTGGCCAGCGGGACCGTCGAGGACGAGGACCACGAAGGGGCGCTGCCCGTGAGTCTGGTCAAGGCCAATATGCCGGTGCACTACAAGATCCGCGACCTGCACGACTATGTCTACAGCCACGCCGATCCCGATGCGGCCCTGGAGGTCATCTGTTACCAGGAGTTGGCGAAGTTTGCCGCGAGTGCCACCATCGATGTCGGGCAGCAGCAGGGGGAAAGTCTCTTGGGCGCCGGCCGAGCCAGGGCCAAGCGGGTGCTCAAGGACAATGTGCAGCGAGCGGCCGACGAGCAAAGCTTGGGGGTGGAGATCGTCTTTCTCGGATTGCAGGGCATTCATCCGCCTCCCGATGTGGCCAAGGACTATCAGGCGGTCGTCGGCGCCGTGCAGCAGAAACAGGCCTTGATACTGGAGGCGCAGACGGTCCGCATTCTCAGTTTGACCACGTTGGCGGGGTCGGTAGAGGAGGCCCATGCACTCTATCGGCTTCTCAAGGCCTACCAGGCGGCTCGGGGACAAGCCGAAAAGCAGGCGGAGTTGGAAGCGCGATTGGATGCGGCCATGATGCAGGCCAAGGGCGATATCTTCAGGATCCTGCGGGAGGCCCAGGCCGCTGCCTTCGAGAAGGTGACATTGGCCCGGGCCACCGGTCAGCGTTTCGCCGGCCAGGTGCAAGCCTACCAGGCCGCCCCCGAGATCTATACCAGTTATCTGCGTTTGCAGGCCTTGGCGGAGGTCCTGCCGGAGGTTCGCAAATACGTCATCGTCGATGATCCGAATGCCAGTCGTGTCACGATCATCGATCTGCAAGAGAAACTGATGCCCGATCTGTATGACTTAGGGGCCATCGAGGAGACCAACTCACCATGAAGAAGAACGTAGGCGTCCTGGTGCTCGTCTTTCTGATCCTCGGCGTACTGGGGTTGATGCTGATCTCCTTCCAGGTCAGAGAGACGGAGCGGGCCTTTGTGATGCGGCTGGGCAAACCGGATCGGCACATGAACGAGCCGGGACTCTATTTCAAATGGCCCACTCCCATCGAAAAGGTCAGGAAGTACGATGCCCGCCTGCGACTCTATGAAGCCGATCTGATCGAGACACCCACGCGGGGTGCGGTACCGATCATCATCAAGACCTATGTGATCTGGCGCATAGAGGATCCCCTGAAGTTCTACAGCACCATCGGCAGCGTGAAGGAGGCGAAGAACAAGCTCTTCAGTTACATCACTGACACGCAAAACCGAATAGTCGGTCAGCACAGCTTCTCTGATTTCGTCAACGGCGATCCCAATAAGATCAAGATCGACGAGATCCAGCAGGAAATGCTCGCGGACCTGCGGAAGGCGATGCAGACCGAGTATGGCATCAAGATCGCTACCTTGGGCATCAAGCAGTTCAAGATCAATGAGGACACCACGGAAAAGGTGTTCGAGCGGATGCGCGCCGCGCGGAATACCAAGACCACGGATACCATTTCGAGGGGCGTTGCGGAGGCCACCCGGATCACGGCGGAGGCGACGGCCATGCAGAAGGAATTGCTGGCCGCGGCCGAAAGCCGGGCCAAGGAGATCGCCGGGCAGGGCGATGCCGATGCGGCCAAGTACTTCGCGATGCTGGATGAGAGTCCGGAGTTTGCCATTTTCCTGCAAGAGCTGGAATCGCTCAAGTCCATGCTCGCGGAGCGGACGACTCTCGTGATACCCACCGACGTGGGTCCGTTCGATCTGCTCAGAGGGGTTCCAGATCTGAAAGAGTAGCGGGCAGCGCCGGCTCGGACACTAGAGAACCCGTGCAATCGTCTGGATTGGTGATTCAATGACCGAAGAAGAAAAAGACACGCTTAGCACTCAACCCAAAGAAGGCGGTGGAGGCGAACCTGAGACAGAGGACCTGGGCGCCGCCGGCAAGTCGCTGGCCGATGCGCTCCGCGTCAGCTTCGTGATTCTCAAGATCATCATGATCGTGCTGGTCATTGCCGTGGTGGGATCGGGCTTTCAGACCATCGGCCCGGATGAGCAGGGGATCGTCCTGAGGTTTGGCAAGGTACAGATTGTCGACAGTGAGGGAGGCGTCGTCTTGGGGCCCGGCTTGAAGTGGGTATTTCCCTTTCCCATCGACGAGTTGGTCAAGATCCCGGTCGAGCGACGCGTCAACCTGCCGATCAACTCTTTCTGGTATTTCCAGAGACCGGGCGAGGTATTGGGACAGGGACCCAGGCAGAGGCCCCCGGGGCCGAAGCTCAACCCTGTCAACGACGGCTATGCCCTGACGCGGGGCGAGCGGCGGGTCGCCGGCCTAGAGGGACTGGGGGCTCAAGGGGATGACTACAACATCGTGCACTCACGCTGGCAATGCCACTACAAGGTCGATGACGTCTATCGCTTCTTCAAGAATGTCTTCGTGACCGATCCCAAGCCGGGCGATGTCTATGCGGACCTGATGCGGGAAAGCGTCAAACCCCTCCTGCAGAGCTGCTTCGAAGATGCCGTGGTCCGTACGCTGGTGCATTACACCATTGATGAGGCCATCGAGAGTAAGGGGGCGATTCCCGATCGCGTGCAGCGGCTCGTTCAGGAGAAACTGAGGGCGATTGAGAGCGGCATCTCCGTCGTGGACGTGACGCTCACCGAAATGCACTGGCCCCGCCAGGTAGATGACGCCTTTCGGGCCTTCATTGAGGCCAGCCAAGATGCCAAGACCAAGGTGATTGATGCGGAGGCCCTGGCTCAGACGCTACTGAACGAATGCGCCGGGCCCGTGGCCCGAGAGATGGTGAAGCGACTGCGGCAGGGATCGTTGGAAGAGGGCCATTTGGACCCCTATTGGGAGCAACTGGCAGGCACGGCCCAGTCCATCATCGCAGAGGCGCGGGCTTACCAGACCACCGTCGTGGAGTCTGCTCGTTCCAGTGCGGACGTTTTTCTTCAATTGCTACCAGAATATCGCCAGCGGCGGGAGCTGGTGATCAGCACTCTCTATCAGGAGGCAATGCGAGAGATCATGGCCAACTTCGATGAGAAGATCCTGTTGGCGCCGGGCGCCGGTAGCCGAGACAACCAAATCCGTATCCTGCTCAATCGAGATCCGACCCTAAAAATTAAGAGAAACCGAAACGAGGAGACGGCCCCCAACTAACTAAACTAGCTTGGCGGGGCGTGGATGATTTAGGCTTCGAAAGACACCTCATTATGGCACATGAACACTTACAGTTTCAGGAAGACCTCAGCAGTGAGCAGATGCAGGGCAAGCAGGTCCGGGTGAGTCTGGCCCTCTTGGGGACCCTGGCCGGCGGTGTCCTGCTGATTAACAGTCAAGTCGGCAAGCTCTTCTTTGGCTCTGCCAGCACCACGACTGAGTTGTTTGCGATGCTGGGCGCGCTCTTGCTGGGGGGCCCCGTCGTGGTGCATGCCTTCAAGTGCCTGTGGGAGGGGCATTCTCACATGGATGAGTTGGCGGCTCTTGGCATCATCGCCGCCTTCGCGACGGGCGAGTATGTACCGGCCGGACTCATCGGTTTCTTCATGTTGCTCAGTGAGTTGGTCGAGACGAGAACGGCGCTCGGCGCAAGGGCGTCTATCGAGTCCTTGATCAAGTTGACCCCGGTGCAGGCCAATCTGATCGATGCCGAGGGCAAGGAGAGAACAGTAAAGGTCAGTCGCCTGAAGCTCGGCGACCGCGTGCGGGTGCGACCGGGCGACAACATCCCCGCCGATGGCGAGGTGGTGAGCGGCCTGAGTTCGGTGAATGAGGCCACTATCACCGGCGAATCTCTGCCCGTCGATAAGGTGCCGGGGATGCAGGTCTTCGCCGGGACCAGCAACTTGACCGGCATGTTGGAACTCACCGTGACCAAGGCCGGGCAAGACACTACCCTGGGAAAGGTGCAATCCCTGATCCTCGAGGCGGAGCGGACCAAGATCCCCATCATGCGGATCATCGATCGCTACATCGGCTGGTATGTCCCGACGGTGCTGATGATCGCCATGATCGTCTGGTTCTTCACCGGAAACACGGACCAGGCGATCACGATCTTGGTGATTTCCTGCCCCTGTGCCATCATTCTGGCCACACCGACGGCCATGGTGGCGGCCATCTCTGCGACGGCGCGCCTGGGCGTGCTGGTCAAGAACGTGAAAGATTTGGAAGTGGCCGGCAAGATGACGGCCCTGGTCATCGACAAGACGGGAACCGTGACGACCGGACGGCTCTTCGTGACGAAGCTGACACCGGCTGAGGGCGTGGAGGCGGAGGAGTTGCTCTCCACGGCGGCGGCGGCGGAGCAGATGAGTAGGCATCCTGCCGCGCGGGCGCTGCAGGAAGTATCCAAAGAGGCGCGGCTGCAATTGGCCGAGGCCGTCGACTTCAAAGAGGTCCCCGGCAAGGGGGTGAGCGCCAAGATCAAGGGCGACCGGGTGTTGGTGGGACGTGAAATGTTTCTGAAAGAAGAGGGCGTCGATCTGGCCGGTGTGGAGGATCCCAGCCTGCATGAAGACCAGGGCTTCAGCACGCTCTACGTCGCCAAGGGCAAACGTTGCGTGGGTTGGATTGGCCTCCAGGACAAGACTCGGCCCGAAGCGCGGGCGGCGATGGAAGAGTTGGCGGCTATCGGCGTCAAGCGTGTGATCATGCTCACGGGGGACCGCACTGAAGTGGCGAGCCGTGTCGCCGCCGAATTGGGCTGTAGTGATTTCAAGGCGGATTGTCTGCCCCAAGACAAACTGGCGGTGGTGGAGCAACTTCGCGAACAGGGACATACGGTGATCGTGGTGGGCGACGGCATCAACGACGCGCCTGCCCTGGCTGCCGGCGACTTGGGGATCGCCATGGGGGCGGCCGGGAGTGACGTCGCCATCAACTCCGCCTCCATCGCCCTGATGAACGACGATTTAAGACGCCTGCCCTTCCTCGTTCTGATCTCTCGGAAGGCACGACGCGTCATCAACCAGAATCTAGGCTTTGGTATTCTCTTCATCATCTTGGGGATGTCCCTGTCCAAGTTTGTGCCACCGGCCATGGCGGCGATGCTCCACTTTGCCAGTTCCATCGTGGTGGTGTTCAACAGTGCCCGTCTGGTACGCTTTGGTGAGGATCTTGAGCATGGGCCTGCGGCAGCGCCTGCCGCCGGCTAGGCGTGGGGCAGAGGCAGGCAACAGGACGCGATACATGGCTTATGCGGTTGAAACCATTGGACTGACCAAGACCTTCTCGGATGGGTGGGGGCGGCGCAAGGTCCTTGCCGTCGACAATCTGAATCTGCGGGTCAACACCAACGAGGTCTTCGGCCTCTTGGGCCCCAACGGTTCCGGCAAGACGACCACGATCAAGATACTGCTTGGCCTGCTCCATCCGACCAAGGGACAGGCCTTGCTCTTGGGAGGCCAAGGGTCGGATCCCGCCATCAACAAACGCATCGGCTTCTGTCCGGAAGAATCCTATCTGTACAAGTATCTGAATCCCCGTGAGACATTGGACTTTTATGGTCGACTCTTCGGCCTGCCCAGGCGGGTCCGCAGGGACCGCATCGAGACCCTGCTGGAGATGGTGGGACTCACGGCCGTGGCGAGTCGACAGGTGGGGACCTTCTCCAAGGGCATGGCCCGCCGCATCGGCCTGGCCCAGGCCCTCATCAATGATCCGGACCTGCTCATCTTGGATGAACCGACGACCGGGCTGGATCCCATCGGCACGAGGCAGATCAAGGATTTGATCAAGACGCTGGCACGGCGGGGTAAGACCATTCTGCTCTGCAGCCATCTGCTGGCCGATGTTGAAGATGTGTGTGACCGCATTTCCATCCTGTATGGCGGCAGGGTGCAGGCCGAAGGCCGCGTGCAGGAATTGCTGGAGCAGGCCGACAAACGACAGTTCACCACGGGTCCCATCAGCGAGGCCGCCATGGACGAAATCAAGGCCATCGTGGCTCGGGAGAAGGTCGAGTGTAGCATTTCCTCACCCAGGGAACGTCTGGAGACCTTCTTCGTGCGCACGGTGGCGGCGGCACGGCGACAGGCCCTGCCCACCAGTGGTGCCGTGAGCACGACGGAGATAGGTGGTTTCCTGGCCGCGCAGGACCGATCGGATCTGTTGGACGGGCTGGTTCGCGGTGGGATGGAAGGTGGCCGGGGAGAGGACGCCCCCGAGGGACCCAAGGTCGAACCGGCGCCGGCCACGCCCAGGGATGATAGCGTGTTGGATAAACTGACCCACGCTTCAGAGACCGTCTCGACCCGACCCGATGCGGACCTCCAAGAAAGCTCTGAGACAAGCGAGAGTGCCGAGCAAGACGGCGCGGCGCGGGAGTTGCCCCAACGTGATGTGTTGGATCGCCTGGTTGATCGAAACCCGTCGTCCGAGGGTGTCACCAAGGTCAGCGATCCCGACCCGAAGAAGGGAGAGGCCGGCGATGCATAGGGTCCTGGCGATCGCCTCCAATACCCTAAAACAGGCCGTCCGCATGAAACTCGCGCTGGTCTTCTCGCTCTTACTCCTGATCCTGCTACCGGTGATGGCCTTCGGTGTCACGGGAGATGGAACGCTCAAGGGGCGTCTGCAGACCTTTGTCAGTTATGGCATCGCTCTGGTGAGTCTGCTCCTGTCCCTGTTGACGATCTTCGCGGCGATTCACACCACCACCAGTGATATCACGCAGCGGCAAGTTTACACGGTGCTGACCAAACCCATTCGCCGGTGGGAGTTCCTGCTGGGGAAGTTTCTGGGGATTCTGACCTTAAACTCCGTGCTGTTGGTCCTGTTCGGCGGCATCATCTATGGCGTCGTCATGGCGGCACCTCGCTTTTATAGAGACCCCGTTCACCACCTTCCCGTGTCCCCGGCCGAGGCAAAGGAGCTGCACGATCAGTTCTACACGGCCCGCGCCCGTGTCCTGGCGCGCCCCATCGTGGTGACCGATGAAGAAATCCAGGCGAAATACGACCGGTTGCATAATAATCAGATGTTGGACCAGTTCTTCCCCGGCGCCTCTGTCCGCAAGCTCAAGGAGCGTCTGCGGGGGATAATTCTCTCCCAAAAGAGTTCGGTCATCGTCGGCGGGCAGCGTCTCTGGGAATTCGACAACATTCGGCCGCAAGACCCCAACGAAGATATCTTTGTCCGTTTTAAGCTCGATGTCGCGACCACGCCCCCGGATGAACAGATCTACGCCAAGTGGGCAGCAGGAGACTTTCGTCGGGTTCGCCGGGGCGAGGAGACCCTGCTCTTTGAGAGGGACCTAAAACACCCTATCAGGACCTTTCGCGAGTTGGCGTTACCCTCCGAGGTGATTGCCGACGACGGCTATCTCGGCGTGCTGTTTTACAATAGGCCCCAATTGAACCAGACCGTCGTGATGTTCTCTGACGGGCAGAGAAACAAGGCCGCCGATGAGCATAGTTTCAGCATCCTCTACCGGGCCGGGACTTTTACCGGAAACTATCTGCGGGGTCTGTTGGTCCTCTTCTTTAGGCTCTTCTTCCTGACGGCCCTCGCCATCTGGGCAGCCACCTTTCTCTCCTTCCCCGTGGCCGTACTGTTGGCCCTGGTGCTCTTCTGTACCGTCTCGATCAGCGGCTTCATCCTGGAATCCTTTACATACATGGGCAAGGGCCTACAGCAGATTTACGGCGGCACGATCGAGTTGGTCATTCAGGCCTTGCCACAGTTTGACAAGTACAGCCCTGCGAACTACCTGGTCGACGGCCGGCTGATCGACTGGGCCATGGTTAACTGGGCCTCGTGGACGCTGATCTGGGCGATGTTGCTCATGGGTCTGGCATTGGCTGTCTTCCACTACAAGGAACTGGCTCGAGACACCTCGTGATTCGAGCATGACCCAGTTTGACCCGGTGTGACCCCACTATGAGACTTCGTGATCTGCTAGTATGGTGCGTGTGTGCGGTCGTCTGCCTGGCCCTGATATGGGCGGCGGGCAGTCACTTGGCGCCCCTGACCCAGCTACGCGTGGAGGCGGGTATGGTAATGACTGAGGTGGCCCTGGAGAACGCGCCTCCGTCGCTCGCCTTCGCCACGGTCGCCATGGGGGCGTTCCGCGGCCTGATCGTGGACATCCTGTGGATGCGGGCCGACAACCTGAAGGAGCAGGGTAAGTTCTTCGATGCCAAGCAACTGGCCGAGTGGATCACAGCGCTTCAACCTCGCTTTGCCTCGGTTTGGGAGTTTCAGGCCTGGAATATGGCCTACAACATCTCCGTGGCCATCCCTGCCTCCCAACCGGACCAGCGCTGGCGTTGGGTCAAGAACGGGTATGAACTGCTCCGTGACAAGGGGATTCACTACAATCCCAAGGCCATCGAACTCTACCGTGAGATGGGGCGAATCTTCCAACACAAGATAGGTGGGATCAGCGATGATGCCCAGCAGTATTACAAGATACAGTTCGCCAAAGAGATTGGACCCTTGGTGGGCAACATGCCCAGCGCCTTCTACGAAGAGGCGAGCAAACTTTCGCTGAAGTGGGATGACCTGGTGGCCGATCCCAATGTGCTGGGTTTGCTCGAGGCCTTTCACGCAGCAGACGCGGAGTTTGCGGTCGACAAGTCCGTCATCGAGAAGTACTTCGCGCGGTTGGGGGAGCCAAAACGTTTCAAACCCGAACTTGGCCTCGTGTTTGACCGTTATCGAGAGACAGAGGCCATGCGCCATTTTGACTCCTTCGCCAGGGCCTACCAGCTCAAGGAAATCTGGAAAATGGACGTGGATCTCATGCGTGAACTCAATGAACGCCTGGGACCGGTGGACTTCGAAGACCCCAATCGGGTCATCGCGCTCAACTGGCTTCATCCCGATGCGCATGCGATCTATTGGGCCTACAAGGGCTTGGACCTGCTGGCGACCGAAGAGGACCGAGAGAAGACAAGCGGGGAAGTGAACACGGATCGTATCATCGCCCATAGTCTGCAAAACCTCTTCCGCTACGGTCAGACACGATTCTTCCCCAGCGAAGTCTATCCGATCTTGCCCGATGGGTCGCGATCCGAGGTGCCGCAGATGCAAACCGACCTTTTTCTCAGGCCGGACTTGCGGATGTTCGATCGCTACAATCAGGCTGCTCTGGACATCCTGGAAAAGTACAAGGACGATCGCGGACGCTTCGAGTCGCTGGGCAACGGCCATCGCAATATGTTGATCAATGCCGTCTTCAGTTTCTACCAGGCGGGACACACCCTTCAGGCCGAGCGGATCTATACAGAGCTGCGAGAACGTTATCCCAGGCCTGAGTTTGACATGGGGCTAGTCCCCTTTTGCCGTAAACGTTTTTTCGAAGAGATGGACAGCATCGGCATTCCCGACGCGCGAGAGCAGATTCTGTTCCTGTTGCAGAACAGTTGTTCCCTCTTTGCCATCGGCTCGGACGACGAGGCCTATGGGCGCGAGAGCATGGCCCGTCAGATTTATGACCACTACATGAAAGAATTCGGAGGCGAACCCGAGAGACGCTTGGACCTGCCGTCTTGGAAGCAATGCCAGTTCTTCGCGGCCGAGGGCTTTTTGAACGATCGGGGGTATCCATCCTATCTCCATCGGAATTTCTTGGCTCGTCTCGGCAATGAGAGACCTGAGTTGCTCGAGTACTTCAGGAAGCAGGGCGAAAAGCGAGAGAGAGACAAGCAAGGCGATCAAAAAGGGGTGGGCAGCCCAGAATGATTGATAAGACGCAGTTCGAAGGACTCACGCCGTCTCAGTCACAAGCCGTATTTCACCAGGAGGGACCCCTGCAGGTCTTGGCCGGACCGGGCAGTGGCAAGACGCGTGTCATCACGGCGCGGATTGCCGCGCTGGTGGAGTCCGGGGTCTTTCCCTATCAGATCTGTGCGATCACCTTTACCAACAAGGCGGCGCAGGAAATGCGTCAGCGTGTCGAGGCCGGCGGTGGCGTGCGGGGGGCGTGGATTAGCACCTTCCACTCGTTCTGCGTCCGCGTCTTGCGGCAGTATGCCGATGAGGCCGGCATCGGCAAGAGCTTTACGATCTACGATACCGCGGATCAGAAGAAGTGTGTCAAGGAGGCCGTCAAGGCCTGCGAGCTGGACACCACTAACTTTGCGCCGGCGCAGATGCTGAATGCCCTGTCCACGCTGAAAAACAAGCTGGTCTCGGTACAGGCCTTTGAGGCCGACGCCCAGGACTATTTCTCCCGGACCCTGGCGCGTGTGTACCAACGCTATCAGGAGATCCTGAAGGGTCACAACGCCTTGGACTTTGATGACCTGCTGGTGAAGACGGCGTTCCTGCTGGAACAGAACGACACCGTCTGTGAGGCCCTGTCGGAGCGCTTCCGTTTTCTCTTGATCGATGAGTATCAAGACACCAACCATGCACAGTATCGGATTGCCAAGCGCTTGGCGGCCGCCCACGGCAATATCATGGCCACGGGGGATCCGGATCAATCCATCTACCGCTGGCGGGGCGCCGACATTCAAAATATTTTGGCGTTCGAGAAAGACTGGCCCGAGGCCAAGATCGTCAGGCTCGAAGAGAATTTTCGCAGTTCGGCGGCCATTCTGAAGGTCGCCGACAGTCTGATCGCCCACAATCGACATCGCAAGGAGAAAACGCTCAAACCCACGAAGCCTGCGGGGCGACCTGTCAAGCTGAATGGCTACGAAGACGAATTGGAAGAGGCCCACGCCGTCGCCGCAGAGATCCAGCACCTGGTCAGCCAGGGCGCGACCTACAACCAAGTGGCCCTGTTTTACCGGGTGAACGCGATGAGTCGAGCCTTGGAGGAGGCCTTGATTCAGGGTAAGATACCCTATCAAGTGGTCCGGGGCGTGGAGTTCTACAACCGCAAGGAGATCAAGGATCTATTGGCCTATCTCAAGGTCTTGGTCAATCCAGAAGACGAAGTCTCGCTCTTGCGTATCATCAACACACCGGCCCGAGGCCTCGGCAAGGTGACGTTGGACAAGGTCAAGGCATTGTCCCTCCGGACAGGCGGCACGCTCTATCAAGCCCTGGGACAAGTGGAACAGTTGGATGCCCTCGCCAAGGCCCCCAAGGGAAAGATCCTGGCGTTTTATCACATGATGGAACAGTTTAAGCGGGATGTGGAGGGACCCGTGGCCCCGTTGGCCCAGCGGGTCATTGAGGAGGCGGGGCTCGAAGGTCTCTTCCGCCACGCGGGTGAGGAGGGTCAGGACGCCCTGGATAATCTCGAAGAACTGGTGAATTCTGCCGCTCGCTACGATCAACAGGCTGAGGAGCCCGGGCTACTCGACTATCTTCAGGAGATCTCGCTCTTCAGCGACGCCGATACCTATGACGGGTCGAGCAACCGTGTGGCGCTGATGACGCTGCACGCCGCCAAGGGTCTAGAATTTCCACATGCCTTCATTCTGGGCCTAGAAGAGGGTATCTTGCCTCACGAACGGAGCGTGGAAAGCGAGGATGATTTGGAGGAAGAACGTCGACTCTTGTTCGTGGGGGTGACGCGCGCCGAGGAAAACCTCAATCTGAGCTACGTCCGTTACCGCACCGTCCATGGGCAGACGATTCGATCCATCCCCTCTCAGTTTCTCTATGAATTGGGACTGGGTTTTTCGGGCTCGACCGGCCAGGGCCGCAAGCCGAGCCTGTCGGGCCAGACTCGGTCGGCCCGGCGGCGAACCGCCCCAAAGCAGGACGCGCCCTTTACCGACGGTGAGCTGGTTAACCACGCCAAGTTTGGTTTGGGCCGGGTACAGAAGTTTACGGACATGGGCGACAATAGCATCGTGACCGTGTCTTTCAACAGTGGGATGACCAAGAACCTAATGCTCAAATTCGCCAAGCTTGAGAAAGCCCAGAATTAAAGAAGGCCCCTGCTGTAAGGGCAGCAAGGGCCTTCTTTGTTTTTTGAACGAGCTGTTTGGGTTCCTTGTTGATGGGGTGAATCACCACCCCGGGCCTTCAGAAACCTACGCAAAGCGTCCAGAGGATACACGAGCAACAGCTCACGATTTCGATGGATTCTTGAGGTAACCCGGCCAGCTACAGACTGCCTACCTTGCTCTCGGCAACTAAAGAGCGTAGACAGCGAAACCCTGCGAGAGTACCTCGATCAAGACCCCTTGCATCACCAGCCTCCGTGGAAGCGCCTATCTCAGAGTTTCATTTCCCTCAGACAGACCCATTCTCTTGACACGACGCTGTTGACCCGAGCGGGCAGCTTTACCCTCGAAATCAATGGTGTCGATCTTGTACCACTTTCACTTGTCTCCTCTGGTACACGTATTCCCTAGCCGGCCCTGAGCCGTTTCCTCGGTCCGGATAAGGATTCCGGAGTATTCGTGCACCGACAGAAACACCCTAACTTCATCAATCGACACAGGGATTCACACCGAGTGTGCAACCCGCACCCGACGAATCGGGGGCATTTACATTACCCAGGCTTACTTCTCTCGTGCCACTCTTGATGAAGGCGCATCCATTTGTGTTCAACGCGTTGTGCGCTTAAGAGCCTATACTACCCAAAATAAATGATACTTGTCAACTGAATTATTTGGGCGATTTGCATGGGAAGTGAGAGCTCAGAGTGCATAGTCGTCGGTTAGTCGTTTTCTTTCAGGCAGGATGAAGGTGACTTGGAGGATGTAACTCTTGTCCTTCTGCGGATCGAATTCCAGATCAAACTCATAGGCGTGCCAGACCTCCTGCCAATACTCGTTGTTGGTATGAACGGACCTGAGATCCATGTCGGGCCACATGATGATCCGCTTGCCCTTGGGCACGGCCGAGCGCAAAATCCGTTCGTAGAGTTCGAAACGGAAGGTACCAGGGGCCTTGAGGTAGGACTCAAAGGGGTCCAGCAGGACAACACAGACCCTGATGATGGCACTCCCGTCGGCGCTTGTCGGCATGATCAACTCGGTCACGGGCGAGACCCTGATCTTCGCGGGTGAGAAGCAGATGTGGTCGAGCCCGCCTTGCGCTTGCTCCGTGCTCCGTGATGTTGCCGGCTTCCCGCAGCCAACGGCCAGGAGCAGGCCCGCACAGCAAAAAACCCATTGCGCCAGCGACGAGACGACCCTCATTGGTCACAGATCCTCATCCAGCATGTGGCCAAAACGACTCTTTTTCGTGCGGAGGTAGTCGATATTGTGCCGCCCCGGCTCTATCAGTAGGGGGATCTGCTCTGCGACTTCGATTCCATAGACTTCCAGACGCGAGACCTTTTTGGGGTTGTTGGTGAGAATGCGGACTTTCTTCAAGCCCAAATCACGGCAGATCTGGGCACCGATGCCGTAGTCCCGCTTGTCCGGAGCAAAGCCCAGTTTCAGGTTTGCCTCCACGGTGTCCAGGCCCTGTTCCTGCAATTTGTAGGCCCTCAGCTTATTGGCCAAGCCAATGCCGCGGCCTTCCTGCCTCAGGTAGATCAGGGCGCCCGTGCCTGCTTCCTCGATCATCCGCAGGGCGCCGGCCAGTTGATGCCCGCACTCGCACCGTTGCGAATGGAAGAGATCGCCAGTCAGGCACTCCGAGTGGACTCTGATCAGCGTCGGCTCCGTCTGCAGAATCGGCGCCCCATGAACGTCGAGCTTGCCGACATCACCCTTGCACAAGGCGAGATGAGGCTCGGAGGAGGTTGTACTCTCGTAGCCGATGAGTTCAAACTCACCGTAGTCGGTCGGCAATTTGACGCGTTCGACCCGCTTGATTTGACTTTCGCGCTGAAACCGGTATTCGACCAATTTGGCGATGGAGGTTATCTTGAGATCGTGTGTTCGGCAGAACTCGAACAAGTCCGGCAGGCGAGACATAGACCCGTCTTCATTCATGATTTCGCATATCACGCCGGCCGGCTTTAGGCCTGCCAAATGGGCCAGATCCACTGCCCCTTCCGTCTGACCCGCTCGCACCATGACCCCACCGTCCTTGGCCCGCAGGGGTAAGATGTGTCCCGGCCTGGCCAGGTCGGAGGGCTGCGCGTCATCGGCGATGCTAACCTGAATCGTACGGGCTCTATCCGCGGCGCTGATTCCCGTGGTGATGCCTTCGGCCGCGTCGATGCTGACGGTGAAGGCTGTCTGCAGCGGCGCGGTGTTGTCCATCGTCTGTGGGAACAGGCTAAGACGGTCACAGGTGTCGCCCCTCAGCGGCAGGCAAATCAGGCCCCGACCGAATTTTGCCATAAAATTGATGATCTCGGGTGTGGCCTTCTCGGCGGCGCACACCAGATCGCCTTCATTCTCTCGGTCTTCATCATCGACCAAGACGACCATCTTGCCCGCCTTGAGATCCGCCACGACCTCAGGGATGTCATTCAGTTGTTCTAGTCTTTGGTCTCTGGCCATTTCGATGATCTTATGTTCAGGCAGACTTCTGACACGGTCTACGCCCGCCCCGTGGCACGTTCATGTGCTTCAATATAGCGACTGCCGTCGCGGATGTAAACCAGGGCCGCCAGGACCGCACTGGTGGCGGCCGACCACCAGAGGACTCGCGCAAACTGACCCCAGCGGGGCAGCAGATCGGATGCTTCGGGCCCGAGCAGCACAGCCCCGACCATGAGGAGCTGAAGCATGGTGGAGGCCTTGCCGAAGAAATTCGGCCTCACCACGGCGTCGGAGGTAAGGACATAGAGGATCCCGAAGCCGATGGAGAGCAGCAGGTCTTTGCCGATGATCAGCACGACGACGGTGGGCGGGATGAGATAGCCGGGGACATGTGCCCGCTGAGAGGTCAGTAGCAGGCAGGCCGAGGTCATGAGCAGCTTGTCGGCCACCGGATCCAAGAACGTGCCCAGTTGCGTGATATCCTTGAGGCGACGAGCCATATAGCCATCCAGCGCGTCGCTGACGGCCATCACGACGAAGATCCCAAGCGCCAGGTGGCGGAGCAGTACCCGAGTGCTTAGGGCCAAATCCTGACTGTTCGTCTTGAGCAGACAACAGATGAAAGGAACGATTAGGAGGATTCGCAGTAGCGTTATGCGTGTTGCCAGACTCAGTCGCATCATTACTTCTCACGGACAACTGGTTTTTTCGCAGGACATCCCTGGGCTCGCTACAGTCGAGTCTACCGTTTTGGGCAGGTCCCGGCAAGGACCTAGGGACTCTTCATCAGGACGATGATCTTTGCGTTGTTGTAGGTATTGGCGATATCCACAGCCGTCTGCCCGGCACGGTCTGGAATCGAACTCGATGCGCCGTGGTCGAGCAGCAGCCGAACCAAGGCATCGTGGCCTCCGTGTACCGCATAGTGGAGGGCGGTGGCGCCATTGTTATCGGCATGATTGATGTCCCCTACGCGCTGAATCAACAGGGAGACGAACTCAGGGTGGTTTCCTAGGACGACCGAGACCGTCAGCGGCGTCTGTCCCCGATGGTTGACGGCATTCGGTTGGGCCCCTTTGGCCAGGAGGAGACGAGCAACCGCCGCATGTCCACCCATCGCAGCCATGTGGAGAGGGGTTTGGCCTGCATCAGTCTTGAGATTGGGATTGGCACCGCTCGCCAGCAAGGCCTCCAGGATGGTGACATTGTCGCTGTTGGCAGCCATGTGCAAGGCCGTCCAACCCCTTTCGGACCCGGCCCCTCTCTCACGGGTCTGCGCATCAATCTGGGGGGCATGGCCCAGCAGGCTCGTGACGATCGAGGCATGATTTCCGTTGGCCGCGACATGGAGGGCGGTCCAACCGTCTCTGTCTTTTTTCCGGACCAGCCCTGGATGATCGGCGAGCAAGGCATCGACCTTGGCTAGGTCTCCCGCCGAGATCGCGCGGTGAAGGGGATTAAAGGGTTCGCTCCAGACAAGATAGGCAACCAGGCCCAGCGACAGCAAGATGACGGGGATCAGCGCAATACGAAGTTTCCGTGAGTGGATCAGGACGGACGTCATGGCCGGGAGTGTACTCGCAAACCGCTGCCCCTGTAAACGACGATCCGCAAAGTTTCCTTCGGTGCATCGCCCATTCACTGTATACTTGACCTTCCAACGTACGCAGCAATGGTGAGAAGCGACTCATGGGACGAACCAGTCAATTGATCGTAGTGTACACCGGCTTCGCCACCATGCTGGAGGCGGGGATTTCTTTGCTCCGGGTGTTCGAGTTTCTCCGCGAATCGCACAAAGGGCCCATGCGTCGGGTGCTGACCGGAATGTTGGACGCTCTAAACCAAGGCCATACCCTGTCTGGGGCGATGGCTGACTACCCGCGGGTCTTTGCGTGCTTCGACCGAACCCTGATCGGAGCAGCCGAAGAATCGGGCAATTTGGATATGTGCTTCGGCATGCTGGCGCAGTGGCATGAGTTCATGCGCAGACTGAAGCGAACTGTCGTGTCGGGTCTTGTGTTGCCGCTTTTCGTGCTGCATATTGCAGCGGCGATTCTGCCCGCGGGGAAATTCGTCTTGGGACAGATTGAGATAGGGGGCTATGTTAAAAATGTCTTGGGCATACTGATGGTTTTCTATGTCCCGGCGGTTGTTCTTGGGGTGATCTTGTTTCTCGGCCCGCGTCTCCCTGCGTTGAGGAGCCTGCTGGACCGACTGGTCTTGTGGGTGCCAGTTTTAGGGAAGGGTGTGCGAGAACTCTGCATCGCCCGTTTCAGTCGGGCCTTCGGCATGTTGTTCAAGGCAGGTATCCCCATGTCGGAATGCTTCGCCATGGCCCCGCAGATCGTGGGCAATGGCGTGATTGCAAAGATGTTTGCGGGGGGTGCCCAATTCATTGCCCGCGGCGAAATGCCGAGTGGCGGGTTCTCCAAAAAGATCCCATCGGAATACCGCGAACTTTGGAAGGTCGGCGAAGAGACGGGTAAACTCGAAGAATGCGCGAACAAGATCGCAGAGATTTCTTCGGACAGAGCGGAGTTGTTATTGCAGGAGTTCGCTCGCTGGGTTCCTAGAGTCGTTTATTTTGGGGTGATGATGTTTATGGTCAAGTCTATCATGACGCTGGCTTCGGGCTATGCCAGCAGCCTTAGCCTTCCCGTCTAGAGCCTGGGAGCGGACGTCGCCGGTCAGTCTGTGAGTTCCAATTCAACCATGTCACCGGTCTGGACTGCGAACAGGGGGCCCAGATCGCCCTCTACCTTCCCAAAGACATTCACGGGCGAAGCGGCCCGAATTTCATTGCCTTCCGAGACTGGGGTGGGTCCAAAAAAGATGCAAAAGGCATTGCCCGTCGGCCAATAGCCCAAGTCGCCTGCATTGACAATTTCTCGGCTCTGGGGCTCCGTGGGAAGATCGACCGGGATGGTAAAGTAGATCTCGTCACCCCAGCGATTGGCGATTCCCGTTAGCGGTAGGGCCGCTGCAATGGCGCCGCCGGTGGGGGTCTCCTCCAACTCCGCAGAGAGTTCGAATGCTTCGAATCGGATCGTTATTCTTGTTGCCATGGTGTCTCTTCCAGACGGGATTGTGCGTGTCACCGTATGATATACGGCAATTCCCTTGATGTAAATCCGTATCCTGATACAATCCCTCCCGCTCTCCAGCATGACCGATTATGGCCCTATTAAACGTAAATATAGACCATGTTGCCACGATTCGCCAGGCGCGCTTGACAGACGAACCGGATCCGGTGTGGGCGGCCGTGCAGTGCGAGTTGGCCGGCGCCAATGGCATCACGGTGCACTTGCGGCAGGATCGGCGGCACATCGGTGATCGTGACGTCGCACTCCTCAAACAGACGGTGGCCTGCAAGCTGAATCTGGAGATGTCCATGGCGGAATCCATCACCCGGATTGCGGAACGCCTCAAGCCCGACCAGGTCACGCTCGTGCCGGAGAAGCGAGTAGAGTTGACGACGGAAGGAGGCCTCGACTGTGTCAAGCAGCGTAAACGGCTGGCGGAGGTCGTCCGGCGCATGCACAAAAAGGGGATTCTCGTGAGTACCTTCATCGTGCCGGAGCCCGAGCAGATCGTTGCCTCCGCCGAGACCGGATGTGACGCCGTTGAGCTGCATACGGGCATGTACGCCAACGCCAACACGCCTCGCACCGTGCAGCGGCGACTTGCGGCCCTTGAGCGGGGCAGAGACTGTGCAGAGGAAAACGGGTTGGTCGTGCACGCAGGTCATGGATTGACCTACCGCAATATTGGCCCGGTGGCGGCGATGCGCGGCGTCTGCGAGCTGAACATCGGTCATAGCATTGTGTCGAGGGCAGTTCTCGTCGGAATGCGTGAGGCGACCGCCCGGATGCTGGCATTGATGGCATCGTCGCACCAGCCGGTCCCTAAGGGTTGATTGGTCGAAGGGTGGTTCCTGAGGCTTAGGCCACCACAATGGGAGGTCACTATGTTTACCGGGGCAATGGTCGCGCTGATCACGCCGTTTCAAGGAGGTGAGATAGATTACCAAACGCTGGATGAACTCGTCTCATTCCACTTGGAAAACGGCATTGATGCACTCGTCCCCGTGGGCACCACGGGCGAATGTCCCACGCTGAGTCACGTTGAACACAAGAAGGTCAACGAGCGTGTGGTGAAGATGGTCTCCGGCCAGGTTCCGGTCATCGCGGGAGCAGGGTCCAACTCGACGGCAGAGGCCATCGAACTGGCCAGTTATGCCAAGACGGTCGGCGCCGACGCGACGCTCCAAGTCGGTCCCTATTACAACAAGCCCACCCAGCAGGGCTTCTACGAACATTTCAAGGCCATTGCCGAAGAGGTCGATTTGCCCATGGTGCTCTACAACATCCCGAGTCGCTGTGGGGGCGAGGGGATGACCAGTGACACGGTGGCCAGACTCGCCGAGTTGGACAATGTCGCCGCCATCAAGGAGGCGACCGGCAGGCTCGACTTGGCCAGCGAGATTGCCGCAAGTTGTGACCTCACGATCCTCTCCGGAGACGATTCGCTGACCTTACCCCTGGCGTCGGTGGGGGCGAAGGGCGTGATTAGCGTGGTCGCCAACATTGTGCCCGCCGATGTCAAGGCCATGACCGATTTGATTTTGGAAGGCGACTTCGTGCAGGCCCTGAAGTGGCACAAGAAGCTCTTCGCCCTCAGCAAGGGCCTTCTCAGTCTGTCGGTCAACCCCATCCCCATCAAGGCGGCCATGGCCATGCTCGACATGGCGTCCGATGAGTTGCGTCTTCCCCTGACAGCGCTGGACATGGACAAGGCGGCTCTCCTGCGCCAGGCCTTGGTTGACTATGGCCTGCTGGCTTGAGTGTCCTTTGTCGACCGTCAGGGGTGAAGATCGGACTGAAGTTTGAAGGCGCGGACGGTGGACGGGGCCAGGGTGAGGTGCAGGTGAGGATCGGTCAGGGTGATGTCTTCGTCGGTCAGGAGATTCGCCAGTCGGCAGGGGAGGTTTAACTCTCCCACGCTGAGGTCCAGGTCGATCGACTGCTCGTGCTGGGTGTCGAGGTTGGCGACGAGCAAAAAATCCGTCTCGTCACAGAAGCCGCCGAAACGCAGCGCCGCAAGGATGGCATCATGGTTGCCGTCGATAAAGCGAATGTTGCCACTGTTGGTGAATGTCTTGTAGCGGCCCAGCAGCGCGTTCACCTGTGAGATGAAGGACACGTAGTGGTTTTCGCCGTTTAGGGGGCGCTGCAGGTGTTTGCCGACAAACTCAACCTTTTGCAGGACGGCGTGTTCGACGCCCTGTACGATGCCGGTCTGCCCCGAGGTGAACAGCGCGCAAACGAAGTAGCGCGCGATGGTTGCATCGGCCGTTCCAAAAAGTTGGGCGGGAGAGCCCGTGTCGTGACTGGTGACCGGGACGAAGTAACGCAGTCGGCCACTGGCCTCGTGCAGGAATGAGATATACTCGCGGAGTTGTGCGGCGTAGCCATACTCCCAGGGATTGGCCAGCAGCAGGTTCAGCCCCCAATCGGGTGTGCGCCGCTCCAGAGTCGGCAAATCCGAAAAGAACTCCGCCAGAATCACCACGCCATTC
>JADFMM010000421.1 GCA_022563885.1 Planctomycetota bacterium | reverse complement strand
CTTTTCGGCGTCGGGCGTTCGTCCGGTGAGGCGAGGGTTGCCGCCGACATCGCGGTGAGCACGGTCCAGACCGTCACCGATGCGGAGTCCATCGGCGTGTTCGAGTCGGCGGCCGAGGCAGACCTCTTCGATATCGAGTACTGGTCGCTGGAGCAGGCGAAGCTCGGCAAGGCCAGGGAAAAGCCGTTTGCCGGCCACGTGGCCGTCGTCACCGGAGGCGGAGGCACGATCGGCTCGGCGACCGCGGCCGCGTTCGCCGCCGTGGTCAAGGCGATCCTACTGGACTATGAAGCCCGCAGCCTGACCTTCGTTGACTTGGCTCAAAACAAGACCTATGGTAAGGTCAAAGAGCCGCTCATCGCCTTCATTCAGTTTTGCCGCGCCTTCCATGTCTCCCCTGACCGGACCAGCACCGATCCCATTTCCGACTTGGTGTACGTAGGCTATCCCCAGACGCAGGCAGACAACTTCCCGGCAAACTGGGCCGTCATCGGCATCACAGGACGATCGAGCAGTTTCGGTTACGGGTTCAACTATCAGCATACCTTCATGTCGGCGCCGACGGTCTTCAACTACTATCAGCCCGACTATACGCCGGGTGGCGATCTCGCCGCCTCCCAACTGGTCGCGCCGGAACTGCAGATTGCCAACGACACGACGGTACCGTTGCGACATATCGAATCCTGGGAGAAGCTCAACAAGGTGGGTCGGGACTGGCCCGTCGATCTGAGCCAGTTTCAGGACATCTATGACAACGCCGGGTTTATACTCCGCAATAGACGGCTCTCGGAAGAGGAGGCCGCCGAGGTCCTGGTAGATCACCTAGATCTGGTCTTGACGGCAGGAACGCTGAAGGCAGACTATGCCGATGCCGCCAAACCCAATCCACGCAGCATCATCATAGAGACCGTGGCGGCACAATCGGATGACTTGCGAACCGGCAAGGCACTCACCGCCCCCTACCTGATCCTCGTGTCACCGACTTTCCAGGTGCAAAGATAAGAGATAGAAGGAAGTGATTGATGGACAAACAAGAGGGTAGACTCAATCGTCGGCACTTTCTCCGGCAGTCGGGCTGTGCCGCCCTGGGTGTCACCGGCCTGGTCAATTCTCTGTCGCATTTGCTGCTGACGGAAAAGGCGCTGGCCCAAAGCACTTATGCCCTGGGAGACTACAAGGCCCTGGTTGTCCTGTTTCTCTTCGGCGGCAACGATTCCAACAATATGCTGGTCCCGGCGGCCGGCCATCCGGCTCGGTCCAATTATGAGAAAGGGCGTGGCATCCTGGCGATTCCCGCGGATCAACTGCATCCCCTGCACCATCCCTCCGCTGCAAAACCGCTGTATGGTCTGCATCCAAATCTGGCGCCAATGGCTGCACTTTTCAATCAGCAGGATCTCGCCTTTGTTGCCAATGTCGGGACAATGGTGGAACCCATACCCAATCGAGACGCCTACCTCAATAAGACGGTCATTCTCCCCCCCAAACTGTTCTCCCATTCCGATCAGCAACTGCAGTGGCAGAGTTCCATTCCCGACCAACCCTTCACCTCAGGCTGGGGTGGGCGCGTCGCCGATCTAATGAACCCGACGCACAACAGCACGAGCAATATCTCCATGTCGATTTCGCTTTCCGGGGTTAATCGGCTGCAGGTAGGCCAAGACGTGATTCAGTACATGGTGTCCGACAGCGGGATAACAGAATTCGCGGATGCCGGCTATGGCAACGGCTATGCAGGCGCCCTGGATGGGGGTGGGGGATACCGAAACAACAACGCGGGCCGACGGCTCAAGGCCTTCGAACAGATCATGGCGTACAGTCACGCCCACCTGCTGGAAGAGGGCTACAACAATGTGGTGCGCCGTGCCCGTCAGGCCGAAGGATTCGTGGGCGATGCCTTAGCGCAGGCCGACGCGTCGGTTGTTGATTTTGATTTCTTCTTCCAAAACGCCACGAGTGCCTTGGGCAGACGACTGAAAATGATTGCTCGGCTGATCGCCGGACGAGAGGCCCTTTCCAATGAGCGACAGATCTTCTTCTGTTCCATCGGCGGATATGACAATCATGCCGGGCAAACCGTAGCACATGGCAATCTCATGACTGAATTAGGGGAGAGTTTGAGAGCATTCAGCAACACGCTGAAGGTCTTGCAGGTCAATGACAAGGTGATGACCGTGACCCACTCCGATTTCGCCCGCACCTTTACCGCCAACAAAGAAGATATCGACTCTGCCGGCAGCGACCATGCCTGGGGCGGTCACCAGATCGTGATGGGCGGTCCGGTCGACGGTGGTAAAATCTACGGTACGTTTCCCGATTTGGCCATCAACGGCAAGGATGATGCGGACAACAAGGGGCGGGGCCGCTGGATACCCACCACCTCGGTGGAACAGTATCAGGCAGTTGCCACCCACTGGCTGGGGGTTTCCCAGGAAGACCTGCACGCGATCTTCCCCAACCTGAACCGTTTTGAAGATCCCTTCAGTTCAGCGGCAAATCTGGGCTACGTCGCGCAGAGCGGTCAGAGTGCGCAGCGGAGATAGCGATCCGGCAAATCGCCGCCGATAGAGTGTTTCGCAGGAACTTCTTCTCCATTTACGTGCATGCTCTTGGCCGGCCTTCGGCCGAGACGAAAAGGTATCTCTCACAGAGGCGCCAAATCACAGAGAAAAGAAGGATAGGCTATTTAGCGACCAACGCTGACAACTCGCCCTTCAATTCATACAGACGCCTAATCTCTTGTGATGTGAGCGCCCGATCAAAGCAAGACAGATCATCGAAAAGTCCAATATAGTTGAGGCCAATCTGTATACGACATTCTTCATGGGGTCCCCAGGTCATCGTCTGCTCCCAGCCAGTCAATCTCCCTTGGAGTCTGCCGTCGAGGTAAAAGGCTGCGACACCGCTTTTGTCTCCTCTGTTAAATTGATTCCAGGTAAAGAGCACGTGTGTCCATTTATCGCTGGCAAAGGGGGGATGGTGGACCACCACGAGGGGCCGCTGGTCTGCAGGGATATCATTCCAGTCCCTGTTTTGAGCATTCCAGATGTCTAGATCGGCGAAAACACCAAGGCGAAAATCTCGAGGATCACCTGCTCTGTCAAAGTCGACAAAGAATGCGCCGTCGTTCCACTGTCGAGGCGTGATTTGAATGGGATCGCAGTATCCCGGGTCAAGATCCTTTTCCGGATCCAACCTCAACCAAAGGGATACGGTCCCGCTCCACTCGCGCCGGCCATAGGCTAGATTCTTCTTCGCCTTATAAAACAGTTTTTTTGCGTCTCGACGCGTGAATTGCAACGCGTCGCCAGACAATCCCTTGCCCTTTATAAGCTTTGTCATTCCTTCGGCTTGAAGACCTACAGCCGTCTTGAAGTCGGGCTTACCCGAAACGATGGTGTACAGGTTGGGGTCCCCATGGGCAAAATCGGCATCAATGCCCCTGTTGAAGGATGCGTAGAAGGTCAACGATTTCAATAGGGCTCTGTTCGTCCCATTCTCATCGGCATGGAGGGCAAGAGGAAAAAGGGCAATCCATAGCAGCAAGAGGGAAGAGACTCGACAACAGGGGATCGGCAATAAATAAATTGGACAATTTGGGGTCCAAGTGTGCCCCATATTGGGTCGCGCCCGATTGAGCGAAACCACAGGCGTAGCTGTCCTACGTCGCGGCTTTCGCGATTGAGAAGCGATCAAAGATGGGGTGCAATTGGGCATTCAAAAGTCCAAGTTATTTCTTGCCGGTCCCTAGGCTGAGATTTTGAATAGAGGCTTCATAGCGTGATATGCTAACATGGAAACCGTAAATT
>JADFMM010000420.1 GCA_022563885.1 Planctomycetota bacterium | reverse complement strand
GCACCAATGCCGGAACAAGGGCATCGGGCGTCCGGGCAGATTGTTGGCTTTGTGGATGAAGACCCCATCGTCCGCTTTACACCGATGGTTGAGGAACAGGTTCCGGCTGACACGATTCTCCATACCGACACTTATAAAGGGTCTATGTCAGCTAAGCCTGGCGGGAGTAGCGCGTCTGGGATCGTCTCCGAAGAGGAACATTTGAAGCAATCCCTACGGATGTGGCTTGAGAACAAGATTACGCCCATCGACGAGACCAGGGTTACGTTCGTGGAAGGGCCATACGAAGAGGGTGTCGAATATCTGAAGATGACCATCAGCTATCGGGTCTTCCCTCAAGACAGGATGCGTAGCGCATGATTGCCATTCAAACCAACAAAATAGACGTTGACATCACGGAGGCCCAATCGGCCGTGACCGTCATCATGGAGTGGTCTGGCAGACCCGATGAGGCTCAGATAAAGAATATCTTGAGCGACGCCTATACGGACATGGGCCCAAAGAAGTTCGTTTATTCCCTGAGGACCGCGAGTACGCCGGCGAGTGGCATTGGCACCTTCGAGATGAAATACCTCGAATTCACGGATGCTATGGCCATTTCATTGGGGCGCACCCACTGGGTCGTCCTCATGCAGCAGGCACGTATGTATTTCAACACTGAGGCTCTTGAGGCTCTCGCAATAAGGACACTTCCGGATGAGTCCAGTTCCTTCGACATCACCACGATCACCGTAGAAGAATACCCGAATTACACCACGACCGACCCCCGAGGTCCGATGCGAGGAGCAAAGCATGGCGAAACACAGCAAAGCAATTGACCTTGCCAGTAAGGGCGTCGAAATCTCTTCTGGTCCGTGGTATCCGAGTTTCGATATCCCGGATGCCTTTATCCCGGCCGACGTGGGCGAGACGAAGCTGATGCTAATTCGTGGCCGGATCACAGGCGTTAGAACCGTTCCCACGAAGAGCGGCAAGACAAAGAACGTCACCACCGTCGATATTCTCAAATTCCTCCCACCGGAAACCGTGACCAAGGACGCGAGCGACAAGCTCATGGCCGCGGCCAAGGAAGTTGGGGCCGTTACCAAGGGCAAGATTAACACTTCGTTTCTCGCGAAACGGGCCCAAGCGGGAAATAAGGCGGCCCAGGAAATACTGCGAATCTAACTATGGAACTACAGACGCCAGAATCTCTAGGTCAGGAAGCGGAGTCAGAGATTATGACGAAGCTGCGCAAATGGTCCGGGATTGCCGATACCAGCAATGACTACGACCAGAAACGGATGCGCAAGGCCAGTGATTTTCGCGAGGGCCACCAGTGGGACGAGGTGATCGCACAGAAACTGAAGGACGAGGGCAAACATGTCTCGGCAGAGAACCATATCCGACCACAAGTTTCCCAGGTGGTCGGGCATGTCATACAGAACCCCAAGGATGTGACCATTCTGAATACTCGCGGCGGGTCCCGGCTGATTGCGGAGACGAAGAGCGTTCTCATCAAGCACACCGTGGACACAAGCGGCGGCATCCACCAGATGATCGACTGGGCCGAGCGAGGTTTTATCACCGGAAACGGCTACGTGGTGGTGCTAAAGGACGAAGAGCGGGATCCCCTCAACGGCGATGCGAAGATCAAACTTCTAAATGAATTCGACTGCAGGGTCGATACGACTTGCCTCTGCTATAACTTCAACGGGACCACTGGACGGGGGGATTGTGCCAAATTCTTCTTCTGGGATGAGTATGTCGATCCCGGTTGGGCGGCTGGCCGATGGCCGGAACATAAGGATGTAATCGAGCTTTTGTCGGACGGGCCTGCACCATTGAGCCTGGCAGGAAAACTCACTCAGTTCATCAGCGGGATCGCCAAAGGTGGTTCCGAGGAAGGTACGACCCGGTCCGAGAGACCGGCGCCACCTTTGTCGGAACTCAGGGCCAAGCTAACCCACTGCTGGTGGCCGAACTGGACCCTCGGTAGGTATTTCTACGACAACACCAAGCCAGAGACGGATGTGACGATCCTCATCGACAAGGAGGACATCAGCAAAGCCGACGCTGCGACCAAGCGCCATCCCAAGAAGTTTACTATCAAAGAGGTTCAGATTAAGGTGATGAACCATACGAAAATTATCGGATCTCAGATGCTGGAAAACGTGGTAGACGAGTTTGATCTCACCCGTGCAAATCTATCCCTGTTCCCGGTGGTCCGCTTCACTCCTTTCTGGTCACAATACGAAAATGCCGGCATAGTCGATGACATGATCGCCCCAACAGAGAGCTACAACCTCTTCAGGAGCCAAGTCATCAACTTATTGAAAAGTCTTCCGAACGCAGGTTGGATCATTAAAAAAGATATTAACGATTACTCGACCATCCTGCGGCGTATGTCGGGCGAGTCTATCCCGATAATCGATGAGTCTAAATGCGGTGGCTCGATTGAAAAGATCGAGCCCTCTCAATTTCCTGCCGGTCTCGACGCCATGGCGCAGTCAAGCAAGCAGGCGATCCGAGAAGTCGCCAATATCAGGACCGATCATCCTGAGGCCGACCTCACGGATCAGAGCGGTCGGGCAATACTCGCCAAGCAAGCAAGCGCCGAGATCGGCGTGAGTCCCGTTCTTGCCCGCTTCGATGAATCTCAGAAGATCCTTGGATCCCTGCTCGACGGCATTATCTCCTGCAGCACCCTTTACTCGGATGATGAGATGAGGGAAATCATCGATGAACAGGACCTTATCGACGAGACCCTGCTCGATGATGCTAGGTCAATCGTTGTCCAGACTATGGGTATACCCGTTCCTGAAGAGCCTGCGATACCGGATGGGTCCCTTTACACGGATGAAGGTCCCGCAGCCATTAAGGAGGCCGGGGAGGCGTATATCGAGCAAAAACAGATATACGAGGCCCTGCTGGCCAAGATAGACGAAAAAGCCAAACCCATGGCGATAGAAGCCCTTCTCGACGGGCTTAGAAATCATAATGTTGGGAAATACCACACCACCGTAGCCCTGAGTCCACACAGCATCACTGTTCGTATAAGCAAAGCCGCCGAGGCTCAGTTGCTAAATAAGAGTCTGATCGAATCGGGTCATCCCCCGCTGTCAGACAAGGAACTCATCGAAAATAGCGATGTTCACAACAAGGACGCTATTCTGCGAGACAGGGGCCTGGCATGACCAAGCGCAGCCGCTTCAACATCAAGAAGAACATCACCAGTCGGTATTCCACTGAAGATGTCCACAAAGCCGGTCAGGTCGGTTTAGCGCCCGGCCAAGGCGTTCCCCTACCCAAACAAGGCCAGGCGAATCGACTCAAGCGATATGCAGACTTTCTGATAGCCAAATTGGATGCGCGGGATCCGATATGAATCTGACGAACCGATATTTATAAGGAGTTAACCATGGCACGACCAATAAGACGACCCACTGATCCAGACGAACTTGCAGAATTAGAAGGGGCGGAAAAGGCACATGCCGCCAAGATGGCCGATAGAGCGGGGGGGCTCAGGCGAGGCGCGGAGAAACTGAGAATAAAGAAGGCGACCGCCGAGCAGGGAAGGAAACTCGAAGATGCCAAAAACAAGGTGCGGTCCAAGGAAGCCAGAGACTACAACGACCGAATCCGAAAGCAGCGGGAGGAGTACCTGTCCACTCCCCTCTCGGATAAGGAAGTGGCCGAATTGTCCGGTATTGAAGACGCTGCCAACAGTGGACATCAGCCACAGAAGCGCACGATGATGCGACTAATCGACCTGAGAAAGCGATCGGAGAATAAGAGAGAGGCTGCATAGACAGAGTCATGGCGAAACGGAAACATCCAACTGCGAAGAGTCTTCGGC
>JADFMM010000419.1 GCA_022563885.1 Planctomycetota bacterium | reverse complement strand
CAAACTGCGTCTGCATTCGAGCGACTTATTTTCCCTCTGGACGGCGTCAGGCTCCATCGACCATCCTCGGATGGCCTGCTTCGCCTTCCTTGCCAGAGGCAAAAACGCTCGCTCTCGGTGCGACGATCATTTTGCGTAGGGGCTCTAAGCAGACTTGACTTGTTTCACTCGCCCACCATCGGACCATCGTAAGGCTCAGCCCAACGTTGTCGGTCGGACAGACCATGAGATTTAAGCCAAAACAGCAAGGCTCGTACCCATGGTTTCTCGACTAACCACCCATCAGCTATTAAAAAGTATATGACATGGCGGTGTCAGATACAAACCAACGGGCTGTAGGACTCCGTTTCAAGTCGGTAGACAATAGCTCCCTTTTCAGTCTGCATGGTCTCACACATGCTCTCGGGCCAGCATCAAACTACTCGACTCCTTGGGCGAGTTGGCGTTGGCAGGCTTGGAAGCTGAATGAATCTGGCATAACGGGGCGTCGCTGGAAACGTTCAGTCAATTGAGCCCGTTCGACGGGAGCGAAGCGATCGGAGTCGCTTTCGCTCGTGCCGTAGAAATGATCGAAACCGCGGTGGTGCGGCGCGTTCGGTCAGGATCCTTTGAATAGGAGCGATCGGGTACCTCTCAATCCAAGAACTGCTGCGCCTCGTCGGGACCCGGGGTGGCGTAGTCGGGGTCCTTGGCGCGGATGGTGACGTCTCCGTTCGCCATGGGGCGCACCTCCAGCGGTACGATGGTTGTGCCCCGCTGGTTGATGGTTTGGGCCGTGTGGCTGAGGTCGCGCTTCTGGATACCCACCCGGCTGATGGGCGGTATGTTGGCGTTGACAGAGAGGCTCATCGTTTTGCGATTGAGCGTTGCCTGGAGCCGATTGAGGCCTTTCACAGGCTTCTTCATCATGACACGCGTGACCTTGCCATCGATGCGAACGTCGAAGGCCGCCTTGCCGTCGACGAAGTGCAGGGCGTAACCCTCCCTGTCACCGCCCTGGGCGAGGACCACGCCGTTGGGGCCTGCCGGCCTCACGTACGCCGAGATGGTGAGCGGCTCGTGTGCAATTTACGGAGAAGCGGCCCCAGGACGGCGTCGGTTTTTGGATGAGGCGAATGGAAGGGGATACATTGCCAGCGTCTGCTTGAGTTTTCGCAAGACGCTCGGCTTGTCCGCTGCGAGATTCTTTCTCTCCAGCGGATCGGATTCGTAGTCGTAGAGTTCATATTCGGCAGTCGCCTCGGGTTCGCCCAGTGGTCGCCATTCGACCAATCGATAGCGCTCGGTGCGAATGGCCCTGCCGAGTTTCTTGCGGGGGTAGGCGTGATAGGCGTGGTCGCGGACGCGGACGGCAGGGTTCTTCAAGACCGGGACCAGGCTCACACCATCGATGGGCTGCGGCCCGCTGGGTGGCTTGAGACCGGCCAATTCGGCCAACGTAGGGTAGATGTCCACACTTTCCGCCGGTTGCTTGGTGGCCGAACCGGGTGTGGTCACACCGGGTGCGACGATCAGGATGGGGATGCGGTTGGCCTGTTCGTAGTTGGTGTGCTTGGTCCAGATGCCGAGGTCACCTAGATGAAACCCGTGGTCGCCCCACAGCACGATGATGGTGTGGTCGGCAAGCCGGAGTCGATCAAGCGCCTGGATCACCTTGCCGATCTGGGCATCCACGAAACTGGTGCTGGCGTAGTAGCCGTGAATGAGCTGCCGCTTGAGTGCTTGGTCCATCTCGCCCTCCGTTGGCACCGGCCGGTAAGCCCTGATTTCTCCGCCGCGTTTGATGGCGACGGCCGGCGCGCCCTTTGGGGCTTCTTCATATTCCGGCATCGGCAATTTGGCCGGGTCGTACATGTCCCAGTATCTCTTGGGGGCAGAAAAGGGCAGGTGCGGGCGGACAAAACCGACCGCGATGAAGAAGGGTGTGTCGTTGCTGTCCCGTCGCTGCCTCGCCGCCTCGAGTCGGCGGATGGTTTCCTCGGCCACGCGCCCATCGGCGTAATCGGTGTCCTCGGCGACAGGTGACTCAAAGGCGGCCCCACGGGGCAGCGATCTGATCTGTCCCAGCTTTTGATTGGTAAACAGCGCCTCTTCCCGGGTGAGTTTTCCACCCTCCGTACTGGCGGGGTCGAGATACTCAATAACCTTGTCCTTGAAGTGCGGCACGCTAAAGGACTGGGGATCGCCTTGATTGCCATGACCGATGTGGAACACCTTGCCAAGCGACTCGGTGCGATAGCCGTGCCTGGCGAAATACTGCGGTAGCGTGACGGCGTCCGGCACCAGCCCACGCAGTTGGCTGCCCAGGTTGTATAGTCCGGTGGAGGTCGAGTGCGATCCCAACATCAAGGTAAAGCGCGACGGAGCACACACCGCCTGGTTGCAGTAGGCGCGGTCGAAGCGCATCCCCCGGGCGGCCAGGGCATCCATGTTGGGCGTCTGTGCTACCGGATCGCCATAACAACCGAGCGCCGGCTTGAGATCGTCGACCAGGATGAGCAGGATGTTTGGCTTTTTCTGTTCTGCGGCTCCCAGGTTCAGCGTCGTCAGGGCCGCGTACAGCACAGCCAGGAGGTGAATGGTGTTTCGTGTCTTCATTGTTGCAAATGTCTCGTTGAACCGTCATCTCCCGCGGCAAGACTGGCCTGCTTGAGCAAGAAATCAATGACGGTTTGGCATGGGGGATGGTTCAGCAGGTTGGTGGCTTCCATGGGGTCATCGTCAATTTTGTAGAGTTCTTTCGGATTGAGTTCTTGATCGAAGGCGAAGTGATGATCGAGAAACAGCTTCCACTTGCCGGGGAGGGGGGCAGCGTTGGACCGCACCGCAACCCACGCGCGTTTATCGGCTTTTCTCTTCGAGGCCTCCTTGTGGTCGTTGGGAAAGATCGGTATGCGGGGACGGAAAGCCTTGCCTCTCAGCGCGGCGAGTTGGCTGACGCTGTCTTCCGCGCCATAGGCATTGCCTTTGAGGGGCGGTAGCGGTTTTGCGAGTATCTCTGCTATGGTCGCGAACATGTCCGTGAGCGACAGTAGACGTTCACTGGTGTCTCCCGGTGTCTCGGCATTTCCGTCACCTACGCCACCGGCGGGCCAACTCGCGATGAAGGGCACACGGTGGCCTCCGTCGTAGGTCGATCCTTTGTTGCTGCGCAAGGGGCCGGTGAATTGTTTGTTCCCATTTTCCGAACCGTTGTCGCTGGTGAAGATAAAGAGCGTGTTTGCGATCAAGGCTTTTCCCGGACGGCGGGGATCGGCGGTGGTTTTGAGATGGTCCAGCAGCCGGGCGATGTGCACATCGTTCTGGTAGATGAAATCGAGACGTTTCTGGTGCGTCAGAGAGCCGTCGACATTCCTGCTGGCCGCCGCGATGGCCCTCTTGCCAAGTTTGACCGATGGGGTGTAGGGAGCGTGGTTTGCCGGTGAAGCGAAGTAGAGAAAGAAGGGTTTGGCCTCCTTGTTTGCCCGTTCCAGAAAGGCAAAGGCCTGTTCATCTAAGACATCGCCCACCCGGTCGAGGCGATACGAACCGTCGAGGGCTTTTCCGGTTCCCGTGGCACCGACGATCTTGCGGTTGTGAATCCAACCGGGGCCTCTGCTTTGCTTGGGATCCTTGCCCTTTTCTCCATCGGGGCCGGACGTTCCATGGCTGCGGGATATGCCATAGTAGAAATCAAAACCGTGGTCCAGCGGGCCATCGGCAATGGGTTTGGTCAGGTCGGCATCCTCCCAGCCTTCGGCAATGCCTCCGTCGCGATTATGATACTTAAGCCCCAGGTGCCATTTCCCGACCATGCCGGTCCGGTAGGCGGCGTCTTGCAGGAATTCGGGCAGTGTGACACG